>CBIHRR010000009.1:0-29407 GCA_966212495.1 uncultured Gammaproteobacteria bacterium
GCCGCCGCCGAGCATCTGCATCTCGTCGGCCACGATGTCGGTGAAGTATTTCTCCACGCCGTCCTGGCCGGTGAACTTGTCGTAGCGGATGGACCCCTCGATGTAGACCTGGCGGCCCTTCTTCAGGTACTCGCCGGCGATCTCGCCGAGCTTGCCGAAGAGCTTCACCCGGTGCCACTCGGTGCGCTCCTGGGTGTTGCCGTCCTTGTCCTTGCGCACGCTGGTCGTTGCCAGGCTCAGGGTGGTGATGGCCATCCCGCCCTGGGTGTATTTCACTTCCGGGTCGTTGCCGAGGTTGCCGACCAGGATCACCTTGTTCACGCCGCGCGCCATGGACTTTTCCTTCAGGTTCGCCCGCGAACGGGCCGATGGGCATTCTGGCACAACCCGGCATCCGCCACGCGCGGGCTTACCCCCGCCGGGCCGTCGGAATTCGCCTCGAAAAACGCGGGCTGGCGCGGCCGCTGCCTATAATCCCGGTTCCCCGCAACGGACCTCGCATGGACACCGCCCCGCCCCGGCATCCACCTGCCGACGCCGTGCCCGGCCTGGCCGCCATCCAGGCCCTCGCCGCCGCCGACATGGCCGCCGTCGATGCCCTGATCCGGCGACGCCTTGCCTCCGACGTCGTCCTCGTGAACCAGGTCGCCGAGCACATCGTCGGCGCCGGCGGCAAGCGCCTGCGCCCGATGCTGCTGCTGCTCGCGGCGGCGGCGCTGGGCAAGCGCGGCGCCACGCCCGCGGACGGGGTCGGCGCCGACGCGCACCAGCTCGCCGCGGTGGTCGAGTTCATCCACACCTCGACCCTGCTGCACGACGACGTGGTGGACGAATCCGACCTGCGCCGCGGCCGCAGCACCGCCAACGCGCTGTTCGGCAACGCGGCGAGCGTGCTGGTGGGCGACTTCCTGTATTCGCGCAGCTTCCAGATGATGGTCGAGCTCGAGCGGATGGAAGTGATGCGCGTGCTCGCCGACACCACCAACCGCATCGCCGAGGGCGAGGTGCTGCAGCTGCTGCACGTGCGCAATCCGGACACGGACGAGGCCGCGTACCTGCGCGTGATCGAGCGCAAGACCGCGGTGCTGTTCGCGGCCGCGACGCGGCTGGGCGCGCTGCTCGCCGGCGCGGACGACGCCACTTGCGACGCGCTGCACGCGTACGGCCTCTCGCTCGGCCATGCGTTCCAGATCGCCGACGACGTGCTCGATTACGCCGCGGACGAAGCCACGCTGGGCAAGCACCTGGGCGACGATCTCGCCGAGGGCAAGGCGACGCTGCCGCTCATCCACGCGATGGCGCGTTCCGACGCCGCCACCCGCGCCTTGCTGCGCCGGGCGCTGGAGGAAGGCGACGCGGAGGCGATGCCGGAGGTGCAGGCGGCGATCGCCGCGGCAGGCAGCCTGGCCTACAGCCTCGAACGGGCGCGCGACTACGCACGTGCCGCCGAGCGCGCGCTCGATGGCCTGGCCCCGAACGCCGCGCTCGCGGCGCTGCGCGGACTCGCCCGCTACGCCGTCGACCGCGACCGCTGAGCCGCCGCGGCCGCGACGTCGCCGCGCGGGGCGGTCAGTGCGCCGCGAAGCGCTCCGCGAGGAAGCCGCGCATCATCCGCTCGGCCCGCGCCGCCGACAGCGGGTTGTACACGCAGCCCGGCGGGCTGTTCGCGTCCGGCAGCGCGAAGCAATGCACGGTGTGGCTGAAGTTGACGAACTGCCAGTCGGCGCCGGCGTCGTTCATTTCCTTCTGGAAGCCGGCGATGTCCCCGGCCGTGCCGCGGTCGTCGGCGCCGTTGAGCACGAGCAGGCTGGCCTTGACCGCGTCCTGCTTCGCCGGCTCGCTGGTGCCGAGGCCGCCGTGGAAGGTGACGACCGCGGCGATGTCCGCGCCGCTGCGCGCGAGTTCCAGCACGCTCGAACCGCCGAAGCAGTAGCCGATCGCCGCAAGCTTCGTGGCGTCGAGCGGCGCGTGCGCGGCGTTCTCGCGCAGCACCTGCAACGCCTTCGCCACGCGCGCCCGCCATTCCGCCGGATCCTTCGACAGCGCGCCGACGGCCGCGCTCGCCGCCTTGTTGTCCTTCGGGCGCACGCCCTTGCCGTACACGTCGGTGAGCAGCACCACGTAATCCTTGCCGGCGATGTGCTTCGCCTTGGCGACCGCCGAATCGGTGACGCCGTACCAGTCGGGCACCATCACCAGGCCGGGGCGCTTGCCGCCGGCGTCGTCGAACACGAGCACGCCGGAGAACGCGCGCTCGCCGACCTTCCACTCGACGGGCTTCGCCTGCATCTTCGCGAACGCGGGCAGCGCGCACGCGGCGAGGACGGCAACGGCCGCCAGCTGCCTCAGCCGCGTCGCCCGGGGCTGCGCCGATCGGGGCTTCGTCGAAACGTCCATGGCATCGCTCCAGCGTTCGGGAAGCCGCGAGCGTAGCGCAGGATGCGCCGCGGCGGCGTCAGGCGACGCCGAGGCCGGGAATCGCGGAGATCGCGTCGGGATCGAAGCCGGCCAGCCGGGCGAAATGCCGCCCGCGTTCGGTGTAGTCGCGATACGCGCCGAAGCTCGGCGCGCCGGGCGACAGCAGCACCACGCCGCCCGGCGGCAGGGCCGCGCGCGCCAGGCGCACCGCTTCCTCCAGCATGGCAGGCCCCTGGGCGTCGACTGCCTGCAGCACGAAACCGCGCCGGGCCGCGACCGGCGCAAGCAACTCGTGGATGCGGGCGCCGTTCTGGCCCATCGTGATGATCGCCGCCGGCGCGGCGTCGCGCATGGCCGCCGCGAACTCGCCCCAGTCGAGCCCGCGGTCGTGGCCGCCGGCGAGCAACGCCACCGGCCGGCCGCGGAACATCGCCAGCGCGGCGAGCGACGCATGCGGCGTGGTGCTGATCGAATCGTTCACCCATTCCAGGCCGTCGCGCACGCCCAGCGACTGCAGCCGGTGCGGCAGCGGCCGGAAGCTGGCGGCATGCCGGGCCAGCGGCGCGGCATCGAGGCCGAGCGCTTCGATCGCGGCGAGCGCGGCGCACAGGTTGATGCGGTTGTGGCGCCCCGGCAGCGGCAACCCGGCGGTGTCCATGACGAACGCATCGCCGCGGTGCAGCGCGTCGCCGCGCAGGTGCCAACCGTCCTCGCGGTCGAACCAGCGCACTTGGCTGCCGGGCAAGGCCAGCGCCGAGAGGATCGGGTCGCGCGCGTTGAGCACGGCGACACGCGGGCGCGCTTCGGTGAACAGCCGCAGCTTGTCGGCGACGTAGCGTTCGTGCGAACCGTGCCAGTCGAGGTGTTCGGGGAAGAGGTTGAGGCCCACCGCCACGTCGGGTCGCGCGCCGGAGGCGGCGACGTCGCCGGTCTGGTAGCTCGACAGCTCGATCGCCCAGTACGCGGGATCCGCATCGAGCAGTTCCAGCAGCGGCATGCCGATGTTGCCCGCAAGCGCGGTGCGGTGTCCGCCGGCGCGCAGCAGGTGCGCGAGCAGCGCGGTCGTGGTGCTCTTGCCCTTGGTGCCGGTGACGCAGGCGGTCGCAGCGACGGTGCCGTCGGCGCCCGCGCGCTCGCCGAACCACAGCGCGGTGCCGCCGACGAAGCGCGTGCCGCGGGCCGCGGCCTCGACCGCCTCCGGCCGGTACGGGCTGATGCCGGGCGACTTCACCACCACGTCGTAGGCGGCGAGGCGCTCCGCGCCTGCGTCCGGCTCGATCGCCAGCGACGGATCGAGCGCGCGCGCTTCGGCCGCTTCGACTTCATTGCAGAAGAGCGCGAGCGGACCGATGCCGCGCGCATGCAGCGCGCGCCAGGCGGCGCGGCCCTCGCGGCCCCAGCCCCAGAGCGCGACGCGGCGGCCTTCAAGCGCCGAAATGCGCACGCAGCGTCTCCCACAGCGCGGGCGGGATCCGGTGCTCGCCCTCGGGCACGAGCAGCGGTTCGATCGCGAGCGCGCCGGCGTCGAGCTGCGGCTGGATCTCGCGCGCGAAACGGCGCACCAGCACGTCCTCGCGCCATTCCGGGCGCTGCGCCAGCGCCGCCATCGCGGCGCGCGATTCGCGGCCCTCGCCCACGCACTCGAACGGCTTGTGGTCCTGGTACTCGAGCAGCGCGTCGTAGCCGCCGGCCTGCTCCGGGTCGTCCAGCAGGTTGCGGCCGAGGATGCCGACCAGGCGCGGCTTGGACATGAACGGCGCCAGCGCGAGGAACACGAAGTGGCACTTCGGGCACTGCCCGCACCAGCGGTTCACCGGCCGCTCGCCGAGGATGTGGAAGTTGCGGTTGCAGCTGGAGAAATGCGCGTCGTAGCGGTCGCTGCGCGCGAACAGCCGCGCGACCGCCAATTCCGACAGCGGCCGCAGCAGCGAGTAGTAGTGCAGGCCGCGCGCGACGTGGCCCGCGACGTAGTCCCCGAACAGCCGCTCGAAATCCCAGCCCTTCGACCACTGGTGGTTCACTTCGCCGGTTCCGCTGCCGTCGCGGAGCGTGATCATCGAGCCGTAGCTGGCCGACCGCTCGTTCGAGAACACCACCTGGCCCGCGCCGTGCAGCGCCGCCGCCAGCACCAGGATCGCGGAGTTCACCGCGGTCACCGGGATGTGCCCGTTCAGCGCGCCCTGGCGGTTGAACTCGAACAGCTGCGGCGCGAGCTGCCGGCCGATGTTGAGCGTCGGCAGTCCGGTGCGCGCGGCGCACGCGGCGATCAACTGCGAGCCGCCGATCCAGCACGCGGTCTGGTCGACGCCGGCGGCGCGCAGCGCCTCGATCGTGACCAGCGAATCCTTGCCGCCGCCGATCGCGACGAAGGCACGGCGCGGATCGACGGCGGCGTCGGGCGCCGCCGCGGGCGCGGCGCCGGACGACGGGAAGCGGATGCGCCCGTCGAGCGCGATGCCGTTGCGATACGCGAACTCGCCGAGGCCGTTGCGGTATACCGCGTGCAGCAACGCCGCGAGCGCCTCGTCCAGCGGTTCGCCCTCGACCACGATCTCCGGCGGCACGGCGGCCTTGTAATAGCTCACGCCCGCGATGAGGTGCAGCAGCCGCAAGGCGCGCGCCACCGCTTCGGCGCGACCGGCGTCCAGCGCGAAGGGCGCGCCCGGGATCGCCACCGTTTCCACCAGCTCCGGGCCGTCGTCGAAGGCGTACGCGAGCGTCGCGATGCCGCTCTCCGGGTCGAAATGGCGGCGCACGAAGCGGAACGCGCGGATCGCCTCGCGCTCGAATTTCCAGCCAGGCTTGCCCTGGTGGCCGGTCTGCAGGTCAGTCATCGATCACGTCCTCTGCCGGCAGCGCCCGCAGGTTGTAGGTGTTGGCCATCGCCATGCCGTAGGCGCCGGCATCGGCAAGCAGCAGGATGTCGCCGGGCGCGGTCGCCGCCGGCAGGCGCCGGGCGCGGCCCAGCACGTCGCCGGATTCGCAGACCGGGCCCACCACGTCGAAGCTCGCCTCCCCTGCATCGCCGACGCGCGTGAGGTTGGCGACGTGGTGGTACGCGTCATAGAGCGCCGGCCGCAGCAGCGCGTTCATGCCAGCGTCGCAACCGACTCGCAGCACGCCGTCCTTCGCGACCACCTGCGTCGCGGTCACCAGCAGCACCCCGGCCTCCGCGACGAAGTAGCGGCCCGGCTCGACCGCGAGCGCGAATTGCGGGTACGCGGCGCGGATCGTGGCCAGGTCCGCGGACCACGCCTCGAGGTCGAACGGTTCCGCGTCCGGCAGGTAAGGCACCGGCAGGCCGCCGCCGATGTCGATGGTGGCGATCGTGCCGACGCGCTCGGCCAGGCCCGCGAGTTCCGCATAGGCCTCGCGCCAGTGCGACGAGGACTCGATGCCGCTGCCCAGGTGCGCATGCAGCCCGGTGATCGCGACGCCCGCCGTGTCGGCCGCCGCGAGGAATTCCTCGAGGCGCGCGATGGGCAGGCCGAATTTCGCCTCGGCACCGCCCGTGCGCACCTTGCGGTGGTGGCCTTCGCCGCGGCCGAGGTCGAGCCGCAGCCAGGCCTCGCGGCCGCGGAACAGCCCGGGCCAGCGCCGCAGGATCTCGACGCTGTCGATGGTCACGGTGGCGCCGCGCGCGTACGCGCCCTCGTAATCGGCACGCGGGGCGAAGCTCGGCGTGAACAGCACGTTGCGCGCCGCGACGCCCGGCACCGCCTCGAACACGCGCTCCAGTTCGCCGGGCGACACGCATTCGAAGCCGAAGCCTTCGTTGGCGAGCGCGCGCAGGATCGCGGGGTGCGGATTGGCCTTCAGCGCGTAGAAGCGCCGGTCCACCGCTTCGACCGCGCGCAGCGCCCGCGCCCGCTCGCGCACCACGTGGAGGTCGTAGGCGTAGCGCGGGGTTCCGCGTTCGGCGAGCCGCAGCAGCGCGTCGCGCCGCGCCAGCCACCACGGCGCCGGACGCTCGCGGCGCCCGTGCGCGATCTCGTGCCAGGTCGGGCCGAACACGCCGGCGTCGCCCATCGGCATCGCGCCGCTGCGCACCAGCTCGGCATGCAGCTCCGGCAACAAGCCATCGGCGTCGGCTTCGTCGATCACGAAGGTCAGGTTGAGGTCGTTCGACGACTGCGAGACCAGGTGCACGCGCTCGCGCCCGAAGGTCGCCCAGATGTCCGACAGGCGGTGCAGCAACGAGCGCATGCCGCGGCCGACCAGCGTGATCGCCGCGCACGGCACGATCACCTTCACCCGGCAGATCTCGGCCAGGTCGGCGCTCAGCGTCTCCAGCACGTTGCCGTTGACGAGGTTGTCGCTCGGGTCCAGCGACACCGTGACGTTGGTTTCCGACGAACCGATCAGGTCAACCGACAGGCCGTGGCGCTTGAAGCGCTCGAACACGTCGGCGAGGAAGCCGACCTGCTGCCACATGCCGATCGATTCCATCGACACCAGCACGATGCCGTTGCGGCGGCTGATCGCCTTGACGCCGGGTACCGTGGCCGCGGTGGCGTCGATGCGGGTGCCCGGCAGGTGCGGGCGCGAGGTGTCGAGGATCGCCATCGGCACGCGCGCGTCGCGGCACGGGCCGATCGAACGCGGATGCAGCACCTTGGCGCCGGTCGTCGCGATTTCCTGCGCCTCGGCGTAGTCGAGCCGCGCGAGCAGGCGCGCGTCGGGGACTTCGCGCGGGTTCGCGCTGAACATGCCCGGCACGTCGGTCCAGATCTCCACCTGCTGCGCGCCCAGCAACGCGCCGAAGCACGATGCGGAGGTATCCGAACCCCCACGCCCGAGGATCGCGGTCGTGCCGTCGCCGTGGCGGGCGATGAATCCCTGGGTGAGCAGCATGCGCGCCGGCTGCTGCGCGGCGAAGCGCGCGCGCCAGGCTTCGTCGGCGAGGTGGCCGCAGGTCGCCGACAACCGCATCGACCAGGCGTTCTGGTTCGGCAGCGCCACGGCATCGAGCCAGTCGCGCGCGTCGCACCAGCCGAAGTCCAGGCCCTGCGCGCGCAGGTAGGCCGCGCCGAGCGTGGACGACAGCAGCTCGCCCTGCGCCAGCACCTCGGCCTGCCACTCGAGCGCGCGCGTCGCGGCGCGCGGATCGACGCCCGCCAGCGCGTGCAGCGCCGCGAGCCGTTCGCCCAGCACCGCATCGGGATCGAGCCCCAGCTCGACCGCGAACGCGCGATGCCGCGCCGCGATCGCCGCCGCGCGCGCCGCGATGTCGTCGCCGCCGCAGATCGCCTGCAATTCGTTGGTCGTGCCGGAGAGCGCCGACACCACGACCAGGATCCGCGCACCGCTGCATTCGGCGCGCTCGCGCGCGATGCGGCCGATGGTGTCCCAGCGCTCGCGGCGCGACACCGAGGTGCCACCGAACTTGAGCACGATCCAGCGATCGGGAGGAGTCATCTCGCCTGCGGACGAATGGAAGACGGGGAGCCCGTAGAATCCCGTCGCTTGCCTGCGACGCCGGGCATCGCATTCTAGACGACCAGACGCCCAGACCGGACCCCACGCCATGGCCGCGCGCCGCTATTTCCAGCTCGACGTGTTCGCCGACCGGCCCGGCGCCGGCAACCCGCTCGCCGTCGTCCTCGACGCCGAAGGCCTCGGCGACGACGACATGCAGGCGATCGCGCGCTGGACCCGCCTCCCGGAGACGACCTTCGTGCTGCCGCCCGCCGCGCCGGGCGCGAGCTACGGGCTGCGCATCTTCAGCCCGCGCCGCGAAGTCCCCTTCGCCGGCCACCCGAGCGTCGGCACCGCGCACATCGTGCTCGAGTCGGGCCTCGCCACGCCGCGCGACGGCCTCTTCGTGCAGGAGGGCATCGCCGGCCTGTTGCCGCTGCGCGTGCGCGGCGAGGGAGCGGGCCGCACGATCGCGGTGCGCACGCCGCGCGCCTCGGTCGTCGAAGTCGCCGCGCCGGCCGACGTGCGCCTCGCGGCCGCCCTGCCCGGCCTTGCGCCAGGCGCGCTGCCGCCCGCGCTGATGGACGGCGGCCGGAAGTGGTGGCTGTTCGAGGCGTCGGATGAAGCGGCCCTGCGCGCGGCCGGTCCGGACTGGGACGCCGTCGAGCGCCTGGCGGAAGCGAGCGGCAGCATGGGCGTTTGCGCCTTCGCGCGCAGCCACGACCCGGTCTACTACCTCGCCGTGCGCGCCTTCGTCGGTGCGCCGGCGCGCTTCGAGGACGCGGCTTCAGGCGCGGCGAACGCGACGCTCGCGGCGTGGCTGGCCGAACGCGGCGCCTTGCCCGGCGACGGCGGCTTCTACCGCGTGAGCCAGGGGCGCGAAGTCGGCCACGACGCCATCATCGAACTCGAGGTGGACGCCGCCGGCGACGTGTGGTCGGGCGGCCGTTGCCGCACCGTCGTTCGCGGCGAAATCGCCTGGGATGCCGGGGGCGCTGCCGCGCCGCGATGAAGCGCGCCGCGCCGGGGGCGCACCCGCGGACGCTGCGACGCGGCCGCGGGTGCCAGGGCGTTCACTCGGGGCGGACGTCCACGCGCACGCGGATGCGGTCGCCCGGATCGTACGCGGTGCGCGCGACATAGGTGCGGCCGGCGTACTCGTAGGTGACGTCGTACATGCCGCGCGCCGACGCCGGGTAACCCGCGGGATAGGACGACGGATACGGCTGCCGGGCATCCACCGGGTCGCAGACGGTCACCGTGCCGCCGCCGTCATTGCGGTGCGCATTGTCGTAGACCTGGCGCCCCGCGACCCCGCCGACGGCCGAGCCGATCGCCGCGGTGGCGTAGCGCGCCGAGCCGCCGCCGACCTGGCTGCCCACGACCGCACCGATCACCGTGCCGAGGACGCCGGCCACGGTGCGGCCCCCTTCCGAGCCGCGGCTGCGCTGCGTGCCCGCGTAGGGGTCGCCGTTGCCGTAGTACCGTCCGTCGGGCCCGTAATAGTCGCCGGCGTAGCCGTCGCGCCGTGAGGTGCAGTGCGGCCCCGCGACGGGATAAGTGCCGGCGCTCGCCACCGGCACGACCCGAATGACGCGGGCGTAGTCGTAGTAACCGCCGGCATTGACGCTGTTGCCGTCGACCACGGGCGCGCCGTACTGCGACCCATACCGGGAACCGTACTGGGATCCGTACTGCGCGCCGTACTGCGATCCGTAGGCCTGCGCGGAAGCCGTTCCGCTGGCGACGAGCGCGGCGGCCAGGAACGGGACGGAGAGGAACTTGTTCGCGACTTTCATGTTGGGCTCCGGCGCCAGGGCGACGCTCCAGTGCATCCTCCGGGCGCGGCGGTGAAACGATCCTGAACCCGGCCGGCGTTCGGTCGCGGCGTTCAGTCACGGTCCTGCCAGGGTCGCCTCGACGGTGATGGGCACGGCGCTGAGCGCGCGCGACACCGGGCAATGCTTGCCGGCATCGTCGGCGATCGCGCGGAAGCCGGCGGCATCGAGCCCCGGCACGCGCGCGGTGACCTTCAACCGGATCGCGGACAGCGACGGGCCGCCTTCCATCGACAGGTCCACCTCGGCGCGCGTGTCCAGCGCTTCCGGCGGATGGCCATGCTCGGAGAGCTTGGCCGACAGCGCCATCGTGAAGCAGCCCGCGTGCGCGGCGGCGATGAGTTCCTCCGGATTGACGCCCTTGCGGTCGCCGAAACGCGAGGCGAACCCGTACGGGGTGTCGGCCATCAAGCCGCTTTCGGGCGTGGACAGCCGGCCCTTGCCGGATTTCAGGTCGCCTTCCCAATGGGCGGTGGCGTAGCGCGAGATTCCCATGCGGTGCTCCTTGCAACGGTCGGAAACCCAGCTTACGCCCGCCTCCGTGCCCGCCGCGTGCCCATCGCGCGTCCGGCTCCCGGCGGCGCTTGACCCCCGTGCCCCGCTGCGGGAGGCTTGGTTCCCCGTGGGACAGGAGTTCCGCTCATGTCGAATCCGACCGAGCAGGCCCGTACGGAGAAAATCCGCAACGTGGCCCTCGCAGGCCACCCAGGCGCCGGCAAGACCCTGTTGTTCGAAGCCCTGCTGCATGCCGGCGGCGCGATCCAGGCGGCAGGCAGCATCGAACGCGGGAGCACCGTCTCCGATTTCGACCCCATCGAGAAGGCGCGCGGACATTCGCTCGATTCGGCGATCGCCGGCACCGACCATGCCGCGGCCGGTCGGGAGCTCGTGCACGTCAACCTCATCGATACGCCGGGATATCCGGATTTCCGCGGCCCGGCGCTCTCCGCGCTCGCGGCGGTGGAAACCGTCGCGATCGTGGTGGATGCCGACACGGGCATCGGCCACGGCACGCGCCGGATGATGGAACACGCCGCGGCGCGCGGACTGTGCCGCGCGATCGTCGTCAACCGCATCGACCACGAAGGCGTCGACGCCGGTGCCGTGCTCGAGTCGCTGCGAGCGACCTTCGGGCCGGAGCTGCTCCCGCTCAACCTGCCGGCGGACCACGGCCGCCGCGTCGTGGACTGCTTCGGCGCCGGGGCGGCGGGTTCGGCGGAAGCCACGGATGCCGGCAGCGTCGGCGAGTGGCACCAGCGCATCATCGACCAGGTCGTCGAGGTCGACGAAACGGTCATGGACCATTACCTCGACGCCGGCGAGGGCGGCCTGTCCGGCACCGAGCTGCACGACGCCTTCGAGCAGTGCCTGCGCGAAGGCCACCTCGTGCCGGTGTGCTTCACCTCGGCGCGCACCGGCGTGGGGGTGAAGGAACTGCTGGACATCGCCGAGCGCCTGTTCCCGCACCCGGGCGAAGCCAACCCGCCGCCGTTCGTGAAAGGCACGGGCGATGCCGCCGAGCCGGTCGTCGCCAGGCCCGACCCCGCGGCGCACGTCATCGCCCACGTGTTCAAGATCGGCAACGATCCGTTCGTCGGCAAGATGGGCGTGTTCCGCGTCCACCAGGGCACGGTGCGGCGCGATTCGCAGCTGTTCGTCGGCGATGGGCGCAAGCCGTTCAAGGTCGCGCACCTGTTCCGGCTGCGCGGCAAGGAGCACGTGGAGGTGCAGGAAGCGATCCCCGGCGACATCGCCGCCGTCGCGAAGGTCGACGAGCTGCACTACGACGCCGTGCTGCACGACAGCCATGCCGAGGACCACCTGCACCTGGCGTCGATGGCCTTCCCGAAGCCGATGTTCGGCCTCGCGGTCGAAGCCGCGAGCAAGGGCCAGGAGCAGAAGCTCTCCACCGCCCTGCACAAGCTCGCCGAGGAGGATCCGGCCTTCGCCGTGTCGCACGACGCGGAACTCAACGAGACGGTGCTGCGCGGCCTGTCCGACCTGCACCTGCGGGTCATGATCGACCGGTTGAAGGACCGCTACGGCGTCGAGGTGAAGACCAGGCCGCCGCGCATCGCATACCGCGAAACCATCGGCGCGAAGGCCGAAGGGCACCATCGCCACAAGAAGCAGACCGGCGGCGCCGGCCAGTTCGGCGAGGTGTTCCTGCGCGTCGAGCCACTGGCGCGTGGCGCCGGCTTCGAGTTCGCCGACGAGGTCAAGGGCGGCACGATTCCCGGTCAATTCATCCCGGCCGTCGAGAAGGGCGTGCGCCAGGCGCTGGCCAGCGGGGCGGTCGCCGGCTATCCGATCCAGGACCTGCGCGTGGTCGTCTACGACGGCAAGTACCACAGCGTGGACAGCAAGGAAGTCGCGTTCGTCGCCGCCGGCAGGAAGGCGTTCCTGGATGCGGTGGCGAAGGCCAGGCCGCAGGTGCTGGAGCCGATCGTGGACCTGGAAGTCTCCGCGCCGGAACAGCACATGGGCGACATCAGCGGCGGCCTCGCCGCCAAGCGCGCACGGATCAGCGGCACCGATTCGGCGCGCGGCGGCGAGATCGTGGTCCGGGCGCAGGTGCCGTTGTCCGAACTCGAAGGCTATGCCGCCGAACTCAAGTCGGTGACCGCCGGCCGCGGAAGATATTCGTTGGATTTCAGCCACTACGAGCCTGTTCCTGCGCAGGTGCAGCAGAAGCTGGTGGAGGCGTACAAGCCCCGGCACGAGGAAGACTGACGCCCGGCGGCCGGTGCGTGGCCGCCGCCGACACGGGAATACGTCCGGGAAAACCCGAAAAAAAAGCGCTGCGAGGACTTGGCGTCGGCGCGAACTTGCCCTACATTCCGCTTGCCGAGGGGAATCCAGGCACCGATTTCAGAATCATTCCCAATCAACCTCACGCGACACACAGGACAACACATGGCGAAGAAGAAGGCGACAAAGAAGGCCGCTCCGAAGAAGGCCGCTGCCAAGCCGGCCGCGATCAAGCCGATCAAGGAGGCCCTGGGCAAGAGCGGCCTGGTCTCGCACATTTCCGAGCAGACCGGCGTTGCCTCGCGCGACGTGCGCGCGGTGCTGGCCTCGCTGGAAGGCGCGGTGCACGGTTCGGTCAGCAAGAAGGGCGCGGGTACGTTCACGCTGCCGGGCCTGCTGAAGATCACCGCCGTCAACGTGCCGGCCAAGCCGAAGCGCAAGGGCATCAACCCGTTCACCAAGGAAGAGCAGTGGTTCGCCGCCAAGCCCGCCTCGGTGAAGGTCAAGGTGCGCCCGCTGAAGAAGCTCAAGGACGCCGCCGCCTGATCGCGACGCTTTCCGCCCGTCGCTGACGGGAGGGCCGGGCCGGTTCGCCGGCCGCGGCATGCAGGGCCGGGATCCGCAGGGATTCCGGCCTTTCTTTTTGTCCCGGCCGTCTTGCCGGCATCGTCGCGCCGGCGCTGCTATCGTTGCGGCCGACCCGCCGCCGGAGCCATGCCTTGGATCGCACGCACGCAACCACCCTGCTCCTCGCCGCCTGCTGCGCACTGCTTTCCGCGTGCGGATCGGGCGATCGCGCCGGCGCCGACCGCAGGGCGGCGGGCGACGTCGAGGAGACGTTGCCCAAACCCGAAGCCGGCAGCGGATCGATCACCGGCATGCCGGACAAGCCGGGCCCGGGCGCGGTGGGTGCCGGGATCGCGGGCGCGACCACCTCGCCGCCGCCCGTCATCGCCGGCGATGCGCTGCCCCCGCCGCCGGATGCCGACGCATTGCCGACGCCGCCACCGGACACCACGCCGCCGCCCGCGACGGCCGAACCGACGCCGGCCGATGCGGTGGCCGTGATTGACGCGTACTACGCGGCGATCGCCGCGAACCAGTACCCGCGCGCCTACGCACTGTGGTCGGGCGGTGGCCAGGCGAGCGGACAGAGCCCGCAGCAGTTCGCCGGCGGTTTCGCCGACACCGCATCGGTGTCCGTGGACATCGGCGCGCCCGGGCGCATCGATGCGGCGGCCGGTTCGCGCTACGTCGAGATCCCGGTGTCGGTGACGGCCACACGCCGCGACGGCAGCGTCCACCACTACGCCGGCGCCTACACGCTGCGGCGCGCGGTGGTCGACGGCGCCACCGCCGACCAGCGGGCCTGGCGCATCGCGTCGGCGGACCTGCGCGAAGTACGCCCCTGAACCCGCGGGCGCGCGGCGCGCGCTACAGCTCGAAGCGATAGCTCAGCTTGACCAGCAGCATCTCGTTGTCGCGCAGCGAGAACGCGTCGCGCAACTGGTCGGTTTCGCCCTGCGAGTACTCATCGAGCATGTAACCACCGCGGCTGTACACGACGTACAGGTCGGACAGCGGCGCCAGCTCGTAGCGGTAGCGGACCTGGAAGCCGAGGTTGCGCAGGCTGAAGTCGTCGATGTGCTCGGCCACGGCCACCGCGGTGCCGTCCGGATCCGCGCGCCAGGCCTGCCTGGCCTTCGCGTCGAGCCCGAGCGCCTGCATCTTGACGCGCAATTCCTGGCGGTCGCCGATCGTCCAGTTCACGCCCGCGTCGAGCTCCACGGAGCGCTCCTCGAAGGTGCCCAGCAGGTTGTCGTGCTGCCACACCATCCAGTTGGGGGTGCTTTCGACGTAGCCGGCGACGAACACGTTGAACGCGTCGCTGACGAAGTACGTCGGCTTGACCTGCGCGTTGTAGCCGACCTTGCGATGGTCGGGGCCGATGCCGCCGTTGTTGAGGCCGAGGTTGCCGTACAGCTCCCAGTCGCCCTTGCGCGCCATGTCGCGCTCGTAGAACGCGTTGAAGTTCGCCGGCGTTCGCAGGATGCCGTTGCCGCGCAGGAAGCGGTCGTCGTAGCCGGCGGCGTTGACGTTGACCTGCGCGTACTCGCTGCCGCCGTCGCGCAGCGTGCTCTGCAGCATCACGCGGAACTGGCGCTGCAGCGGCAGGCCGCGATCGTTGTCGGTGGCACCGATGCGCCAGCGCCATTCGCGCGACGCGTAGGACGAGGTCGCGGGCAGGTCGGTGTAGCGGCGCGCGACCTGCCAGTGCGCATAGTTGAGGTTGGCGCGCGACAGGTAGCCGAAGTCGTTGACCTGCAGGTCCTTGCCGAAGTGCATCGCCAGCCACTGCGAGCGCCAGCCGTTGCCGAAGTTGTAGTCGGCCCAGACCGTCGCGCCGCTGCCGCGGGTCGTGTCGCCGGCCTGGTCGATCGCGCTGCCGATCAGGCGCGTCTGGATGTTCCACTTTTCCGTCGGGCGCCAGTTGTGGTCGACGCCGAACACGGTCGCTTCGCGGTCCAGGTACGGGTGCTCGACCTGGGTGACCATGAGGCCGACGTTCTGCTTGTCGTAGTCGCGCACCAGGCGCAGCGCGCGGAAGGAGCGGCCGGCGGCGTCCGCCTCGTCCGCGGCGAACAGGCCGTACTTGTAGGCGCCGAGGCTGCCGTTGAGCTTGACCGCCGCGGTGATGTCGCCGGGGCCGCTGCCGTCGTCCGCCGGGCCGCCGACGCGGCGGGTGTAGAGCAGCTGGCTGTTGTCGGAAGGCGTGCCGAAATCGAAAATGCCCTGGTTCTCGGTGAAGAACGGCCGCTTGTCGCTGAAGAAGGTCTCGTTGGCGCCGAAGTTCACCACCAGGTCGTCGCTCTCGACCTGGCCGAAGTCCGGGTTGATCGTCGCGGTCAGCTGGGTCTGCCCGTTCGGCTTCCAGAAGATGTCCGCGCCGCCGTCGAAGTGCTGCTTGCCCGCGACGTTGTCGTGGGTGGCCACCGCGTACGGCGTGATCGCGAGCAGCGACTGGCTGTACACCGGCACCGTCACCTTCTCGAAATCCGACATGAAGCGCGGCAGCGTGAAGCTCGCCGCCGGCCACGCGAGGCGCTCGCCGGTCGAACCGACGACGCGGTCGAGGTACACCCCCATGGTGCGCTTGCCATCGACGCCCTTGCGCATCGGCGCGATGTACCAGGGGATCAGCATCTCCGCCGACCACGTGTCCCCGTCCTCGCTGACGGCGTGCTTCCAGTTGCCGTCCCAGTCCTTGCTGAAGCGCGACTCGTTGGTGATCGTCGCGTCCTGCACGCCGTCGGTCAGGGTGACGGTGAAGTTGTAGCCGCTGCGGCCGTCGCCGTCGAAGTCGACCATCAGGTTGACGCGGTCGACCTGCGCGTCCTCGTCGCGCTGCGTGCGGCGGTAGGTGCGCGGCACGCTGGCCGGCTGCGTGTTGCGGAAGCCGATCGCCAGGCCTTCGGGCGTCGCCAGGATCCACGCTTCGGTCGGGTACGGCGACGGCGCGCGCGTCAGCGGCTCGACCACGCGGAAATCGGTGACGTGCTGCGCGCCCTGCCATTCGGCTGGATCGATGCGGCCGTCGACGACGACATCCGCCCACGCAGGAGCGGCCAGGAGCGACAGGAAGGCGAGGAGCGTGGTTCGGTTGCGCATGTCCGGGCTTCGCGTGGAGTGGCGGCATGATCGACCGCCCCGGGGCGGGCGGCGACTGGCATAGGTCATTGCAACCTTCCGCCGGGCGGCGGCATCCCGGGCGCGTGGCGCCCGGGTCCGGGCCGGCGCGATGCGCGTCAGCGCTTGGGCGAGAGCATCGTCCCGCGGCACTTCTTCGAGCCGCAGTGGCAGGCCCAGATCTTCTTCAGCTTCGCGGTGTGCGGCTCGTCGAGCACGATGCCGTAGTCGTAGGTGAGTTCCTCGCCCGGCTTGATCGCGCGCCTGGCCTCGATGTAGACACGCGACTTGCGCGGGTCCGCCTCGTTCTCGTCCAGCACGGCCTCGCAGTTGGGATCGCAGCTGAAGTTGATCCAGCGCGCGCTGTTGCCCTCGTGGTTGGCGTCGATGACCCAGTTGTCGTCGAGGGTGAACAGGAAGGTGTGGCCGCTGTCCGGGTCCGCGGTGTCGTCGGCGTCCACTTCGGCGTGGCTGCGGCGCCGGCCCTTGTACTCGATGACCCGCTCCCCCCTGGCGATCGGTGCGAGCGCGAAAACGCCGTTGCCGTGGATGCGGGACTTGCGGGCGGCGATCTTGCGGGGCATGCGGGACACCTGTGCGGAAACATGCATTGTCGCCGCTGCCGGGTGAAGCCGCCATCCTCGCGTGGCCGCTGCCCTGGCCGGCCCGCGTTGTGAGCGGTGCCATTCCGAAACAGGGCAACGCTCATGTTCCGCCATCCCGCTCCTTCCCGCGCCGGCGCGATGCACGCCGCCGCTTCGCTCCTCCTTTGCGCCGGCCTCGGCGCCTGCAACAGCCAGGCGGCCGGCGACGGCCACGCACCGGAGGCCCGGGCCGCGACGCCAGCCGCGACGCCAGCCGCGGCGGCGAACGCGACGGCTGCCGCCCCCGCCGACGACATCGCGCGCGGTGCGTATGTCGCCATGACCTCCGGCTGCAACGACTGCCACACGCCCGGCTATGCCGAATCCGGCGGCCAGGTGCCGCGCGAGCGCTGGCTGACCGGCTCGCCCCTCGGCTGGCAGGGCCCGTGGGGCACCACCTACCCGGCCAACCTGCGGCTCAAGCTGCAGTCGATGGACGAACAGGCCTGGATGGCGTACAGCGCCAGCCTGCACACGCGGCCGCCGATGCCCGACTTCGCGATCCGCGCGATGTCGGAAGCCGACCGGCGCGCCCTGTACCGGTTCGTGCGCTCGCTCGGCCCGGCCGGAGAGCCGGCCCCGGCCTACCTGCCGCCGGGCACCGAGGCGCCGCTGCCCTACGTGAAGTGGATGCTGCCGCCCCCGCCGCAGGCGCCAGCGGCGGGCTGAACCCGCCGATTCCCGGCGGTTGGCCGGGCCCCGCGAAAATCGTACAATTTCGGTACGATTCGAGGGCCCGGCCATGCTTCGCGTCACCCGCCTCACCGATTACGCCACCGTCGTGCTGACCGTGCTCGCGCACCGGCCGGGCACCGTGCTGAGCGCGCCGGAACTCGCCGAAGCGGCTGGACTGGAAACCACGACGGTCGCGAAGGTGCTCAAGCCGCTCGCCCAGGCCGGGCTCGTTGAAGGCTTCCGGGGCGCCGGCGGCGGCTACCGCCTGGCGCGCGACGCGGCCGCCATCACCCTCGTCGAGGTGGTCGAGGCCATGGAAGGGCCGCTCGCCATGACCGAATGCAGCATCCACGCGGGCAACTGCGGGATCGAGTCCTCCTGCGGCGTGCGCGCGAACTGGCGCCGCATCAACGACGTGGTCGCCGACGCCCTGCGCGGCGTGACCCTGGCGCAGATGCTGGCACCGCCCGCGCCTGCGCCTGCGCGCGAGGCGCGCAAGGCGATCCCCGCGTCGCTGGCGGCGAACTGAGGCCGGGCATGTCCAACGAAGCCAACACCGAAATCCTGCAGCAGCTGGGCCGTCGCTACGACGCCGGCTTCATCACCGACATCGAGTCCGACTCGCTGCCGCCTGGCCTGTCGGAGGACGTCGTGCGCGCGCTCTCCGCGCGCAAGGGCGAACCGGAGTGGATGACGGAATGGCGCCTCGCCGCCTACCGGCACTGGCTGACCATGCCGGTGCCGCACTGGGCGAAGCTCAGGATCGCGCCGATCGATTTCCAGGCGATCAGCTACTACTCCGCACCGAAGGGCCCGAAGTACAAGTCGCTGGCCGACGTGCCGCAGGAACTCATCGACACCTACGACAAGCTCGGCGTGCCGCTGCACGAGCGGGCGAAGCTCGCCGGCGTGGCGGTGGACGTGGTGTTCGACTCGGTCTCGGTCGGCACCACCTTCCGCAAGGAACTCGCGGAGAAGGGGATCATCTTCTGCTCGATGTCCGAGGCGATCCACGACCACCCGGACCTCGTGAAGCAGTACCTCGGTACGGTCGTTCCCACCGGCGACAACTATTTCGCCGCGCTGAACTCGGCCGTGTTCTCCGACGGCTCGTTCGTGTTCATCCCCGCCGGCGTGCGCTGCCCGATGGAACTGAGCACCTACTTCCGCATCAATGCCGGCCACACCGGCCAGTTCGAGCGAACGCTGATCATCTGCGAGGACCGCGCCGAGGTGTCCTACCTCGAGGGCTGCACCGCGCCGATGCGCGACGAGAACCAGCTGCACGCGGCCGTGGTCGAGCTGGTCGCGCTGGAAGACGCGAAGATCAAGTATTCGACGGTGCAGAACTGGTACCCCGGCGACGAGAACGGCGTCGGCGGCATCTACAACTTCGTGACCAAGCGCGCGGAATGCCGCGGCGCGCGCAGCAAGGTGACGTGGACGCAGGTGGAAACCGGCTCGGCGATCACCTGGAAGTACCCGTCGTGCGTGCTGCTCGGCGACGACTCGGTCGGCGAGTTCCACTCGGTGGCGCTCACCCACCACCGCCAGCAGGCGGACACCGGCACCAAGATGATCCACGTCGGCAAGCGCACCAAGTCGAAGATCGTGAGCAAGGGCATCAGCGCCGGGCGTGGCCAGAATTCGTATCGCGGGCTGGTGAAGGTCGAGCGCAGCGCCGAGGGCGCGCGCAACCACACCCAGTGCGATTCGCTGCTGATCGGCAAGCAGTGCGGCGCGCACACCTTCCCGTACATCGAGGTCAAGCACCCCACGGCGACGGTCGAGCACGAGGCGACCACCTCGAAGATCAGCGACGACCAGCTGTTCTATTGCCGCAGCCGCGGCATCGGCGAGGAGGACGCGGTGTCGATGATCGTCGACGGGTTCTGCAAGCAGGTGTTCCGCGAGCTGCCGATGGAATTCGCGGTCGAAGCGAAGAAGTTGCTGGAAGTCTCCCTCGAAGGCGCAGTGGGCTAAGGAACCAGGATGCTCAGGATCGACAACCTCCACGCGTCCATCAACGGCCGCGAAATCCTCAAGGGCCTCTTGCTCGACGTGAAGCCGGGCGAGGTGCACGCCATCATGGGGCCGAACGGCGCGGGCAAGTCCACGCTCGGCAACGTGCTGTCCGGCCGCGAAGGCTACGACGTGACCGCCGGCACCGTGCTGTTCGAAGGCCGCGACCTGCTGTCGCGCGCGCCGGAAGAGCGCGCCGCCGACGGCGTGTTCCTCGCGTTCCAGTACCCGGTCGAGATCCCGGGCGTGAACAACACCTACTTCCTGCGCAGCGCGCTCAATGCGCAACGCAAGGCGCGCGGCGAACCCGAGCTCGACTCGATGCAGTTCCTGAAGAAGGTCCGCGAGAAGCTCGCGGTCCTGCACCTGGACGACCGGCTGCTGCAGCGCGGCGTCAACGAGGGCTTCTCCGGCGGCGAGAAGAAGCGCAACGAGATCTTCCAGCTCGCCGTGCTCGAGCCGAAGCTGGCGATCCTCGACGAGACCGACTCCGGCCTCGACATCGACGCGCTGAAGGCCGTCGCCGACGGCGTCAACGCCTTGCGCTCGCCGGAACGCGCGTTCCTGGTGATCACGCATTACCAGCGCCTGCTCGACTACATCAGGCCCGACGTCGTGCATGTCCTCGCGGACGGCCGCATCGTCGAGAGCGGCGGCCCGGAACTCGCGCTCGAGCTCGAAGCGCACGGCTACGCCTGGCTGAAGGACCGCGTGGCGCCGGAGGCCGCGGCGCGATGAGCGCCCTGCTCGACTCGCTCGCCGCAGGGTTTTCCGGCGACGCGGCGCGGCGCGTGGCGCTCGACGAGGCGCTGCGCGACGGCCTGCCGCCGCCGCGCAACGAAGCCTGGAAGTACACGCCCCTGCGCGCGCTGGAACGCCGCAGCTTCGCGCCGGCCGGCGCGCAGGCGCTGCCTGGGCTGCCCGACGAGGCGCGCGAGGCGCTGGCCGCGATCCCGGCGCCGCGCATGGTGTTCGTCAACGGCCGCTTCGACGCGGCGCTTTCCGAGCTTTCCACGTTGCCGGCGACGGTGGTGCTGCGCCCCCTGCCCGAGGCGCTGGCCGATCCCGATCCGCGCGCCGCCAATTTCATGGCGCGCCGCTACGCGCGCCCGGACGAGGTCTTCGCCCGGCTCAACGCCGCGCTCGCATCCGACGGCTTCGTGCTGCGCCTGGCCGAAGACGCGCGGCTGGCCGCGCCGCTGCACGTCGTGTTCGCCGGCGTTCCCGCCGCGACGGACCAGGCCTGGCACCTGCGCCACCTCGTCGAACTGCGCCGAGGCGCGGAGGCGACGATCGTCGAGCACCATCTCGGCGTCGGCGAGCATGCGCACCTCGGCAACACCCTGCTCCACGTCCACCTCGCGGCGGGCGCGCAGCTGCACCACCTTCGCCTGCAGGGCGAGTCGGCGCGCGCCACGCTGGTCGCGCGCACGGATGCCGTGCTCGCCCGCGACGCGCAGTACCACCGGCTCGACCTCGAGCTCGGCGCGGCGCTCTCCCGCCACGAACTGAACGTGCGGCTGGAAGGCGAAGGCGCGATGCTCCTGGCCAACGGCGTGCAGCTCGCCGACGGCCGCCGCCACGTCGACACGCGCCTGGGCATCGAGCACATCGCCCGCGACACCGCCTGCGACCTGTCCTGGCGCGGCATTGCCGCCGGCCGCGCGCGCGCCGTCTTCCATGGCGGCATCACGATCCGCGCCGGCGCGGACGGCAGCGACGCCACGCTTTCGAACAAGAACCTGCTGCTGTCCGACCAAGCCGAAGTCGACAGCCAGCCCGTCCTCGAGATCCACGCCGACGAAGTGAAGGCCGCGCACGGCGCGACCGTCGGCCAGCTCGACCCGACCGCGATGTTCTACCTGCGCTCGCGCGGGTTGCCGGAAGCGCAGGCGCGCCGCCTGCTCACCGTCGCCTTCTGCCATGAAGCGCTCGTCGCCTTCGACCCTGCGCTGCGCGAACCCGCCGCTGCCGCGCTCGACCGCGCCCTCGGCGCGCTGGAGGGCGCGTGAGCGCGCCCGCGATCGGAGCGGCCGGCGCGATCGGCGCCGGTGGCGCCGACGCCTCCGCGCGCGCGGACGCCGTCGACTGGGCGCGCATCCGCGCCGACTTCCCGCTGCTCACCCGCTCGGTGCACGGCAAGCCGCTGGTCTACTTCGATTCGGCGAACACGGGCCAGAAGCCGCTCGCGGTGATCGAGGCGGTCGACGGCTTCTACCGTCGCCACAACGCCAACGTCAGCCGCGCCGTGCATGCGCTCGGCGCCGAAGCCACCGAAGCCTACGAGGGCGCGCGCGGCAAGCTGGCGCGGCACCTCAACGTGCGCGCCGACGAACTCGTGCTGACCAGCGGCACCACGTTCGCACTGAACCTGGTCGCGCAGGCCTGGGCACTGCCGCGCCTGGGCAAGGGCGACACGATCCTGCTCACGCGCATGGAGCACCACGCCAACATCGTGCCCTGGCAGCTCGTGGCCGGGCGCACCGGCGCGACGATCAAGGTCGCCGAACTCCTGCCCGACGGCTCGCTCGACCTCGATGCGCTGCAGGCGGCGATGACGCCGGACGTGAAGCTGCTCGGCGTGGCGCACGTCTCGAACGTGCTCGGCACCGTCAATCCGGTGCGCGAGATCTGCCGCATGGCGCGCAAGCGCGGCATCGTGACCGTCGTGGATGGTTCGCAGGCCCTGCCGCACATGGCGGTCGACGTCGCCGCGATCCGTTGCGACTTCTACGCCCTCACCGGCCACAAGATGTGCGGCCCCACCGGCACCGGCGCGCTCTGGGCGCGCCGCGAGCACCTGCAGGCGATGCCGCCGTTCCTCGGCGGCGGCGAGATGATCCGCGAGGTGCGCTTCGAAGGCACCGTGTTCGCCGACCCGCCGCATCGCTTCGAGGCGGGCACGCCGAACATCGCCGGCCACGTCGGCCTCGGCGCCGCCGTCGACTACCTCGACGCGATCGGCATGGATGCCATCGCCGCGCGCGAGCACGCGCTGCACGCCCACCTCGAAGAGGAGATGCGCAAGGTCGACGGCCTGCGCATCGTCGGGGAGGCGCCGGGCAAGGCGGCGGTCACCTCGTTCCTGGTGGAGGGCGCGCACGCGCACGACCTCGCCACCCTGCTCGACCTCGAGGGCGTGGCCGTGCGCTCGGGCCACCATTGTGCCCATCCGCTGATGCATTTCTATGGCGTGCCGGCCACCTGCCGCGCGTCGCTCGCGTTCTACAACACGCACGCGGAGGTCGAAGCCTTCATCGCCGCGTTGCGCAAGGTCCGGAACCTGCTCGCATGACCGCCGACACCACATCCGCTCCCGCATCCGCATCCGCGCCCGTGCTCGCCTTCCGCGACGCCACCGCCGCCGATGTCGACGCGATCGTCGAACTCGTCACGTCCGCCTATCGCGGCGAGGCCAGCCGCGCCGGATGGACCACCGAGGCCGACCTGCTCGACGGCAACCGCATCGACCCGGGCGTGCTGCGCGGCGACATCGCGCGCGAGCGCAGCCGCGTGCTGCTCGCCTCGCGGGCCGGCGAACTCGTCGCCTGTGCCCACGTCGCGATCGAGGACGGCGCCGGCTACTTCGGCATGTTCGCGGTCCGCCCGGTGCTGCAGGGCGGCGGCGTCGGCAAGGCCGTGCTCGCGGAGGCCGAGCGCGTCGTCCGCGACGACTGGGGCCTGCCGGTGATGCGCATGACCGTCATCGACCTGCGCGAGGAGCTGATGGCCTGGTACGAGCGCCGCGGCTACCGCCGCACCGGGATCAAGAAGCCCTTCCCCGCGGTCGACCCGCGCTTCGGCATCCCGAAGCGCGACGACCTGCGCTTCGAGGTGCTGGAAAAGCCCTTGCGCGCCGATGCGACCGCGGAGCGCCGCCATGGGTGACTGGGTGCGCGTCTGCGCCACGTCGGAGCTGCTGCCCGGCGAGAAGACCGTCGCCTGGGACGGCGCGACCGCCATCCTCGTGGTGAACTACGACGGCGATTACTACGCCGTCGAGGACGTGTGCAGCCACGAGGACTTCGAGCTCTCCGCAGGTTGCTACGACGGCGAGGAAGCCACCATCGAGTGCGTGCTGCACGGCTCGAAGTTCGACGTGCGCGACGGCCGCGCGCTCAACGCGCCTGCCTATGCGCCGGTGGCGAAGTTCCCGGTCAAGGTCGAGGACGGCGCGGTCTGGACGCGGGACGACCGCGGGTAGCGTCCCGGCGCGGTCGGCAGCTCGCCGCGAAAGGATGAGACTGGTATTGCGAATCATTCTCATTGAGGAATAGAATGGCGCCGCGGCCCCCGGCCTCCCCATTCATCCTGGCGATTCGCACATGACATGCATCCAGCGCCGCAAGCACGCGGCCCCTTCCGCGACGGCCTCCGCGGGCCCCGCCCCCCTGCCCCTGGCTGCGGCGCTGATGGCCGGGCTCTCCCTGGCGAGCCCGTTCGCCGCCGCCCAGGACGCCTCCACGTCCGCGTCCGCCTCCGCCTCCGCGTCCGCCCCCGCTTCGGCCTCCACGCCCGGCGGCCCTTCGGCCGACGACCAGATCCGGACGCTCGGCAAGGTCGAAGTCCTCGGCGCGAAGCTCAACCGCTACACCGCCGACAAGGCCGATTCCCCCAAGTTCACCCAGCCGCTGGTCGACACCACCCAGACCGTCAACGTGATCGGCGCCGACCTGTTCACCGAGCAGGGCGCCACGACGCTCACCGACGCGCTGCGCAACAGCGCGGGCGTAGGCACCTTCTTCGCCGGCGAGAACGGCAACACCACCACCGGCGACACCGTGTTCATGCGCGGCTTCGACTCGTCGTCGAGCATCTTCGTCGATGGCGTGCGCGACCTGGGCTCGGTGTCGCGCGACGTGTTCAACCTGGAGCAGGTCGAGGTCACCAAGGGCCCGGCCGGCACCGACAACGGCCGCAGCGCGCCGACCGGCGCCATCAACCTGGTGAGCAAGCAGCCGATCCTCGATGACGCCGCGGCGACAACGCTGTCCTACGGCAGCGCTTCCCAGGCACGCGCCACCGCCGACCTCAACCGCGCGCTCGGCGAACACACCGCATTCCGCATCAACCTGATGGCACAGGACGGCGGCGTCCCCGGCCGCGACACGCTCGCGCGCAAGCGCCGGGGCGTGGCGCCCTCGTTGGCGTTCGGGCTCGGCACGCCGACGCGGGCCTACCTCAACCTGGTGCACGTCTCGCAGCACGACATCCCCGACGGCGGCGTGCCGACCATCGGCCTGCCCGGCTATTCCACGCCGGACCCGGCACGGCCGCAGATCGGCGAAGCGCCGCGCGTGGATCCTTCGAACTTCTACGGCACGCTGTCCGACCACGACGATGTCGCGGTCGACATGGCCACGCTGCGCTTCGAGCACGATTTCGCCGGCGGCGCCTCGATGCGCAACACCACGCGCTGGGGCCGGAACGACCAGGATTACCTGCTGACGTCCTTCATGCTGTCCGCCGATCCCGCGCGCTTCCGGACGCCGGACATCGCGGACCCCTCGACCTGGCTCGTCGCGCGCAGCCTGCCGACGTTCAAGGACCAGCGCAACACGATCCTCGCGAACCAGACCAGCTTGCTGCTGCATTTCGGCGGCGACGGGCGCGTCCGGCACGACCTGGCGACCGGCGTCGAGTTCACCCGCGAGCAACTGCGGACGCACGGCCTTGCCGCCCTTGACGGCAGCAGCTGGCCCGAAGCGAACCTCTACGACCCGGATCCCGACGTGGCGGGGCTGCGCTGGGGCCGCAACGGCACCGGCAGCGAAGGCCGGACCGACACCGCCGCGGCGTATGCGTTCGACACGATGAAGGTCGGCGCGCACTGGCAGTTCAACGCCGGCGCGCGCGTGGACCGCTACACGACCGACTTCAGCAGCCTCGTCGTCTGCGGCGGGCGCAACCCCGCATGCGGCAGCCTGCCGGCCGGCAGCATCGTGCCCGGCGTGGACGCTCGCGCATCGGGCACGCTCGCCAGCTGGAAGGCCGGCGCGCTGTACAAGCCGGCCGAGAACGGCAGCATCTACGCGAACTACGCGACCTCGCAGCAGCCGCCCGGCGGCGGGAGCCTTGAGCTGAGCGCGCGCGCCAACAGCGCCGACAATCCGTCCTTCGATCCGCAGGAAGCCCGAACCGCCGAAATCGGGACCAAGTGGAACCTGTTCGGCGACGGCCTGCTGCTGACGGCGGCGGCCTACGACACGCGCGTGCTGAACGAGGTCGTGCAGGATCCCACGGACCTGCAGTACTACCAGACGGGCGAAAAGCGCGTCCGTGGCATCGAACTCACCGCGGCCGGCAACATCACCGATGCGTGGTCCGTGTCCGCCGGTTTCACCACGATGGACACGGAGGTCGTCGAGGGCCCCGCCGCGGCCGCGGACGGCTCTCCCGCGTTGACCTACACGCCGCGCAACGCATTCACCGCGTGGACCACCTACCGATTCCGCAACGGTTTGTCCCTTGGCGGCGGCGCCCGCTACTCCGGCGGCCTGCACCGCGGAACCGACGGCGCGGTGGGCACGCCGGCGTCCACCGCGTCGTACCGGGTCTTCGACGCGGTGGCAAGCTACGACTTCAGCGATCGGCTCACGCTCCGGTTGAACCTGTACAACCTGCTCGACGAGGACTACGTGGCGGCGATCAACAAGAGCGGATACCGCTACACGCCCGGCGCCCCGCGCTCGGCGATGCTGACTGCCAGCTTCCGGTTCTGACGCCGTGCTGCTGCATATCCCCGGCATCCTCGACCGCGAACAGCTGGCGCGCGTCCGCGCGGCGCTGGATGGCGCCGAATGGGTCGACGGCCGCCAGACCGTCGGGGCGCAGGGCGAGCAGGTCAAGCGCAACCTGCAGCTCGCCGAGGACTCGCCGCTGCGGCGCGAACTCGGCGCGCTGGTGCTGGCGGCGCTCGCGCGCAATCCGCTGTACTTCGCCGCGGCGCTGCCGTTGCGCACGCTGCCGCCGCGCTTCAACCGCTACGAAGGCGGCGGCACCTACGGCGCGCACGTCGACGGCGCGGTCATGGCGCTTCCCGCCGGCGCTTCCGGCGGCGCCGGAGACGCCCTGCCAGGCGCGCACGGTTACGTGCGCAGCGACCTGTCCTGCACGCTCTTCCTCAGCGAACCGGACGAATACGACGGCGGCGGACTCGTCGTGGACGACACCTACGGCGAGCACGAGGTGAAGCTCCCCGCCGGCGACCTGGTCCTGTATCCATCGGGGAGCCTGCACCGCGTCGAGCCGGTCACGCGCGGCGCGCGCATCGCTTCGTTCTTCTGGATCCAGAGCCTGGTCCGCGACCTGGAGCAGCGGCAGCTGCTCTACCAGCTGGATACTTCGATCCAGGCGCTCACCGCGTCGGGCGCCAGCGCGTTGCCGGACGGCCGCGAGGCGCTGCTGCGGCTGACCGGCATCTACCACAACCTCCTGCGGCGCTGGGCCGAGACCTGACACGATGACGGCAACGACACTCCCCCGTCCGCGACCACGTGGCAATCCCCGCACCCATCGCTGGATCCGCCAGCTGCACCTGTGGATCGGCGCCTGGGGCGCGATCGCGGCGATCGTCTACGGCTACACCGGCCTGGTGATGAACCACCGCATGGGCGACAACGCCTGGCCGCAGGGCGACAGCATCGAGGCTGGCCGAAGGGTGCTCGACGTGCCCGCGCCGGCGCGCGCCTCGGCCGAAAGCCTGTCGACATGGCTGCTGCAGTCGCAGGGCCTGGACGCGCAGGTGATCCGCAAGGGCGCGCCGCGCGGCGCGCGCGAGGGCGCGGCGATGCAGTGGACCCTTTCGGGCGGCAACGCGCGTGAATCCTGGTCGCTGCAGTACGAACCGGGGGCGACGACCGCGGAGATCAGGCACAACCGCCAGACCTGGCTGGCCGCGTTCAACCGGCTGCACAAGGCGGTGGGGGGCGGCCTGGCCTGGGTGCTGCTCGCCGACAGCTTCGCCATCGCGATGCTGCTGCTCGGGCTGTCCGGCATCTGGATGTGGGCGCGCGGCCGCACGCCGAAGCAACTCGTGATGAGCGTGTTCGCGGTGTCGTTGCTGGTGCTCGCCGCGGTGCTCGGGCCGGCGCTGGCCTGACGCCCGGCGTTCGATCGCGCGCACCGCCTGACAGCGGCTCAGTCCGCGGCGGTGCCGGCCGGCGTCACGCGCACGACCAGCAGTTCGCCGCCGCCGTCCAGCGGCAGGCGGCGGCGCGTGCCCGCGCCATCGGCCCCGACCGTCTCCAGCAGGATCGTGTCGCCCTGCGCGGCGGCAAGCCAACCATCGCCGTGCTGCACGCTCGCCTGTCCCGCCAGAACGTGCAGCGCCCACGTGCTGCCCGGGTCCGCGAACAGCAGCATCGAGCCGACCAGCGGGCGATGCCACAGCCGCGCATCGACGGCCTCGCGCTTCCACATGAGGTTGAAGTCGCGGGTGGGGCCGTCGACGAGCTCGCCGCGCAACACGCGCTCGCCGGCGAATCGAAGGCGATCGTGCGGCGGCTGCAGTTCGACCACTTCGCCGTCGTCGAAACGCAGGCGCAGGCCGTTGCCCGCCAGCAGCACGAGTTCGCGGTCGACGCCGGGGAATGCGGAAAACGGCGCATCCTCGTCGATCTCGGCGATCGACAACCGCCAGTCCCAACCCTCGCCGCGCGCCGCGGGTTGCGCGTGGATCTCGCGCGTCCAGCCCGCGCCGTTGCGCCAGCGCTCGCGCCGGTAATCCGCCGCTCGCAGGATGCGCGGCGCGTCTTCGATCCGTTCCATCCGCGCAGTGTAGCCGCGACGGAAACGCGGCCGCGGGCCGCGGGGAGGGGGATCTGGCCGGCGGCCGCGCGCAGCTCACTTCTCCGCCGCCCGGCGCGCGGCGGGGCGCGCCGGGCGCTGCACCGCCGGCGCGCCGCCGCCTCCGGCGAAGACGATGCGGTCCCGGTTCTTCTCGATGGTCTTCAGGCCGATGCCCTTGACCTGCGCGAGCTGCTCCGCGCTGTGGAAGGCGCCGTGTTCCTTGCGATAGGCCACGATCGCTTCGGCCTTGGAGCGGCCGATGTTCAGCAGCCCGGCGTCGATGGTCGCGGCGTCGGCCGTGTTGATGTTGACGCGTGCGGCCGCGGCCGCGCCGTTGGCGGCGGACGCGGTCCCGCACAGCAGTGCGCTGGCCGCGAGCAGCATGCCCAGCGTGAGCGAGCGCGGCAGGTCGGTGAAGGTCTTCATGGGTTTTTCCTCCTTGGGCTGCGGCCGGCATTCGGCCGCCGGTGGATGCAGTCTCCCCGCGCCGCGTGGCCTCCGGCATCGGCGAAACCCGCTTTCCACCGCGGGAAAACGCGGTGCGAAGGGTAGGAAAAGGCCCGCCCGGGCGCCCCGGCGTAGAATCGACGGCCTGATCCGCCAGCCGGGACTCCCCATGACCGCCAGCCCGTTCGATGCCGCGCGCGCCGACCGTTTCGTCTCCGCCAAGTGGGACGACGACATCGTCCCGCGCCTGGTCGAGTACATCCGCATCCCGAACAAGTCGCCGATGTTCGACGCGGACTGGGTCGCCCACGGGCACATGGACGCGGCCGTCGCGCTGATGGAAGGCTGGGCGAGGGCGCAACCGATCGACGGCCTCGTCGTCGAGGTGGTGCGCCTGGAAGGCCGCACCCCGCTGATCTACCTCGAGGTCCCCGCGAACGGGCCGTCGGTCGGCGACGATTGCGTGCTGCTGTACGGCCACCTCGACAAGCAGCCGGAAATGACCGGCTGGGACGACGATCTCGGCCCCTGGACGCCGGTGCTGAAGGGCGACCGCCTGTACGGCCGCGGCGGCGCGGACGACGGCTACGCGATCTTCGGCTCGCTCGCCGCGCTGATGGCGCTGCGCGAGCAAAATGCGCCGCACGCGCGTTGCGTAATACTCATCGAAGCCTGCGAGGAATCCGGCAGCTACGACCTGCCCGCCTACGTCGACCA
>CBIHRR010000010.1:0-29092 GCA_966212495.1 uncultured Gammaproteobacteria bacterium
CCCGGGCCCCGGGCAGGCCCTGTTCGATCAGCTGCTGGAGGGTCTCTGCGTTCATCGGCGGGCGCTCATCGGGCGGCGTTCATCGGGGAGTGGTGGGAAAGTCGCGTAAAATCGGCCCTCCAGTCTAGCCGAAGCCCGATCGCCCCGATGCCAGCCGCGGCCCAGATCCCCGCCGATTTCGACTTCGCCGCCAGCGGCCGCCGCGTGCTGGAGGTGGAGACCCAGGGCCTGGCCGCGCTCGCCGGGCGGATCGACGGTGCGTTCTCCGCCGCCTGCCGCCTGCTGCTGGGCTGCCGCGGCCGGATCGTCTGCATCGGCATGGGCAAGTCCGGGCACGTCGCGCGCAAGATCGCCGCCACCCTCGCCTCCACCGGCACGCCTGCCTTCTACGTGCACCCTGGCGAGGCCGGCCACGGCGACCTGGGCATGATCACCGACGACGACGCCGTCCTCGCCCTGTCCTACTCCGGCGAAACCGACGAGCTGCTGATGCTGCTGCCGGTGCTCAAGCGCCAGGGCAACGCGCTGGTGGCGATGACGGGACGCCCGGATTCGACGCTGGCGACCACCGCCGACATCCACCTCGACGTCAGCGTACCGGCCGAAGCCTGCCCGCTCGATCTCGCGCCCACCACCAGCACCACCGCCACGCTCGCGCTCGGCGACGCGCTCGCGGTCGCGCTGCTCGAGGCGCGCGGCTTCACCGCCGACGACTTCGCGCGTTCGCACCCCGCCGGCAGCCTCGGCCGCCGCCTGCTGCTGCACATCACCGACGTCATGCATTCCGGCGACGAGATCCCGCGCGTGCACGCCGGCGCGACCCTCAGCGAGGCGCTGGTGGAGATGAGCCGCAAGCGCCTGGGCATGACCGCCGTGGTCGACGACGACGGACGCCTGCTCGGCCTCTACACCGACGGCGACCTGCGCCGCAGCCTCGACGACGCCGCGGTCGACCTGCGCGTCACGCGCATCGACCAGGTGATGACGCGCACGCCGAAGTCCATCGGCAGCGACGCGCTCGCCGTCGAGGCGGCACGGATGATGGAGGCGCACAAGATCAACGCGCTGCTGGTCGTGGACGACGCGCTGCGCGTGGTCGGCGCGCTGAACATCCACGACCTCCTCCGCGCGCGGGTGGTCTGAACGTGGCGCCGGGCATCGACGTTCCAGGCTTCGACCCCCTCGCCGGCTGCACCGGCGACGTGCGCGAGCGCGCGGGGCGTATCCGCCTCGCCTGCTTCGACGTCGACGGCACGCTGACCGACGGCCGCCTGTACCTCGACGCGAACGGCGGCGAGACCAAGGCGTTCCACGTCCGCGACGGCCAGGGCCTGGCGCTGTTGCGCCGCGCCGGCATCGCCGTCGCGTTCGTCACCGCGCGACCCGGCGCCGTCGCTGCGCGGCGCGCGGCCGAACTCGGCGCCGAATGCCATGCCGAGGTCGGCGACAAGCTCGCCTTCGTGCAGGCGCTGGCGCTGGAACGGAACCTGCGCATGGCGGACGTGGCGTTCATGGGCGACGACCTCGCCGATCTCGCCGCGATGCGCGGCGCGGGCCTCGCCGCCGCGCCGGCGGACGCGCATCCGCTCGCGCTCGGGCAGGCGCACTGGCGCAGCCGCGCGCGCGGCGGCGAAGGCGCGGCGCGCGAATTCTGCGACCTGCTGCTCGCCGCGCAGGATCGCCTCGCGGGGTTGCTGCGATGAGCGGGCGCATGCTCGCCACCCTGCTGCTGCTCGTGGCCGCGCTGGCCTCGGGCTGGGCGATCTGGCGCCAGTCCACGGCCGAACTGCCCGCGGTCGCCGGCAACGGCCGGCCCGATTACGTGCTCCACGACTTCGAACTGGTGGCGCTCGACGACCAGGGACACGAATCGTTCACCCTGCGCGCGCCGCAGATGCTGCGCAACCCGGACGAGCGCAGCATGCGGATGGCCACGCCGGTCTTCCTGCTGCCGGACCGGGAGCAGCATTACTGGCGGGTCAGCTCGCGGCAGGGGTGGATTTCGCCCGACGGGAAGGAACTGCGGCTGAACGGCAACGTCGTCGTCGCCAGCCCCCCGGGCGAGCGCAAGGTGGGCATGGCGACCGAACAGCTGAACGTCTACCCCGACCGCAACCTCGCGGTGTCCCAGGTGCTCGTGACCATTACCCAGCCCGGCTCTATACTGACCGGTCGCGGGCTGGAGACCGACCTCGCCAGCAAGCGCTACACCCTCCAGTCCCAGGTACGCACACGCTATGTCCCGCAATGACGCCCGCCCCCGCGCCGCCGTCCCGCTCGCCGCCGGGATGCTGCTGGCCGTCCTCGCCGCCGCCCTTCCCGTGTCGGGCGCGCTCGCGCGCAGCAGCGACCGCCAGAAGCCGATGGACATCGAGGCCGGGCGGCAGTCCGGCACGCTCACCGGCGATTCGGTGAACCAGCTCTCGGGCGGCGTGCACATCACCCAGGGCAGCCTCGACATCACCTCCAGCGGCGCCACGATCACGCTCGCCGGCGGCGATCCGACGCGCGCGGTGTTCACCGGCAGCCAGGTGGTGCTGAAGCAGGAACTCGACGACGGCACGCCCATGTCCGCGCGCGCCGACAACGTCGACTACAACCTGAAGACCGAGATCGTCGTCTTCACCGGCAACGTCAGCATCAGCAACCCGCGCGGCTCGCTCAGCGGCCAGCGCGTGGTCTACAACCTCAAGACCGGCAACGTCGAGAGCGGTGGCCAGGGCGGCGGCAAGGTGAAGGTGCGGATCCTGCCGAAGTCGGCGCAGGGCGGCGGCGCCTGATGCTGGTCGCCGAGGGCCTCCGCAAGCGCTACCGCTCGCGCGAGGTGGTCCGCGATTTCGGCCTCACCCTCGATGCCGGCGAAGTCGTCGGCCTGCTCGGCCCGAACGGCGCCGGCAAGACCACCTGCTTCTACATGATCGTCGGCCTGGTGCCGGCCGACGCGGGGCGCATCGCCCTCGACGGCGTCGACATCACCGCGGAGCCGATGTACCTGCGCGCCAAGCGCGGCGTCGGCTACCTGCCGCAGGAACCGTCGGTGTTCCGCAAGCTCAGCGTCGCCGACAACCTGCGCCTCGTGCTCGAGCTGCGCCGCGACCTCGACAAGGCCGGGCGCGAGCGCGAGCTCGCGTCGCTGATGGACGAGCTGCAGGTCGGCCATGTCGCCGACCAGGCCGGGCAGAGCCTGTCCGGCGGCGAGCGGCGGCGCGTGGAAATCGCGCGCGCCCTGGCCGCTCGGCCGAGGCTCATGCTCCTGGACGAACCGTTCGCCGGCGTGGACCCGATTTCCGTCGGCGAGATCCAGCGCATCGTCGGCCACCTGAAGAACCGCGGCATCGGCGTGCTCATCACCGACCACAACGTGCGCGAGACGCTGGGCATCTGCGACCGCGCCTACATCCTCAGCGACGGTGCCGTGCTCGCGCAGGGCAGCCCGGACGCGCTGCTCGCCAACCCCGACGTGCGCCGCGTCTACCTGGGCGAATCCTTCCGCCTCTGAGGCGATGAAACCGCGCCTGCAAGCGTCGGTCGGCCAGCACCTGGTGCTCACGCCCCAGTTGCGGCAGGCGCTCCACCTGCTGCAGCTGTCGGCGGCGGAACTCGAAGTCGAGCTCGCGGCCGAGTTGCAGAACAACCCGCTGCTCGACTGGGCCGACGACGCGCCTGGGCGCGGCCCCGGCGACGGCGACGGCGATCCCGATGGCGACCCGGGACAACCCGAGGCCGCAGCCAGCGACGGTTCCGACTGGGAGCGCGGCGACGACTGGAGCGGGAGCGCATCGGGCAGCGAGGCCGATCGCGACGGCCGCGACGACGGCCGCGACAGCCTCGCCGAACGCGTCGCCGAACCGGAAACGCTGCACGACCACCTGCGCTGGCAGCTGCAGCTCTCGCACCTCTCGCCGCGCGACCTGCGCATCGGCCTGGCGCTGGTCGATGCGATCGACGACGACGGCTACCTGCGCGAGCCCATCGATGCCATTGCCGCCGCGCTGCGGCCGGACCTCCTGGCCGATGCCGATGAAGTGCAGGCGGTGCTGCGCCAGGTGCAGCGCCTGGATCCCCCGGGCGTCGGCGCGCGCGACCTCGGCGAATGCCTGTCGCTGCAACTGCAGGCCCTGCCCGGCGGAACCCCCGGCCGCGAGCTCGCGATGCGCGTCGCCGACGGGCGCATCGAACGACTGCAGAAGGCCGGCATCCCCGGCCTCGCCGCCGAACTCGGCGTCGATGCCGAAGCGATGGAAGCGGCCGTGGCGCTGCTGCGCGGCCTGGACCCGCGGCCCGGCGGCCAGGTCGGCTCGGTGCCCGTCGAAGCCTACGTGATCCCCGATTGCGTCGTGTGGCGCGAACGCGGCATCTGGCGCGTCGCGCTCGACCGCGGCCACCTGCCGCGGCTGTCGATCCATCGCGGCTACGAGGGCATGATCGGCGCGGCCAGCCCCGCCGACGCCAACTACCTGCGCGGCCGGCTGCAGGAAGCGCGCTGGCTGCTGAAGAACCTGCAGGCGCGCGGCGAGACCCTGCTGCGGGTGGTCGGCTGCCTGGTGCGCCAGCAGGCCGGTTTCCTCGAATTCGGCGACCAGGCACTGCGGCCGCTGACCCTGCGCGAAGTCGCGGCGGAGCTCGGCGTGCACGAATCCACCGTCTCGCGCGCGGTCGGCCGCAAGTTCGTGCGCACGCCGCGCGGCACGCTGCCGCTGCGGGCGTTCTTCGCGTCCGGCATCGATACCGGCACCGGCGGGGAAGCCTCCAGCACCGCGATCCAGTCGATGATCCGTCGGCTCGTCGAAGCCGAGGACCCGCGCCGTCCCCTGTCGGATGCGCGCCTGGCCGACGCGCTGAAGGCCGCGGGCGTGCCGGTGGCGCGGCGCACGGTCGCCAAGTATCGCGAGGCCATGCACATTCCCTCGTCGCAGGACCGCGTGAGGGTTTAACATCCCTGCTCGTTAACGATGTTTTCACGGCATCGCGCCCCGATCCGGGCGATGCTGGCGGTCCCTTGGAACCCAAACCAGGAGCTTGCGATGCGCATCGAGACCCACGGCCAGCAGATCGACGTCACCCCCGCCATGCGCGACTATGTGGACAACAAGCTCGCGCGCCTCGGCCGCCATTTCGACCATCCGCTGGACGTGCGCGCGCTGCTGAGCGTCGACAAGACCGAGCACCGCGCCGAGGGCACCGTCAACTTCCCCGGCGGGGCGCCGCTGCACGCGGATGCCAACGGCGTGGACATCTACGCCGCCATCGACCTGCTCGCCGACAAGCTCGACCGCCTGCTCGTCAAGCACAAGGACAAGCAGGTCGACAGCCTGCGCCGCAACGAAAGCGCGGCGCGCAGCGGCGACTTCGCCTGACGCCAGCCGCCTGACGTACCCGCACGACTTCCCGTCCGCAGCGCCGCCAGGAACCCGATGCCCCTGTCCCCGTTGCTTGGTCCCGACCGCATCGCCCTGATCGCCGAGCCCGTCGACCGCGACCGGGTCCTGGACGCGGCCGCGCGCCTGCTCGCCGCCGATTCGCCGGCCGATGCGGCCGCCATCGCCGACTGCCTGCGCCAGCGCGAACGGCTGGGCAGCACCGCCATCGGCCACGGCGTCGCGATCCCGCACGGTCGCTGCAGCGTGTACGGCGAGGCGCGCGCCGCTTTCCTGCGCCTGGACCATCCGGTGGACTTCGACGCAGGCGACGGCATGCCGGTGGACCTGGTGTTCGCGATGGCGGTGCCCGAGCACTTCACGCAGCAGCACCTGCAGCTGCTGTCGGAACTGGCCGAACGCTTCGCCGACGCCGGCTGGCGCGACGCCTTGCGCGCGGCGCCCGATGCCGCCGCGCTGCGCGCGCTGCTGCTGGAGGGCGCCCGGTGAGCGCGCCGGTGACGGCGGGAACCATCAGCGCGCGCGAGTTGTTCGAACAGCAGCGCGAACGCCTGCAGCTGCGCTGGATCGCCGGCGCCGAGGGCGCGGCGCGGCGCCTGGAAGCGGGCGACACCGTCGCGCGCCGCCCGTCGCTCGCCGGCTACCTCAATGCGATCTACCCGAACAAGGTCCAGATCCTCGGTACCGAGGAACTCTCCTGGCTCGACGGCCTGGATTCGCGGCAGCGCTGGGAGACGATCCACCGCATCGTGCATTACTCGCCGCTCGCGCTGGTGATCAGCAAGGACCAGTCCTGCCCCGAGGACCTGCGCATCGCGGCCGAGGAAACCGGCACGCCCCTGTGGTCCTCGCCCAAGCGCGGCCACGAGCTGCTCAACCACCTGCAGTACCACCTCGCGCGAACGCTCGCGCCGCGGGTGACGCTCCATGGCGTGTTCATGGAGATCTACTCGATCGGCGTGCTGATCACCGGCGATTCCGGTTCGGGCAAGAGCGAACTCGCGCTGGAACTGGTGACGCGCGGCCACCGCCTGGTCGCCGACGATGCGCCGGAATTCACCCAGATCGCGCCCGACGTGCTCGACGGCACCTGCCCCGAGCTGCTGCAGGACCTGCTGGAGGTGCGCGGCCTGGGCGTGCTCAACATCCGCGACATGTTCGGCGACACCGCGGTGAAGCGGAACAAGTACCTGCGCCTGATCGTGCACCTCACCCGCCCCGTCGGCGAACCGGTGCCGGTGCCGGGCGGCATGGACCGGCTCACCGGCGGCGGCGGCGCGCGCCGCGTGCTCGACCTGGACGTGCCCACGATCACCGTCCCGGTCATGGCCGGGCGCAACCTCGCCGTGCTCACCGAGGCCGCCGCGCGCGTGCACATCCTCCGCGCGAAGGGCGTGGACCCCGCCGCGGCGTTCATGGCGCGGCACAGCCATTTCCTGGAACGCGCCTCGTGAGGGGCGGAACGACATGATCGCGACCGCCGCGCCCCTGCTGATCGTCGTCAGCGGCATGTCCGGCTCCGGCAAGTCGGTGGCCCTGCGCACGCTCGAGGACCTCGGCTTCTACTGCGTCGACAACCTCCCCGCCGACCTGCTGCCGGCCTTCGTGCGCAGCGTCGCGGACTCCGACGAATCGCCCGGCAAGCTCGCCGTCGGCATCGACGTGCGCAACCGCCACAGCGACCTCGCCCGCATTCCGGACTGGCTGTCCGCGGTCGGCGCGATGGGCATGGATCCGCGCCTGGTGTTCTTCGACACCGAGGAAGGCGTGCTGCTGCGGCGTTACGCCGACACGCGCCGCCGCCACCCGCTGAGCCACCTCGGTCTCGTGCTGGCGGATGCGATCTCGCTCGAACGGCAGGTGCTGCGCCCGCTGCGCCAGATCGCCGACGTCGTCATCGACACCAGCGCGCTCAACGTCCACCAGCTGCGCCGCCAGGTGATCACGGAATTCGGCCTGGGCGGCGACGAGACGCTGTCGCTGCTGTTCGAGTCGTTCGCGTACCGGCGCGGCGTCCCGCCGGGCGCCGACTTCGTGTTCGACGCGCGCGTGCTGCCGAACCCGCACTGGGACCCGGCGCTGCGCCCGTTGTCCGGCCGCGACCAGGGCGTGCGCGACTTCCTCGAGCAGCAGCCCGAGGTCGCCGCCTACGCCGACGGCGTCGCCGCCTTCCTCGACCAGTGGCTGCCGAAGATGCAGTCCGATACCCGCAGCTACGCGACCATCGCCTTCGGATGCACCGGCGGGCGGCATCGCTCCGTGTACCTGGCCGAACGCCTCGCCGAACATTGCCGCGAACGCGGCTGGGCCGAGGTCGCCGTCCATCATCGTGAACTGGACTAGGGAGAGACCGTCCAATGCACCATCGAGCCATCCGTTTCCTCGCCAGCGCCGCCTGGTTCCTCGCGCTGGCCCTGGCCTGCGGATCCGCCGCCGCCGAAGGGCTCGATGCCAAGCTGCTGCCGCGGATCCAGGCCGCGACCTTCGAGGTCGTCGCCGCCAAGCCCGCGAACGACCCGCTCACGTACGAAAAGCCCCTTCCCCTCGACCTGCTGCCGTTCCAGGAGCGCACCGACAAGTACTACTCGCTCGGCACCGCGTTCTCGATCGGCAACGGGCGCTACGTCACCGCCGGCCACGTGCTGATGACCGGCTTCGGCAGCCTCTGGGGGCCGCCCGCGCTGCGCGACAACGCCGGCCACGTGTATGCGATCGACAAGGTCTGGAAGTATTCGCTCGAGCAGGATTTCGCGGTGTTCAGCATCGCCGGCCACGACGATGCCGCCGGCCCCGCGCTCGAGCTGCAGCGCGATGCGATCGCCGGCCAGGCCGTGTACACCGTCGGCAACGCCTACGGCACCGGCGTGGTCGTGCGCGACGGGCTCTACACCTCCGACACCCCCGAACAGGAAAGCGGCCGCTGGAAGTGGATGCGCTTCTCCGCCGCCGCTTCGCCCGGCAACAGCGGCGGCCCGCTCGTCGACCTGCAGGGCCGCGTCATCGGCGTGGTGCTGGCCAAGTCCCCCAACGAGAACCTGAACTACGCGCTGCCCATCGGCCGCGTCCTGGACGCGCCCGACGGCGTGGCGGAGATGGACCAGCGCACGGCGTACCAGTTCGACGTGTTCGACACGACGCTGACCGGCCGCTTCAAGCACGAGTTCAAGCTGCCGCTGCCGCTGGCCGCCTTCTTCGCCGAGTACGGCAAGCGCTTCGACGCGCACGTCGACGACGAGTTGAAGGCGCTGCTCGCCAAGGAGCCGGCGCGGACCTTCCCGAACGGCGAAGGCTCCGAGCAGCTGCTCAACCAGGTCGCGACCATGAGCGACTTCCCGTACGTGATCGGGCGCGCCAGCAACGGCGTCTGGGGCCTCGGCGGCGACCCGGGGAACAACGTCCGCCTGGACGCCAACGGCTACGTCACGCCGGGCTGGTTCGGCAAGAACATGCTGTTCCACCTGCGTCGTCCCGACACGGTGCCGGCCGCGAAGTTCTACGCCGATCCGGCGCAGGCGATGGACATGCTGCTCAAGACCGGTTTCGTCAAGCGCTCGGTGGGCGCCGAATCGATCCTGGTGACGTCGCTGGGCAAGCCGGCCTTCGCAGGCATGCACACCGATGCGTGGGGCCGGAAGTGGCGCGTGTGGAAATGGCCGGTGCCGTTCGTGAACATGAACCTGGTGGTCATGGCCCTGCCCGTGCCGGACGGCTACATCGGCGTGGTGCGCAGCGGCCTGGCGATGCAGGACCACGACATGGAGATCAACCAGCGCGCGCTCACCGACTTCGTCTACGCCAACTACGACGGCACGCTCGCGCAATGGAAGGACTTCCTCGCCGACCGCAGCCTGATGCCGGCGGCCTTCGACAAGCTGCGCATCGATTTCGACTACGGCGACCACTTCTCGTACGCGTCGAAGCGGGTGTCGTTCCGCTACACGCCGGAACTGCAGGCGATCCAGCCGGACAGCGTGCTGACGCTCGGGTTCTCGTTCTTCAAGGATGGCGGCAAGCCGGTCTGGGACGTGTCCGAGGTCTGGATTTCGGCGAAGCAGAACGACAGCAACTACGTGATGCTGATCCGCGACAGCGAGCCGCCGGCGTCGCTGGGCGACGACTTCGCCAACAGCTGGGACAAGATCCTGCACCGCCGCCACCCGTACGATTCCGAGGCGCGCGACGGCGACGACGGCACCAAGGCCACCGCGGTCGCGGGCCCGCCGGCCGAGGCCAAGCCCAAGGTGCTGTACACCGCGACCTACGCGGTCGAGGGACGGAAGGACGCGGCCGACATGGCGGCGCACCTGGCGCTGCTGGTCAAGGACCTGCGCGTCGACGAGAAGTAGGGCGCGCGTGTAGAGTTCCTGCATGCCCGTCGGCGTCCTCCTCGTCAGCCATCCAGGGATCGGCAGCGCCCTGCTGTCGGTCGCCTCGCAGCTGTTGCGGCGCCTGCCGATGGCCGTCGAGGCCTTCGAGGTCGGCTTCGGCGACGATCCCGACGCGGTCCTGCCGTCCGCCAGCGCGGCTCTGCGCCGCGTCGATGGAGGCGACGGCGTGCTGGTGCTCACCGACCTGTACGGCGCCACGCCGGCCAACGTCGCCTCGCGCCTCGCGCGGCTCGGCACCCCGGTGCGCCGCGTGTCCGGCCTGAGCCTGCCGATGCTGCTGCGGGTGATGAACTACGCCGAGCTCGGCCTCGACGAACTGCCGGCGGTCGCCGCCGCCGGCGCCCGCAACGGTGTCGTGCTGGACGAACTCTGATGATCGAACGCGAACTGGTCGTCGCCAACCGCCTCGGGCTGCATGCGCGCGCCACCGCCAGGCTGGTGCAGGTGCTGTCGGGCTTCCGTTGCAACGCGACGCTCCTGGCCAAGGGCCGCGAGGTCAACGCCAAGAGCATCATGGGCGTGATGCTGCTGGCCGCCGGCCAGGGCACCCCGGTGCTGCTCCGCGTCGACGGCGAGGACGAAGCCGCCGCGGCCGACGCGGCCGCCGACCTGTTCGCGCGGTTCTTCGACGAGGACGGCTGATGCGGCGCGAGCTGCACGGGCACGGCGCCTCGCGCGGCAGCGCCCTGGGCCGCGCGCGCCTGCGCATGCCCGACGTGTTCGAGGTCGCCGAGGAGCGCGTCGAGGACACCGCGGCCGAACTGGCGCGCCTGCATGCGGCCGTCGCGGTGGTCCGCGCGGAGATGCAGGCGCTGCGCGAGCGGCTGCAGGGCGCGCTCGCGCCCGAGGCCGGCGAGTTCCTCGACCTGCACGCGCTGCTGCTCGACGACCCCGAGCTCATGCACGCGCTCGACCAGCTGGTGCGCGACGAGGGTTACTCCGCCGACTACGCCCTGCGCATGCAGCGCAACCGCATCGCGGCGGTGTTCGAGGGCATGGACGACGCCTACCTGCGCAGCCGCATCGACGACATCGACCAGGTGATCGGCCGACTGCATGCCGCGCTGCACCGCGACGGCGGCGACGGCCTGCCGATGCGCGGCGTCGCCGGCGAGATCCTGGTGACCGACAGCGTGGCGCCGGCCGACCTCGTGCAGTGGCACGGGCAGGGCGTGATGGGCGTGGTCACCACCGGGGGCAGCCACCTGTCGCACAGCGCGATCCTCGCGCGCAGCCTGCACCTGCCGCTCGTGGTCGGGGCGGCCGGCGCGCTGCAGAAGATCAACGAGGGCGACGTGCTCGCCGTCGACGGCGCGACCGGGCTGGTGGTGGTGGAACCCGGCGCCACGGACCTGCGCGCGCACCGCGCGCGGCTGCGCGAGCTGGCGCGCGAGCGCAAGCAGCTCAACCGGCTGCGACGCGTGCCCTCGCGGACCATGGACGGCGTCGACGTGAGGCTCTGGGCGAACGCCGAGGCGCGCGAGGACGTCGCCGAGGCCCACGCGCTGGGCGCCGCCGGCGTCGGCCTGTACCGCACCGAATTCCTGTTCCTGGGCAGCACCACGCTTCCCGACGAGGACGCGCAGTTCCGCGCCTACCGCGACGCGGTGCTGGGCATGACCGGCCGCACCGCGACCATCCGCACGCTCGACCTGGGCGCCGACAAGGCCGACCGCACCGGCCTGGTGCTGGAAGGCGAGCCGAACCCGGCGCTGGGCGTGCGCGGCGTGCGCCTGTCGCTGGGGCGCGCCGCGCTGTTCGCGACGCAGCTGCGCGCGATCGCGCGCGCCTCCGGCTACGGCCCGGTGCGCGTGCTGGTGCCGATGGTGACCTGCCGCGAGGAAGTGCTGGCGGTGCGCGCCCTGCTGCGCACCGCGATGGACGAGGCGCGCGCGGCCGGCCACGAGGTCGCCGACACGATCCCGCTCGGCGCGATGATCGAGGTGCCTGCGGCGGCGATCGCCCTGCCCGGCTTCGTCGACGCGCTCGACTTCCTGTCCATCGGCACGAACGACCTGGTCCAGTACCTGCTCGCGGTGGACCGCAACAACGATGCGCTCGCACACATGTATTCCCCGCTGCATCCGGCCGTGATCCGCCTCCTGCACGACGTGATCCGGCTGGGCCGCGCCCGCGGCAAGCCGGTGGCCGTGTGCGGCGAGATGGCCGGCGACGCGATGTTCGCGCCGTTGCTGCTTGCGCTGGGGCTGGAGGAGTTCAGCCTGCACCCGTCGACCCTGCTGGAGGTGCGGCGCGCGATTCGCGGCTGCGACCTCGGCGCGCTGCGCGCCCGCCTGCCGGCGCTGCTGCGCGCGCGCGACCGCGCCGGGATCGAGGCATGGATGCGCAAGGCGGCGCCCAACGGCGATGCAAATGGGGCGATAATGGCGCCATGAACGCGTAATCACGTCGCGCCCCCCGTGGCCGCGACCCGCCCGCCTGCCCCCAAGGGAGCGCCATGGCCGAAGCCGTCCGCCACGACAAGACCGCGCGCCAGCTGCGCCTGCTGTCGGACGCGCTCGACAGCGGCCGGCTGGGTCCGGTGAAGCGCCTGGTCAACACGCTGTCCGCGGCCGAGATCGGCAACCTGCTGGAGTCGCTGCCGCCGGGCGAGCGCAACGTCGTCTGGGGCCTGGTCGATCCCGAGGACGACGGCGAGGTGCTGCTGCACGTCGGCGACGAGGTCCGCGAGGGCCTGATCGCGGACATGGACCCCGACGAGATCGTGGCGGCGGTCGAGGACCTCGACATCGACGACCTCGCCGACCTGGTCGAGGACCTGCCCGAGGCGGTGATCGACGAGGTCCTGCGCTCGATGGACCGCGAGAACCGCGAGCGCCTCGAGCAGGTCCTGTCCTATCCGGAAGACACCGCCGGCCGCCTGATGAACCCGGACGTGGTGACGGTGCGCACCGACACGACCGTCGACGTCGTGCTGCGCTACCTGCGCCTGCGCGGCGAGCTGCCGGACCACACCGACCACCTTTACGTCGTCAGCCGCCGCCACCAGTACCTCGGCCGGATCGCGCTGCAGGCGCTGCTCACCCACGACGCGAACACGCCGATCAACGCCCTGCTCGACGACGAGCAGCCGGCCATCGACGTCGGCGAGACCGACGAGAGCGTCGCGCGCATGTTCTCCGACCACGACTGGATCTCGGCGCCGGTCGTGGACGACAACAACATCCTGCTCGGCCGCATCACCATCGACGACGTCGTCGACATCATCCGCGAACAGGCCGAGCACCAGGCCCTCGGCGCGGCCGGCCTGGACGAGGACGAGGACCTGTTCTCGCCCGTGCGCCGCGCGACCAAGCGCCGCCTGCTGTGGCTGGGCATCAACCTCGGCACCGCGTTCCTCGCGGCCTCGGTGGTCGGTCAGTTCCAGGGCACGATCGCGCACATCGTCGCGCTCGCGGTGCTGATGCCGATCGTCGCCGGCATGGGCGGCAACGCCGGCACGCAGGTGCTCGCGCTGGTCATCCGCGGCCTCGCGCTCGGCCAGCTCGGCGCATCCAACGTGCAGGTGCTGATCTGGAAGGAAGTGCGCGTCGCGCTGCTCAACGGCCTCGCGCTCGGCACCGTGCTGGGCGCGATCGTGTGGGTGTGGTTCGGCGAATGGCCGCTGGCGCTGGTGATCGCCAGCGCGCTGACGATCAACCTGTTCTTCGCGGCGCTGGCGGGCGTGCTGGTGCCGGTGACGCTGAAGCGCATGGGCTTCGATCCCGCGCTCGCCGGCGGCGTGATCCTCACCACCGTCACCGACGTGATGGGCTTCCTGAGCTTCCTCGGCCTCGCGACGCTGGTGCTGGTGCGCTGAGTTGCCGCGCTGTCGGCGCGCCGGGATCGCCGGCGCGCCGCGTCGGCTCAACGCATCGCGAAGCCGTTGTTGCTCCGGTCGGCATCGGGAAGCTTCGCATCCGGGTCGATCACGAGGCGCGCGACGGCCTTCGTCGTGGCCAGCGTGATCGCCGGCGTGCCCGACTGCATCCAGGTCTCGACCGGCACGCGCCGGTCCTCGTGGCTGCCGTCGGCGTAGTCGATGCGCAGCGTCGCCGGCATCACCAGCTTCCGGCGCGACTCCAGCGTCACCTTCAGGCCCTTCGCGGCGTCGCCGTCGACGTAGGCGGCATCGCGCACGCCCAGGTCGAGCTGCCAGTTCTCGAAGTACCAGCCGCGCCACCACCACGTGAGGTCCTCGCCGGCCGCGCTTTCCATGTAGCGGAAGAAATCCGACGGCGACGGATGCCGGTACGCCCAGGTCGCGATGTAGCCCTTGAACGCCGGATCGAAGCGCGCCGGCCCCAGGACCTGCTCGCGCAGCAGCACCAGACCCAGCGCCGACTTGAAGTACGCGACCGGATGTCGGTACTTCTCGCCGGTCGCATCGGCCAGCGCCATCAGCGTCGGCGCGTCCTTGTCGGCCAGCAGCGGCAGGATCTCGTCGACCGGGTTGCCGCCCTTCGGTGCGTACTCGCCGTCGCGCTTGGGCGCGAACTCGCCGCCGTTGAACGCATCGGAGAAGTACACGTCGATGAAGGTGTTGAAGCCCTCGTCCATGAACGCGTGCCGGCGCTCGTTGGAGCCGACGATCATCGGGAACCAGGTGTGGCCGATCTCGTGCGCGCTGACCCAGAACAGCGGCTTGCCGTCGTCGTCGAAGCCGTCGAACACGATGCCGGGATATTCCATGCCCGCGCCATGGCCGCCGAGGTTGATCGCCGCCGGCCACGGGTACGGGTACCACTGCGAGAAGTGCTCGACGGCGGCCTTCATGTACTCGGTGGAGCGATCCCAGCGATCGGGGCCGACGCCTTCGGCCGCGTACACGGACATGGCCATCGAATGGCCGCCGCCCGGCAGGTTGATGCGCGCCGCATCCCACACGAAGGCCGGCGACGCGGCAAACGCCACGTCGCGCGTGTGCTCCATGCGGAAGCGCCAGGTCTGCGTGCCCGACTGCGTGGGCCGGCTTGCCGCCGCGCCCACCTCATCGGGCTTGACGATGTAGACGGTCCTGTCGCTTTGCGCCGCCTGCGCCAGGCGCTGCTGCTGCGTCTTCGTCAGCACTTCGGCGCCGTTGACCAGCGCGCCGGAGCCCGCGACCAGGTAGTTCCAGGGGACCGTGACCGCATAGGTGAACGTGCCGTACTCGAGGTAGAACTCGGAGCCGAGGTAGGGCTGCGTGTCCCAGCCGCGCAGGTCGTCGTACACCGCCATGCGCGGGTACCACTGCGCGATCTCGTAGATGTCGCCGTTCCTGCTCGGGGTCACGGCGGTGCGGCCGCCCCAGGTGCCGGGGATCTCGTATGCATAGCGCACATGGAGCTTCAGCGCCTTGCCGTGGCCGGGCAGCGCTCGCGGCAGGTCCACGCGCATGCGCGTGTCGTCGACGAGGAATGCCACCTGCGCGCGCGTGCCGTCGCGTTCGACTTCCACCGACGCGATCTCGAAGCCCTGCGTCGCGTGCGCCTCGCCCCGCTGCGGTCGCGCGCGCTGCGCGCGGGAATCGGCGCGGTAGATGTCCTGGTCGAGCTGCAGCCAGAGCGCGTCGAGCGCGTCGGGGCTGTTGTTGGTGTAGGTGATCGTTTCCTCGCCGGAGAGGCGATGCTTCGCCGGATCGATGGTCGCGTGCAGGTCGTAGTCGGCGCGGTTCTGCCAGAACAGCGGGCCCGGCTTGCCGCTGCCGCCGCGATAGGCGTTGGCGGCCTGCGGCAGCTGCAGCGGGGCGAACAGTGCCCGCGGGTCGTAGCCGCCATCGGATTGGGCGAAGGCCGGCGCGGCCGCCACGAGCAGCGCGGCGAAAAGGGTCACGACACGATTCATGCGAGCAGCTCCTCGAGGACGGCCATGCGCACGGCGACGCCGTTCGCCACCTGGCGCAGGACCAGCGATTGCGGGCCGTCGGCGACGTCCGCGTCGATTTCCACGCCCCGGTTCATCGGGCCGGGGTGCATCACCACCGCATCCCTCGCGGCGCCGCGCAGGCGGGCCGCGGTGATGCCGTAGTCGCGGCGGTAGTCTTCCAGCGACGGCACCAGGCCTTCGTCCATGCGCTCGCGCTGCAGGCGCAGCGTCATGACGACGTCGGCGCCTTGCAGCGCCTCGTCGAGGTCGGCGACGACGTGGCAGCCGGCCAGTTCGTCCGCGTCGGGCAGCAGCGGCGCGGGTGCGCACAAGCGGATCTCGCCGGCGCCGAGGGTGCGCAACGCCTGCAGGTCCGAGCGCGCGACGCGCGAATGCTTCACGTCACCGACGATGGCGACCTTCAACGCGCCGAAGTCATGGCCCTTCGCCTGCCGGATCGAGAGCATGTCGAGCAGGCCCTGGGTCGGGTGCGCATGGCGGCCGTCGCCGGCGTTCACCAGCACCGTGCCCGGACCCGCCGCGCCGGCGAGTGCCGCGACGGCGCCGTCCACGGCGTGGCGCACGACGAACGCATGCACGCCCATCGCCTCGAGGGTGCGCAACGTGTCGGCGTCGGTCTCGCCCTTCTTCGTCGACGAGGTGGAGGCGTCGAAGTCGAGCACGTCCGCGCCCAGCCGCGTCGCCGCGAGGCGGAAGCTCGAGCGGGTGCGCGTCGACGGCTCGAAGAACAGGTTGCACACCGCCATGCCGGCGAGCCGCCCGCGCAGCGCGGTGCCGCCGTAGGCATCGGCGTGCAGCGCCTGCGCGCGGTCGAGCAGCCGTTCCAGCGTGGCGCGCGGCAGGCCTTCGAGCGTGAGCAGGTGGCGCAGGCGCCCGTCGGGCGTGGTCTGGTCGGTGGGGTTCATGCGGGCGGCAACGGGGCAGGCGGCGTCGGGGGTACGGGAACGGCGTCCTGCGGCGCGGCGAGCCAGCGCTCGACGATCACCGCGGCGGCGACCGCGTCGAGCGCCGCGGCATCGCGGCGGCGCTTGCGGCCTTCGGCGCGGTCGGCGGCGAAGCGCTGCGCGGCTTCGATCGAGCTCGCGCGCTCGTCGACCAGCACCACCGGCAGCGCATAGCGCGCGCGCAGTTCGCCGGCGAACGCGTAGGCGACGTGGCGGATCGGCTGGTCGCCGCCGTCGAGCGTCATCGGGTCGCCGACCACGAAGCCGTCGGGGCGCCATTCGCGCTGCAGCCGGTCGATCGCGGGCCAGTCGGGGCCCTGCGCATGCACGTCGACCACCGCGATCGCGCGCGCACCATGGCCGAAGGGGCTGCCGACCGCGACGCCGATGCGGCGCGCGCCGACGTCGAAGCCGAGCACCGTACCGCCGCTGCGGATCGTGTCGTCAGGCATGGCCCGTGTAGTCGGTCAGGCGCGCGAGGTCCACGCCGATGCGGCCCGCGGCGGCCTGCCAACGCGCGTCCAGCGGCAGGCGGAACAGCAGCTCCGCGTCGGCCGGCACGGTCAGCCAGCTGTTCTCGACCAGTTCGTGCTCCAGCTGCCCGGCGCCCCAGCCCGCGCAGCCGAGCGCGACCGTCGCCGAAGGCGGGCCTTCGCCGCGCGCCATTGCCTCGAGCACGTCGCGCGAGGTGGTGACGTACAGGCCATCGGCGATCGCGAGCGTCGAATCCCACTCCTGGTCGCCGTCGTGCAGCACGAAGCCGCGCTCCGGATGCACCGGGCCGCCCGCGACCACGGCGCGCGCGCACAATTCGGCGTCGCTGCTCTCGATGCCCATCTGCCGGAACACTTCGCCGAGCGTGTACTCGGAGGCGCGGTTGACCATCACGCCCATCGCGCCGTCGGCGTCGTGCTGGCAGACCAGCGTGACGCTGCGCGAGAAATTCGGGTCGTCGAGTGCCGGCAGCGCGATCAGCAACTGGTTGGCGAGGGTCGGGACGGCGTCCATGCCGGCATTCTAGCGTGGACCCCCGGGTTGGGGACCCCGGCGCGCTGCCGTTCGCGAGCCGCCGGTCGCCCCGGGCGGCGAGGCGCCGGCGCCCGGGCGCGCGGCGCGCGGCCCTACTTGACCTCGGAGATGCCCACGCCGTCGAGCCCCTGCGACAGCGTCTGCGCGTTGCCGCCCTGCGCGAGCTTGATGCGCAGGCGCACCTCGTTCGCGGAGTCGGCATAGCGCAGCGCGTCCTCGTAGCTGATCTCGCCGGCCTGGTACAGCTCGAACAGGGCCTGGTCGAAGGTCTTCATGCCCAGCTGCACCGACTCCTTCATCACTTCCTTGAGCTTGGCGACCTCGCCGTCGCGGATGTAGTCCTGCACCAGCGGGGTGCCGAGCAGGATCTCCATCGCCACGCGCCGGCCCTTGCCGTCCGGCGTCGGGATCAGCTGCTGCGCGACCACGCCCTTGAGGTTCAGCGACAGGTCCATCAGCAGCTGGCCGCGGCGGTCTTCCGGGAAGAAGTTGATGATGCGGTCCATCGCCTGGTTGGCGTTGTTCGCGTGCAGCGTGCACAGCACCAGGTGGCCGGTCTCGGCGAACGCGATCGCGTGGTCCATGCCCTCGCGGGTGCGGACCTCGCCGATCATGATCACGTCGGGCGCCTGGCGCAGCGTGTTCTTCAGCGCCGCCTCCCAGCTGTCGGTGTCGATGCCCACCTCGCGCTGGGTGATGATGCAGCCCTCGTGCTTGTGCACGAACTCGATCGGGTCCTCGATCGTGATGATGTGGCCGGTCGAATTGAGGTTGCGATAGCCGATCATCGCCGCGAGCGAAGTCGACTTGCCGGTACCCGTGGCGCCGACGAAGATGATGATGCCGCGCTTGGTCATCGCCAGCGTCTTGATGATCGGCGGCAGCGCGAGCTCGTCGACCGACGGGATCTTCGACTCGATCCGGCGCAGCACCATGCCGACCTGGTTGCGCTGGTAGAAGCACGACACGCGGAAGCGGCCGACGCTGGCCACGCCGATCGCGAAGTTGCACTCGTGCGTGCGCTCGAATTCCTCGCGCTGCGGCGGCGTCATCACGTTCAGCACCAGGTCGCGCGCCTGCTGCGGCGTCAGCGGGTTCTGGGTGATCGGCGAGATCTTGCCGTGCACCTTCATCGACGGCGGCATGCCGGCGGTGATGAACAGGTCCGAGGCCTTCTGGTGGGCCATCAGCTTGAGGAACGAGGTGAAGTCGATCCCGGGGGGCGTGGTGCTCATGCGTGTGCTCCTGCGGCGCCGACGTCAGTCGAACAGCCGCTTGTCCTTGGCGTATTCGCGCCCGTGCTGCTTGCTGACCACGCCGCGCTTGACCAGGTCCTGCAGGTGCTGGTCCAGCGTCATCATCCCGGACTGCTGGCCGGTCTGGATCGCGGAGTACATCTGCGCGACCTTGTCCTCGCGGATCAGGTTGCGGATGGCCGGGGTGCCGACCATGATTTCCCACGCCGCGGTGCGGCCGCCGCCGATCTTCTTCAGCAGCGCCTGCGAGATCACCGCGCGCAGCGACTCCGACAGCATCGAGCGCACCATCGGCTTCTCGCCGGCGGGGAACACGTCGATGATGCGGTCGATGGTCTTGGCGGCCGACGAGGTGTGCAGCGTGCCGAACACGAGGTGTCCGGTTTCCGCCGCGGTCAGCGCCAGCCGGATCGTCTCGAGGTCGCGCATTTCGCCGACGAGGATGTAGTCGGGGTCCTCGCGCAGGGCCGAGCGCAGCGCCTCGCTGAAACCGTGCGTGTCGCGGTGCACCTCGCGCTGGTTGACCAGGCACTTCTGCGAGGTGTGCACGAACTCGATCGGGTCCTCGACGGAGAGGATGTGCCCGTATTCGTTCTTGTTGATGTGGTCGAGCATCGCCGCGAGCGTGGTCGACTTGCCCGAGCCGGTCGGGCCGGTGACGAGGATCAGGCCCTGCGGCTGGTCCACCAGGTCCTGGAACAGCTTCGGACAGCCGAGGTGCTCGAGCGTCAGCACCTCGGACGGAATGGTGCGGAACACCGCGCCGGCGCCGCGGTTCTGGTTGAACGCGTTGACGCGGAAGCGGGCCAGCCCGGGGATCTCGAAGGAGAAGTCGACCTCGAGGAATTCCTCGAAGTCGCGGCGCTGCTTGTCCGACATGATGTCGTACACCAGCGCGTGGACCTGCTTGTGGTCCAGCGCCGGGATGTTGATGCGGCGCACGTCGCCGTCGACCCGGATCATGGGCGGCAGGCCCGCCGACAGGTGCAGGTCGGACGCCTTGTTCTTGACCGAGAACGCCAGCAGCTCGGCGATATCCATCGTTGCGGTTTCCCCTTCGCTCGCCCCGGCAGTATAGGCACAATGGGCACGATGCCAACGCCCCCGAACAGCGCCCTCGGCACCGTCCTGCAGTCGCTCGATAACGCGGCGCGGGCGGCGCAGCGGCCATCGCCGCGGCTGGTGGCGGTCGCAAAGCGCCAAGCTGTGATCGCCGTCGCAGAACTCGTCGCGGCCTGGCGCCGCGAGCGCCCGGACGAGCGGCCGGCGATCGGCGAGAACTACGTCCAGGAGGCGCGCGACAAGGCCGCGGCGCTCGCCGACCCCGGGGTCGAATGGCACCTCGTCGGGCACCTGCAGGCCAACAAGGCGGCGGTCGCGGCGGAGTTGTTCGACTGGGTGCAGTCGGTCGATCGCCTGCGCCTGGCCCAGGCGCTCGACGCAGCGCGCGACCCGGCGCGCACGCCGCTGTCGGTGCTGCTGCAGGTGAACATCGACGACGAGCCGGGCAAGCACGGTTGCGCGCCCGGCGACGTACCGGCGCTGGCCGCCGCGGTCGCGGCGCTGCCGCGCCTCTCGCTGCGCGGGTTGATGGCGATTCCCGCACCATTCCCCGACGCGGAGCGCCGGCGCGACAGCTTCCACCGCATGCGCGCGCTGTTCGAGGCCTTGCGCGCGCAGCATCCCGCGATCGACACGTTGTCCATGGGCATGAGCGACGACGCCGCGCTCGCCATCGCCGAAGGTGCGACGATGGTGCGCATCGGTACCGCGCTGTTCGGCGCCCGCCCCGTAGAGCCGACCCACGGTCGGCGGCCTGGAGACCCACGATGACCCACGCTCCCATCGCCTTCATCGGCGGCGGCAACATGGCCCGCAGCCTCGTCGGCGGCCTCGTCGCGCGCGGCACGACCGGCGACGCGATCCGCATCGCCGAACCGGTCGATGCCCTGCGCGATGCACTGGCGCGCGATTTCGGCGCAAGCGTGTTTTCCGATGGCAGCGACGCCGCCGCGGGCGCCTCGACCTGGGTGCTCGCGGTCAAGCCGCAGGTGATGCGCGCCGTGTGCGAGTCGCTCGCGCAGCAGGCGCAGGCGACGCGGCCGCTCGTGATCTCCATCGCCGCCGGCATCACCGCCGCGCAGCTCGAACGCTGGCTTGGAGGCGACATCTCCGTCGTGCGCTGCATGCCGAATACGCCCGCCCTGCTGGGCGCCGGCGTCACCGGCCTGTTCGCGAACGATCGCGTCGATGCATCCGGTCGCGACGCCGCGCAGTCGCTGCTCGCCGCCGCGGGCGAAACCGCGTGGATCGGCGACGAAGCGCTGATGGATGCGGTGACCGCGGTGTCGGGCAGCGGCCCGGCCTACGTGTTCCTGCTTGCCGAATCGATGCAGTCCGCCGCGCTCGCGGAAGGCCTGCCGTCCGATGCGGCGCGCACGCTCGTGCTGCAGACGATCCTCGGCGCAGCACGCATGCTCACCGAGGGCGACGTCGACGCGACGGAACTGCGTCGCCGCGTGACTTCGCCGAACGGCACGACGCAAGCGGCGATCGAGGCCTTCGAGGCCGGCGGCTTCCGCGACCTCGTCGCGCGCGCCATCCACGCCGCCACCGTGCGCGGCCGCGAGCTCGCCGCCGCCAACGACTAATCAGGCGGGGCGACTCGCCCAGGCGCGGATGATGCGCGCGATTTCGGCGACGCCGTCGGTGAGGGCGGCGGGGCCCGGCTGCAGGATGATCGGCGACTTGATCTCGTGCAGCTCGCCGTCGCGCACCGCGGGGATCGCATCCCAGCCAGGACGCGCCGCGACCTTTTCCGGGCGGAATTTCTTGCCGCACCACGAGCCCAGGATGATGTCCGGCGCGCGCCGTACCACTTCCGACGCGTCCTCGAGGATGCGCGCCTTCGCCAGCGGTTCGAGCGCGCGTTCGGGGAAGATGTCGTCGCCACCAGCGATGCGCACCAGCTCGGCGACCCAGCGGATGCCGGTGATCGGCGGCTCGTCCCACTCCTCGAAATAGACCTTGGGGCGGCGCGGCAGCGTCGCCGCTTCCGCCGAGATCGCGTCGAGGGTGCGCTGCAGCTCGCCCGCATACGCGTCTGCACGTGCGCCGACGCCGACGAGCGCACCGAGCCGGCGCACGTAATCGACGATGCCCTCGACGCTGCGGTGGTTGGAGATCCAAACCTCGACCCCGCGGCGCACGAGTTCGGCCGCGATGTCTGCCTGGATGTCGGAGAAGCCGACCACGAAGTCGGGTTCGAGCTTCAGGATCTCGTCGATCTTCGCGCTGGTGAAGGCGCTGACCTTTGGCTTCTCGCGCCGCGCGCGCGGCGGGCGCACGGTGAAGCCGCTGATCCCGACGATGCGGTCCTGCTCGCCGAGCGCGTACAGGACTTCGGTCGGTTCTTCGGTGAGGCAGACGATCCGGCGCGGTCCCAACGTATGCTGCATTGCGTCTTGACCCGTCGTTCGCGTGAACTTACTCCACCCGGCTGCGAGGGAGCGCCTTGCCTATCCTACGATGCCACCGGGAATCCATGGGTCGCGCGCGCGCGCTTGCGCGCATCGCCGCGCCGGGCATCGCGCTGGGGATCGCGCTGGCGACCTCGGCTTGCGTGCCCTCCACGGTCCGCTCGGCCCTGCCGGACCTGTCGAAACGGGAACCCACGTACGCCGGACGCTGGCGGCCCTGGTTCCCGTGGTGGTACACGCTTTACAGCATCCTGCCAGGGGACGCCGGACCCGCTTGCGATACGCCATCGCAAGTCGCGGGCCGCGGCCCATCGCGAACCACGATGGTCTCTTCATGCGCTCCGGTTTCCGGCGACTCGCTTTCCGGGACAGCCATCGCCGCGGGCGAGGCCGCCGATGCGGTTGAAGCCGCATTCCGGGGCAAGACACGGATCGCGCGACTCGGGATTCGACTGGTCCCCCCGGGCGCGAAAGTCTTCGAGCGCGATTCGTCCTTCCTGCGCCCGCGCAGTCTCGACCTGCAACTGGTGGCGACCTTCGACCCCGCGAACGAGGAGGCATCGCGCCGAAACCTCGTCCGCTCGATGGCCCACGAACTGTTCCACATGGGGAAGCGGGCGCTGGCCCCCTGGCACGACGGCGCGATCGCCACCCCACCGGAGGAAGTCGCGGCGGCCTTGTTCGAATCCTGCGTCGAGGAAAAGGTGTTCGGATCGGTGTCACGATCGGCATCGGATGCTGCGCAACAGGCGGATCCAGCACCTTTTTCCGGCAATGCGGATGCCCTGCGCTCGACGGCCGGAAACCTGGAGGCGGCTGGCCGGCTCGCACGCATCGCAGGCGTCGACGGGGTCGTGTCCGGCGCAGCAGAGCGGGAGCAACTGGAGGCGCTGTGCGCGTCACTCGCGCCGTGAGGCGCTGCCCGCGACCGCGGGCGTCGAGTCAGGGATACAGCATCCGCTTCGACCAGCGGCACGCCACGTCGCGCTCGTACAGGCGGCGCTCGTGCCAGCGGAATTCCGCGGCATGCCAGAACTCGATCCAGCGCGGTCGCACGCGGAAGCCGGTCCAGCGCGGCGGGCGCGGCACGTCGCGGCCCTCGAAACGCCTTTCGATTTCGGCGAGCCGGGCTTCGAACGTGGCGCGCGCATCCAGCGTTTCGGATTGCAGCGACGCCCACGCGCCGAGCTGGCTGCCGCGCGCGCGCGTCGCGAAGTAAGCGTCGGCCTCGTCGTCGGGGACGGTGTGCACGCGGCCCTCGATGCGCACCTGCACGCCCTGCCCGACGCGCGGCCAGTGGAACAGCAGCGCCGCGTACGGGTTGGCCTGCAGTTCGCGGCCCTTGCGCCCGTCCAGGTGCGTGTAGAACACGAATCCGCGCGCGTCGAAGCCCTTGAGCAGCACCGTGCGCGCCGACGGCCGCGCGTCCAGCGTCGCGGTCGCCAGCGTCATCGCGGTGCGATCCGGCTCGCCCGCCGCGGCGGCGGCCTCGAACAGCCGCGCGAACTCGGCCATCGCCTCGGTGAAGAGCGGATCAGCGGCGTTCTCGTCCATTGCGCTATTGTGGCGGGATGGAGCCAGCGCACAAGACCGCCGCGGGCTATGCCCCCGATTTCGTCGCCAGCGTGTACCAGGCCGCGCAGGACGCGGGCCGGCACGTCTTCGCCATCACCGGGCTGCAGGGCACCGGCAAGTCCACGCTGTCCCGGCAGGTCGCCGACCTGGCCGCCGGCCAGGGCCGCAAGGTCGTCTCGCTGTCGATCGACGACTTCTATCTCGGGCACGAGGCCCGGCAGCGCCTGGGCCGCGAAATCCACCCGCTGTGCGCCACGCGCGGCGTGCCCGGCACGCACGACGTCGGGCTGGCCTGCAACGTGCTCGACGCCCTCGCGTCCGGCCGGCCGGTCGCCCTGCCCCGCTTCGACAAGATCGCCGACGACCGCCTGCCCGAATCGGAATGGCCGGTCGTCGACCACGCCGATCTCGTGATCCTCGAAGGCTGGTTCCTCAAGGTGCCGCCGGAAAGCGACGCGGACCTCGCCGAGCCGCTCAACGCGCTGGAGCGCAACGAGGATCCCGACGGCACCTGGCGCCGCTGGAGCAACGCCGCGCTTGCGCGCGACTATCCGCCGCTGTGGCAACGCCTGCCGCGGCTGCTGTTCCTGCAGGGTCCCGGCTTCGACATCGTGCCGCGCTGGCGCTGGCAGCAGGAGCAGACGCTGCAGGCGGAGCACCCGGACCGCAAGGCGATGACGCATCCGCAGGTCATGCACTTCGTGCAGTTCTTCGAGCGCGTGAGCCGGCAGGCGATGCGCACGCTGCCGGGCATCGCCGACCGCACGATCCGGCTGGACGCGGAGCGGCACCCGATCGGCTGAGGGAAGGTGGTGGGCCGTGAAGGATTCGAACCTTCGACCAAAAGATTAAAAGTCTTCTGCTCTACCGACTGAGCTAACGGCCCACGAAAGACGGGCCGGGCGGCACGCGCCCGGGGGGAAGATTCTAGCGGTAACGGGTCGGGTCGGCGACGCCGGCCGCGGCGAAGCCGTCGGCGCGCAGCCGGCAGGCGTCGCAGTGGCCGCAGGCGCGGCCCTGCGCGTCGGCGCTGTAGCACGACACGGTCTGCGCGAAATCCACGCCCAGGCGCAGGCCCTCGCGCACGATGTCGGCCTTCGACATGTGCAGCAGCGGCGCGTGGACGCGGAATCCGGCGCCTTCCACGCCGGCCTTCGTGGCCAGGTTGGCGAGGCGCTCGAAGCCCTCGATGAACTCGGGGCGGCAGTCGGGATAGCCCGAATAATCCACCGCGTTCACGCCGCAGAACAGGTCCGCGCTGCCGATGACCTCGGCCCAGCCGAGCGCGAGCGACAGCATGATCGTGTTGCGCGCGGGCACGTAGGTCGACGGGATCGAATCGCCGATGACGTGGCCGTCCGCATCGTCCGGCACCGCGATCGCGTCGTCGGTCAGCGCCGAGCCGCCGATGCTGCGCAGGTCCACGCCGACGGTCTTGTGCGCGACCGCGCCGAGCATGCGCGCCACGCGATCGGCGGCGTCGAGCTCGGAGGTGTGGCGCTGGCCGTAGCGCACGCTGAGCGCGTGCGGCGCGAACCCCTGCTCGCGCGCGATCGCCAGCACCACGGCCGAATCCATGCCGCCGGACACGAGCACCACCGCCGGATCAGTCGCGCGTGCGTCCATTCAGCGCCCCGGCTCGTCGTTCCACAGCAGCTTGTGCAGCTGCACCTGGAAGCGCACGGGCGGCTTCTCCGCGACGATCCAGTCGGCCAGCCGCGTCGCCGGCAACTGCGCCGCGCTCGGCGAGAACAGCACGTCGCAGCGTTCGTGCAGGCGATGCTCCGCGACCACGGTGCAGGCCCAGTCGAAATCGGCGCGGTCGCACAGCACGAACTTGACCTGGTCGTGCGGCGCGAGCAGCGCGAGGTTGCTCCACAGATTGCGGGCGACCTCGCCCGACCCCGGCGTCTTGACGTCGACGACGCGCGACACGCGCGCATCCACGCTCGCGATGTCGACGGCGCCCGAGGTCTCCAGCGAGACGACGTAGCCCGCGTCGCACAACGCGCGAAGCAAGGGGATGCAGCGCTTCTGCGCCAGCGGCTCGCCGCCGGTCACGCAGACATGGCGCACGCCGTGCGCGGCGACCTCGGCGAGGATCGCGTCCATGTCGCGCCACTCGCCGCCGTGGAAGGCGTAGGCGGTGTCGCAGTAGCCGCAGCGCAGCGGGCAGCCGGTCAGGCGCACGAACACGGTCGGCCAGCCGGCATCGCGGGCCTCGCCCTGCAGCGACAGGAAGATCTCGGTGATGCGCAGGCGGTCCGCCGCCGTCGCGGCGGCGGCCGCTTCGGGGGCGACGGTGCTCATGGGGCCATTTTATCGCGACGGCGGCGCAGGAATCCCGCCGCCGCGGCCCCGGGGCCCGGGCCGACGCCGACTCAGCGCGCGGAGGTCAGGCGCATCGCCTGCAGGCGGTCCTGCGCGGTGCGCGCGGCATCGGTGCCGGGATAGCTGCGCACCACCTGCGCCAGCGTCGCCTGGGCGGCGTCCTGCTGGCCGAGGCCGTACTGCGAGAGGCCGAGCTTCAGCATCGCGCCGGCGGCCTTGTCGTGCGCCGGGTAACGCTCCAGCAGCGCGCGGAACTGCTGCGCCGCGAGTTCGTAGTTCTGGGTGGCGTAATAGCTCTCGCCGAGCCAGTAGACCGCATTCGGCGCGAGCGGGCCGGCGGGGAACTGGCCCAGGAACTGCTGGAACGCACGCGCGGACTCGTCGTAGCGGCCGGCCTTGAGGCGGTCGAACGCGGCCTCGTAGGCGACGCGCTCGGCATCCCCCGGGGAAACGGCCGTGGCGGCGCGCGACGGCGGCGCCGCGGCGGACACTGCTGCAGGCGGCGGCGCGCCCGTGGGAGCCGCCGTCCGCGCGGCAGCGGGCGGCTGCGGTGCGACGGCGGCGCCGCCGGCCGCGGCGACGGGCGGCGCGACCGCGGCCCCGCCCTCGAGGCGATTGATGCGCCCGTCGAGGTCGAGGTACTGGTTGCGGCCGGCCTCCTCCATCTGCTGCTGCCTGTGCTGCAACTCCTCGATCTGGGCGCGCAGCGCCTGGACGTCGGACTTGAGCGCGTTGACCTGGTTGAGCAGGTCGACGTTGCCCTGGTCGGTCGCGGCGCGCTGCTCGAGCGCGGCGACGCGTTCGGCGAGGCTGGCGCGCTGCGCGCCGGCCACCGGCGCGAACGCGAGCAGTGCCAGCGAGACCGCGAAGAATACGGGGATGCGCACGTTCATGGACGTTCCACCCATCAGGAGACTCCAAAAAGAATAAGGCAGCGGGATCCCCGCTGCCTTACCGAGAACTGTCCCGCGTTGCCGCCCTTACTTCGCGGTGTAGACGATCTCGACGCGGCGGTTCTTGCCCCAGCAGTCCTCGCTGGACTCGGTGCAGGTCGGGCGCTCCTCGCCGTAGCTCACGACGTTCAGCTGGCTGGCCGAACCGCCGTTGGCCTGCAGCGCGGACGACACGGCGTTGCCGCGGCGCTCGCCGAGGCCCATGTTGTATTCGCGGCTGCCGCGCTCGTCGGCGTTGCCTTCCAGCGTCATGCGCGAGGACGGACGGTCGCGCAGGTACTTGGCATGGCACGCCATCGCCTGCTGGAACTCCGGACGCAGCGCATCCTGGTCGAAGTCGAAGTAGATGACGCGGGTGCGCAGGCAGGCGTCGGTGTCCAGGTCGCCGGGCGTGTACGCGCCGGCGGTGGCCGGCGCCGGCTCGGTCACGACCGGTGGCTGGTTGACCGGCGTCTCGACCGGCGGGGCTTCCTTGACCTTCTTCGAGCAGGCCACGGCCGCGGTGCACATGAGCGCCGCGAGCAGGATCCGGGTGGTGTTGTTCATCATGCTTCCTCGTCGTTGGAACGGATGTGTGGAACTACCCATGCGGCCTCGGGCGCTGCCTTCGGCCGGAGTCTGTCAGCGCTTGCCGCGATACGGCCCCCAGGCCGGCTCGCGCACGTCGCCGTCGGCGAGCACCAGGCGCTGGCGCACGCGCGCATCGGCGGAAACAGCGTAAAGCACGCCGCGCCCGCCTTCCTTCGCCGCATAGAGCAGCATCCCGGCGTTCGGCGCGAAGCTCGGCGACTCGTCGAGCGAGCCGGGCGACAGCAGGCTCCAGCGCGGCGATCCCAGGCTGCGGTCGAGCAGCGCGATGCGGTAGACGTTGCCGTTGCCCTGCGTGGTCGCGATCTTCTTCCCGTCCCACGACACGGCCGGATCGGCGTTGTAGCTGCCCTGGAAGCTGACGCGCGTTGCGCCGCCGCCGCTGGCAGGCACCTGGTAGATCTGCGGCTTGCCGCTGCGGTCGGAGGTGAAATAGAGGCTGGCGCCGTCGGGGCTCCACGACGGCGAGGTGTCGATGCCGAACTGGTTGGTGACCTGGGTGAGCGCCTTGCTGCCGAGGTCCATCACGTAGATCTCGGGATTGCCCGACTTCGACAGCGTGAGCGCCAGGCGCCTGCCGTCGGGGGAGAACGCGGGCGCGCCATTGATGCCGCGGAAGCTGGCGACCAGCTCGCGCGCGCCGGTGGCGATGTCCTGGATGTAGATCGAGGAATTGCCGCGCTCGAAGCTGACGTAGGCGAGCTTGCGCCCGTCCGGGCTCCACGACGGCGACAGCAGCGGCTCGCCCGAACGCACCACGGTCTGCGGGTTCCAGCCGTCGGAATCGGCGACCATCAGCGCGTACCGGCTGGCCTTGCCGACGCCGGTGGCGGTGACGTACGCGATGCGCGTCCAGAACGCGCCGCGCACGCCGAGGATCTTCTCGTAGATCGCGTCGGCAACCTGGTGGGAGACGTCGCGCATCGCGTTGGCGCGCGCGGTCATCGCGAAGCCGAGCAGGCGCTCCTGCTTGGCGACGTCGAACAGTTCGTATTCGACCCGGTAGCCGCCGTCGGGGGCGTCGAGCACGCGGCCGATGACCAGGAAATCCTGCTTCAGCAGGCGCCAGGCGGGGTAGTCGACCTCCCCACCGGTGGTCGGGCGCTGCACCAGCTGGGCTTCCGGCAGGCTGCGGAACTGGCCGGAGCGGTCCAGGTCGGCCCGGATCACGGCGGCCACGTCGGTGGACGGGGCGCTGGCGCTGCCCTGGTAGGGCATCGGGACCACGGCGATAGGCCGCGCCCCGGCGCGGCCGCCGCCCAGGTCCACCACCCGCCGCTTTTACGGGGCCCGGGCCCACGAA
>CBIHRR010000011.1:0-27690 GCA_966212495.1 uncultured Gammaproteobacteria bacterium
CTGGTCGCGCAGACGCTGGACGACTGCCTGCACGAGGCGATGGACACCGAAGGCTGGCTGGCGCTGCTGCGGCGGATCGAGTCGGGCGAAGTCGAGGTCGTCGCGCGCGACGTCACGGCGCCCTCGCCGTTCGCGGCAGAGGCGCTGAGCGCCAAGCCGTACGCCTTCCTCGACGACGCTCCGCTGGAGGAACGCCGCACGCAAGCCGTGATGACCCGCGGCATCGCCGACCGCGGCGATGCGGGCGACCTCGCGCGACTGGACGCGAGCGCGATTGCCGAGGTCCGCGAACAGGCCTGGCCGCGCGCGCGCAACGCCGACGAGATGCACGATGCGCTGATGTCGCTGGGTTGCGTCACCGCGACCGAAGCGCTGGCGACGCCCGGCTGGCCGGACCTGCTGCGGCAGCTGGCGAACGACCATCGCGCCGCGCGCATCGAGGCCGGCGCGAGCCTGTGGGTGGCGGCCGAACGCCTCCCGCTGGCGCGCGCGGTGCACCCGGCGGCGGCGATCGCCCCGGCCATCGAGGCGCCGGCCGAATACGCGCGCGAAACGTGGACGCGCGAAGCCGCGCTGGTCGAATTGCTGCGCGCGCGCCTGTCTGGCCTCGGCGTCGTCGCCGCCGGCACGCTCGCCGCGCAGTTAGCGCTGCCGCAGTACGAGATCGACATGGCGCTCGCCGGCCTCGAGGGCGAGGGCTACGCGATTCGCGGCCATTTCTCCGCCACGCCGGCGCTGGAGTGGTGCGAACGCCAGCTGCTGGCGCGCATCCACCGCTACACGATCGGCCGGCTGCGCAAGGAGATCGAGCCGGTCGCCGCGCACGACTTCATGCGCTTCCTGTGCGACTGGCAGCGCGTGTCCAGGGCGACGCGCGGCAGCGGGCCGGAGGCGCTCGCGAACGTGCTGGCGCAGCTGGAGGGCTTCGAGGCACCGGCGGGCGCGTGGGAAGCCGAGCTGCTGCCCGCGCGCGTGGCCGACTACTCGCCCGCCTGGCTCGACGACCTGTGCACCGCCGGCCGCATCGCCTGGGCGCGCCTGCGCGGCGCGACGACGTCTTCGGAAGGCGGCCACGGCGGCTCGTTGCGCGCCACGCCCGTCGCGCTGCTGCCGCGCCGCGATCTCGCGCTGTGGACGCGCGCCACCGCGTCCGAGCACGAAGACGCACCGGAACTGTCGTCGCGCGCGCAGAAGGTGGCCGAGTGCCTGCGCGCGAACGGCGCCTCGTTCTTCGACGAACTCGCCGCCGATGCGCGGCTGCTGCGCCCCGAGCTCGAGGATGCGCTCGCCGAGCTGGTCGCGCGCGGCCAGGCCGGCTGCGACAGCTTCGCCGGCCTGCGCGCATTGCTGGTGCCGGCGTCCCGGCGGCCGGTGCCGGGGCAGCGCCGCGGTCGGCGCACCGCGCTGCTCGGCATCGAGGATGCCGGGCGGTGGACGCTCGCGCGTCGCGCGGTCGGCACCGGCCCCACGAAGCGCGACCCGGCCGACGTCGAGCACATCGCCCGCGTCCTGCTGCGCCGCTACGGCGTCGTCTGCTGGCGGCTGCTCGAACGCGAGGCGGCGTGGCTGCCGTCCTGGCGCGAGCTGCTGCGCGTCTACCACCGCCTGGAAGCGCGCGGCGAACTGCGCGGCGGGCGCTTCGTCGCCGGGCTGAGCGGCGAACAGTTCGCGCTGCCCGAAGCGGTGGCCGCGCTGCGCCAGGTGCGGCGGCGCGCCAAGGACGGCGAGGCGCTGGTGGTGTCGGCCAACGATCCGCTGAACCTCGCCGGCACGGTGCTGCCGGGCGCGAAGGTGCCGCGCCTGCCGGGCGCGCGCGTGCTCTACCGCGACGGCATCGCGCAGGCGGCGTTCGTCGCGGGCGAATTCCAGTCGCTGGCGGCGCTGTCCGCCGACGACGAACGCGCGTTCCGGCGCGCCCTGCTGCGCGAACCCGATCCGCTCGACATCGCCGCGCTCGTGCAGACCGCGGCGCAGGCAGCCGCCTCCCCTGGCTAGCCACCTGAACGATAGCTTATGTCTATCGTATTCATGGTATCAATCAATTTGATGATTGGATCCCACCCGCCTAACATGGCGGCTGTTCCCCTGATCCACCCCCCTTCCACCCACCTCGCGAGGACCCGCGCCATGTCCCTGATCAACACCCAAATCAAGCCGTTCAAGGCCCAGGCCCTGAAAGACGGCAAGTTCATCGAAGTCACCGAGGCCAGCCTGAAGGGCAAGTGGTCCGTGGTCGTGTTCTACCCGGCCGACTTCACCTTCGTCTGCCCGACCGAGCTCGAGGACCTCGCCGACAAGTACGAGGAGTTCAAGAAGCTCGGCGTCGAGATCTACAGCGTCTCCACCGACACGCACTTCGCGCACAAGGCGTGGCACGACACCTCGGACGCGATCAAGAAGGTGAACTACACGATGATCGGCGACCCGACCGGCGCGATCACCCGCAACTTCGACGTGATGATCGAGGACGAGGGCCTGGCCCTGCGCGGCACCTTCGTGATCAACCCGGAAGGCCAGATCAAGCTGTGCGAGATCCACGACAACGGCATCGGCCGCGACGCGTCGGAGCTGCTGCGCAAGGTCAAGGCCGCGCAGTACGTCGCCAGCCACCCGGGCGAGGTGTGCCCGGCGAAGTGGAAGGAAGGCGAGAAGACGCTGAAGCCCTCGCTGGACCTGGTCGGCAAGATCTGACCCCCTCCGCGGCCAGCGCCCAAGGCTGGCCGCATCGTCCCGGGCGCCCCCCTCGCGCCCGGGACACCCTCTCCCACGGAGTGATGCCATGCTCGACGCAGACCTCAAGGCACAACTGGCCGCCTACATGGAGCGGCTGGTGCAGCCGATCGAACTGGTCGCCGCGCTCGACGACAGCGACGCCTCGCGAGAACTCGGGGCGCTGCTGCGCGACATCGCGGAGACCTCCGGCAAGATCACCCTGCGCAGCGACGACGATGCGTCGGCGCGCAAGCCCTCGTTCGCGATCGTCCGCGCCGGCACCGACGTCTCGGTGCGCTTCGCCGCGATCCCGATGGGCCACGAATTCACCTCGCTGGTGCTGGCGCTGCTGCAGGTCGGCGGCCATCCGGTGAAGATCGAGGACGAACTCGCCAACCAGGTCCGCGACCTGGAGGGCGAATTCGTGTTCGAGACCTACATGTCGCTTTCCTGCCAGAGCTGCCCGGACACGGTGCAGGCACTGAACGCGATGAGCGTGCTCAATTCGAACATCCGCCACGTCGCCATCGACGGCGCGCTGTACCAGGACGAGGTGCAGGCGCGCGAGGTGATGAGCGTGCCGACGGTGTTCCTCAACGGCAAGCCGTTCGACCAGGGGCGCATGACCATCGAACAGGTCGTCGCGAAGCTCGACAGCGGCGCCGCCTCCCGCGCGGCGGCACGGATCGCCGAAAAGGCGCCGTTCGACGTGCTCGTGGTCGGCGGCGGGCCCGCCGGCGCCGCCGCGGCGATCTACGCGGCGCGCAAGGGCATCCGCACCGGCCTCGCGGCCGAGCGCTTCGGCGGCCAGGTGCTGGACACGATGGCCATCGAGAACTTCATCTCCGTGCAGTACACCGAGGGCCCGAAGCTCGGCGTCGCGCTGGAGCAGCACGTGCGCGAGTACGACGTGGACGTGATGAACCTGCAGCGCGCGGCGAAACTCGTGCCCGCGAAGCAGCCCGGCGGCCTCGTCGAGGTGCAGCTGGACAGCGGCGCCACGCTCCGTGCGAAGTCGGTCGTCCTGTCCACCGGTGCGCGCTGGCGGCAGATGGGCGTGCCCGGCGAGGAGCAGTACCGCAACAAGGGCGTGGCCTACTGCCCGCACTGCGACGGCCCGCTGTTCAAGGGCAAGCGCGTGGCGGTGGTGGGAGGCGGCAACTCCGGCGTGGAGGCCGCGATCGACCTGGCCGGCATCGTCGAGCACGTCACCCTGCTCGAGTTCGACTCGAAGCTGCGCGCCGACGAGGTGCTGCAGCGCAAGCTGCGCAGCCTGCCGAACGTGGACGTGCTGCTGGGCGCGCAGACGACCGAAGTGCTGGGCGACGGACAGAAGGTCACTGGCCTGGTCTACAAGGACCGCAACAGCGGGGAAAGCCGCACGGTCGAGCTCGCGGGCATCTTCGTGCAGATCGGCCTGTTGCCCAACACCGAGTGGCTGAAGGGCGCGATCGAGCTGAGCCCGCGCGGCGAGATCGTGATCGACGACCGCGGCGCGACCAGCCTGCCGGGCGTCTTCGCGGCGGGCGACGCCACGACGGTGCCGTACAAGCAGATCGTGATCGCGATGGGCGCGGGCTGCACCGCGGCGCTGAGCGCATTCGACCACCTGATCCGCACGTCGGCGCCGGACGCGGACGTGGCCAGGGCGGCATGACGGGCATGCGCGCGCCACCGGCCGGCGGCGCGCGCACGGCATCGCACGCATGAACCTGCGAGACCTGCAGTACCTCGTGGCGCTGGCCGACCATCGGCATTTCGGCCGCGCGGCCGCCGCGAGCTTCGTCAGCCAGCCCACGCTCTCCACGCAGATCCGCAAGCTCGAGGAGGAGCTCGGCGTCGCGCTGGTGGAGCGCGCACCGCGCAAGGTCATGCTCACGCCTGCCGGGCGCGAGATGGCCGAGCGCGCGCGCCGAGTGCTGGGGGAGGTCGAGCAGATGCGGGAAGCCGCGCGGCGCACCCGCGACCCGGAAGCCGGCAGCGTGCGCCTGGGCATCTTCCCCACGCTCGGCCCGTACCTGCTGCCGCACGTCGTGTCGGCGGTGCGCGAACGCTTCCCGCGGCTGGAGTTGCTGCTGGTCGAGGAGAAGACGCCGGTGCTGCTGGAGCGGCTGCACGAGGGCAAGCTCGACGCCGCGTTGCTGGCGCTGCCGCTGCACGACGACCAGCTGCACGTCGAGTTCCTGTTCGAGGAACCGTTCCTGCTCGCGGTGCCGGCGCACCATCGCCTCGCGGGCAAGCGTCCGCTCGCGATCGGCGACCTTGCCGACGAGCGCCTGCTGCTGCTCGAGGACGGCCACTGCCTGCGCGACCAGGCGCTCGATGTCTGCCGGATGGCCGGCGCCGGCGAAAAGGCCGAGTTCCGCGCCACCAGCCTGGAAACGCTGCGCCAGATGGTCGCCGCCAACGTCGGCGTGACCCTGCTGCCGGCCCTGGCGGTGCAGCCGCCGGTGCCGGTTTCGCCCGACATCGCGCTGCTGCCGTTCTCCGGCGACGACCGGCCCAGCCGCAGGATCGCGATGGCCTGGCGCAGGAGTTCGGCGATGGGGAGCTTCCTGCCGGCGCTGGCCGAGGTCTTCCGCGCCCTCCCGCCCGGGCTGCTCGCCGCGGAAGGCCCGGCGACGCCCCGCGAAACCGCCGGGAAGGTTGATCGCACCGCAGCCGCGGGTTAACTTGGCTGCATCTTTCGTTGCCTGGTGGGCGGGGCGCCTGACGCTCCGCCCGCATTGCTTTTGGAGCCCCGCCATGCCCCACGGAACCAAGCCCGCGCTGGTGCTTTCCCGTCTCGACTGCGAGCGCCTCGAATCCCTGCTCGAGCAGCCGGCCCAGTCCGGCCCGGCCTTCGACGCACTGCGCGACGAGCTCGCGCGCGCCGAGCTGCGTGAGCCGCGCGACATGCCGTCGGACGCGATCACCATGAATTCGACCGCGCGTTTCCGCGACGAGTCGAGCGGCGAGGAACGCGAGCTGACCCTCGTCTACCCGCGCGATGCCGACGGCAGCCCCGACCGCATCTCGATCCTGGCGCCCGTCGGCAGCGCCCTGCTCGGCCTGCGCGCCGGCCAGTCCATCGAATGGCCCGTGCCCGGCGGCCGCAGCACGCGCCTGGTCGTACTCGGCGTGCGCTACCAGCCCGAAGCCGCGGGGGAGTACCACCGATGAGCGACGCTGCCGGCGGCGACAATGCGCCGCGCACCGATGTCGCGAAGGTCGACTTCATCCGGCAGATCGTCCGCGAGGACCTCGCGAGCGGGAAGCACCGCGCGATCCGCACGCGCTTCCCGCCCGAGCCCAACGGCTACCTGCACATCGGCCACGCCAAGGCGATCTGCCTGGACTTCGGCGTCGCGGCGGAATTCGGCGGGCGCTGCAACCTGCGCTTCGACGACACCAACCCGGCGAAGGAAGACCCCGAGTACGTCGCCGCGATCCAGGACGACGTGCGCTGGCTCGGCTTCGAGTGGGCGAACCTGCGCCATGCCTCCGACTACTTCGACGTGTTCTACCTCGCGGCCGAAAAGCTGATCCGCCAGGGCGACGCGTACGTGGACGACCTTTCCGCCGAGGAAACCCGCACCTATCGCGGCACGCTGACCGAACCGGGCCGCAACTCGCCGTACCGCGACAGGAGCGTGGAGGAGAACCTCGACCTGTTCCGGCGCATGCGCGCGGGCGAATTCCCCGACGGTGCGCGCACGCTGCGCGCCAGGATCGACATGGCGTCGGGCAACATCAACCTGCGCGACCCGGCGATCTACCGCATCAAGCACGTCGAGCACCAGAACACCGGCGACGCGTGGCCGATCTACCCGATGTACGACTACGCGCACTCGCTGAGCGACGCGATCGAGGGCATCACCCACTCGCTGTGCACGCTGGAGTTCGAGGACCACCGCCCGCTGTACGACTGGTGCGTGGACAAGGTCGACCTCGCGCACGATCCGGCGCTGCTGCAGCCGCTGCTCGACCGCGGGCTGCCGATGGAAGCCGGCAAGCCGCGCCAGATCGAGTTCTCGCGCCTGAACTTCAACTACCTGGTGATGAGCAAGCGCAAGCTGCTCGCGATGGTCGAAGACGGCCTGGTCGACGGCTGGGACGACCCGCGAATGCCGACGCTGCAGGGCATCCGCCGACGCGGCTACACGCCCTCGGCGCTGAAGCTGATGGTCGAGCGCGTCGGCATCAGCAAGCAGAATTCGCTGCTCGACATCTCGATCCTCGAAGGCGCGCTGCGCGACGACCTGGACGCGACCGCGCCGCGGCGCATGGCCGTGGTCGATCCGCTGAAGATGGTGCTCACCAATCTCGACACGAACCACGAGGAGCTGCTGAAGTTCCCGAACCATCCGAAGGACGCGTCGCAGGGCGAACGCGACCTCCCGTTCGCGCGCGAGCTGTGGATCGAGCGCGACGATTTCGCCGAAGTGCCGCCCCCGGGGTTCAAGCGGCTGACCGTGGGGGGCGACGTGCGCCTGCGCGGCGCCGGCATCGTGCGCTGCGACGAAGTGGTCAAGGATGCCGATGGCAACGTCGTCGAGCTGCGTTGCACGCTCGATCCCGACTCGCGTCCCGGCATGGAAGGCGCCAACCGCAAGGTCAAGGGCACCATCCACTGGGTCAGCGCGAAGCACGGCATCCCCGCGGAAATCCGCCTGTACGACCGCCTGTTCACCGTGCCGGATCCGGACGCGGACGACGGCGGCAAGACGTATCGCGACTACCTCAACCCGGAATCGCGCCGCACCGTGCGCGGCTACATCGAACCGGCGGCCGCGGCCGCGGCGCCCGAACAGTCGTTCCAGTTCGAGCGCACCGGCTATTTCGTCGCCGACCGCCGAGACCATCGCGCCGACGCGCCGGTGTTCAACCGCAGCGTCACCCTGCGCGACACCTGGGCGCAGAAGGCCTGACGCCGTGTCGACCATGCTGCCGCCGCTGCAACTGCACCTCACGCTGCCGGTCTGGGTCCACGACCTCGCGCTCGCCGCGACCTACCCGGGCGACGAAGCCAAGGTCGCGCTCGCCATCGACCTGTCGCGTCGCAACGTCGAAGCGCGCAGTGGCGGCCCGTTCGGCGCCGCCATCTTCGACCGCAACGACCGCATCGTCAGCATCGGCGTGAACCGCGTGCTGCCGCAGTCCTGCTCGGTCGCGCACGCCGAGAACATGGCCTACATGCTCGCGCAGCAGCGCCTGCAGCGCTCGCGCCTGAACGTGCCGGACGGCGCATTCACGATCGCGACGTCGGCGCAGCCCTGCTGCCAGTGCTACGGTGCCACCGTCTGGGCGGGCGTGGACAGGTTGCTGGTCGGCGCGCGCAGCGAGGACGTGATGCGGCTCACCGAGTTCGACGAAGGCCCGCTGCCCGCGGACTGGACCGGCGAGCTGGAGCGCCGCGGCATCGCCGTCGCGCGCGACATCCTGCGCGACGAGGCCTGCGCGGTGCTGCAGTCCTACGGCGAGCAGGGCGGCACCTTCTACTGATTCGAACGTGCGTCGCGACGCGCCTGGCGCGCGTGGGGCCTGGGGGCGGGGATGGCCGGATTGCTGGGTTACTGCCGCGCGGGCTTCGAGCCCGAGCTGGCGGCCGAACTGGGCGAGCGCGCGGCGGAAGCCGGCATCGCGGGTTTCGCGCGCGCCTCGCGCGGCGACGGCTTCGTGCTGTTCGGCTGCGAAGCCGACGATGCGGCGGCGCTCGACGCAGCGCTGCCCTGGCGCTCGCTGGTGTTCGCCCGGCAGAAGCTGCGCGTCATCGCCGAACTGCGCGGCCTGGATCCGCGCGACCGGCTCGCGCCGTTGCTCGATGCGCTCGCCGCGGCCCCCGCCGCCGACCTGCCGTACGGCGACCTCGTCGTCGAGCACCCGGACTCCGACATGGGGCGCCCGCTGTCGGGACTCGCGCGCAGCTTCGGCAACGCCTTGCGCCCCGCGCTGCGCAAGGCCGGTTTGCTGGTGGAAGCGACGGACGAACGACGCCCGCGCCTGCACATCTGCTTCCTCGGCGGCGACACGCTGCTCGCCGCCCGCGCCGATCCCGGCGACAGCGCGCCCTGGGCGCTCGGCATCCCGCGCCTGAAGATGCATCCGGACGCACCATCGCGATCGGCCCTCAAGCTCGAGGAAGCCTTGCTCACGCTGCTCGACGACCGCGAGCGCGCGCGCATGCTGCGCGCCGGCATGCGCGCCGCCGACCTCGGCGCGGCGCCCGGCGGCTGGACCTGGGTGCTGGCGCGGCAGGGCCTGCGCGTCACCGCCATCGACAATGGCCCGCTGCGGCAGAACGTGATGGACACCGGCCTGGTCGAACATTTGCGCGCCGACGGATTCGCGTGGCAGCCGCCGCGGGCGCTGGACTGGATGGTCTGCGACATGGTCGAGCAACCGCGCCGCGTCGCCGCGCGCATGGCCGAATGGTTCGCCAACGGCTGGTGCGAGCGCGCGATCTTCAACCTGAAGCTGCCGATGAAGAAGCGCTGGCTGGAGACGCGGCTGTGCCTGGACCAGTTCGCGGCCGATGCCGGCGGCCCGCTCGCGCTGCGGGCGCGCCAGCTGTACCACGACCGCGAGGAGATCACGGTGTTCGCGGCCGTTCAGCCCGGCGCGCGGGGATTGACGGCGGATTGACCCGGCAAGGTCCAGCATCGCCGCCTCCCCACAGCGAGCCCCCCGCCCCATGACCTGCATACATCTGCCCGCAATCGCGCTGCTCGGCGCGATCTTCGGATCCGGCACGGCGCTGGCGCAGGAAACGCCCGCCACGGCCAGGCCGGCCGCTAACGTCACCGTCACATCGCACCCCGGCAACTCCATCTCGCCGAACTACCACGTGGACTTCGAGGCGATGGACGCGAACCACGACGGCGCGATCAGCCGTGTAGAGGCCCGCGGAAACGCCGACCTGATGCGCGAATTCCATGTCGTGGACGCGAACCGCAACGGTCGGCTGAGCCGCGAGGAAATGAAAGGCTGGCTCGACTGAGCGAAGCAGGCGCCCGCGCGGCCTTCGCACGCGCAGCGGCTTAGACGCCGGCCGCGTGCTTCCAGAGCAGTCGCGGCACGGGCCGCAGGCGCGTCGCGACGCCGAGCAGCGGGCCGCGCAGCAGTACCGCCGCCACCGAATCGCTGGCGTACAGGCGGTTGATGCCGTCGAACGCATGCGCCGCGATCGTGCCCTCGCTGCGGCGCGCCCGCGCCCAGCGCGCGAGGCGCGACGGCGCTGCCCAGTCCGACCGCGCGGCCATCGCCGACGCCACCGCTTGCTCCAGCGCCGCGACGTCGCGCAGGCCCAGGTTCACACCCTGCCCGGCCAGCGGATGCACCACGTGCGCCGCGTCCCCGAGCACGAGCACGCGTCCGCGCAAGTAGTCGCTGGCGAGCTGGCGCTGCAGGGGGAACGCCGCGCGCGGCGAGGCCGCGCGCAATCCGCCGAGGCGCGCGTCGGACGCGCGGGTGAGTTCGCGGCCGAAGGCGTCGTCGTCCAGCGCGAGGATGCGCGCGGCTTCCGCTTCCGGCAGCGTCCACACGATCGAGCAGCGACCATCGGCGAAGGGCAGCAGCGCCAGCGGACCGCCGGGCAGGAAACGCTGCCAGGCGGTGTCCTCGTGCGGCAGCGCGGTCGAGACGTAACCGACGACGCCGCGCTGCCCGTAGCCCGCACGCGACACCTCGATGCCTGCCAGCTCGCGCAGCGTCGAGCGCGCGCCGTCCGCCGCGATCGCGATGCGCGCGCGCAGGCGGTTGCCATTGTCGAGCCCGACGACGACTCCGTCATCGCCTTCGTCCTCCAGCACGGCCACGCGCGCCGGGCAATGCACGCGCACGCCGGCCGCCGGCAGCAGCGACCACAGCCGGTCCAGCAGCAGGCCGTGCTCGACGATCCAGCCCAGTTCGCGCCGGCCGAACGCATCGGCATCGAAATCGAGTTCGCCGCCGCCGGCCGCGTCCCAGACGCGCATGCGGCGATACGCGTGGACGCGCGCATCGCGCACCGGAGCCCACGCGTCTAGCCGCTCGAACAGCGCCGCGTTGTCGGCGGCGAATGCATACACGCGCAGGTCGGGCGCCTCTGCGCGCCACGGCGCCGGCGCGGCGCCTTCGACCAGCGCGACTTCTAGGCCACGCCGCGCGAGCGCCAGCGCGCACGCCGCGCCGACGACGCCGCCGCCGGACACGACCGCATCGACCATGCCGCGCCGGTTCATCCACCGGCTCCGCGGCAGAGGCGCGGCACGTCGCCGCGGTAACCCATCGCGCCGCCGACCAGGCGCGCCTGCAGCGTGGGCGAGCGCTGCACCGCCGCCAGGCCGAGGCTGCGCAGCGGTCGCAGCAGCGGTTCCTCGCCCGCGGTGATCCGCGCCAGGCCGTCCGAGAACGCGAGCGTCCGTTCGCGATCCGGAGCGCGCCGACGCGCGTGGGCCTGCAGCAGCGCATCGGCGCCTGGATCGCCGGCGCCGGCGCCGTCGCCGATCAGTTCGGCCAGCGTCAGCGCGTCGCGCAAGCCGAGGTTGAACCCTTGCGCGCCGACCGGATGCAGGGTCTGCGCGGCGTTGCCGACCAGCACCGCGCGCGGGGCCACGCAACGGTCGGCGACCACGCGCAGTGCCGGATGCGCGCTGCGCGGGCCGATCGCGAGGAACGCGCCCGCGCGCCAGCCGAAGGCGCGCTGCAACCGCTCCAGCCACGCGGCATCGTCCAGCCCGGCGACCGCATCGGCTCCATCGCGCGCGACGCCGTGCACCACGCCGTAATGCCCGTCGCCGCGCGGCAGCAGCGCAGTCGGACCGTCCGCGCCGAAGCGCTCCCAGGCGGTGCCGTCGGGGGGGCGCGCGGCGCGCAGGCGCGCGACGAACAACACCTGCCCGTAATCGTGTTCGGACGCCTCGATGCCGAGGGCGGCGCGCACGCCGCTGCGCGTGCCGTCGGCCGCGACCACCAGGCGCGCGGCGACGCGCCGCTCGCCATCGGCGTCGGCGATGCGCAGCACGCGCGCGTCGCCCTCCGACCCGCTCGCGTCGAAGCCGAGGAAGCGCGCCGGCCGGTAACGCGTGAAGTCGCGCAATTCCGCCAGTCGCGATTCCAGCGCCTGCCCGAAGTCGCTGGCGACGACCACCTGCCCGAAGCGGTCGCGGCCGTAGCGCGCCGCGTCCAGCACGACCCGGCCGAAATCCCCGTCGCGGCTTGCGTGGATGCGGCGGATCGGCGCCGGCGGCAGGCGCAGCCGCTGCATCACGCCGAGCGCCGTCAAGGCGTTGACCGTCGCCTCGGCGAAACTCAGGTTGCGCTCGTCGAACACCGCCGGGAGCGCACCGGCCGGCGCGGCCTCCACCATCGCCACGTCCACGCCGACGCGCTCCAGCGCGATCGCGAGGCTCGCACCGACCAGTCCGCCGCCGACGATCACCACGTCGTGGCGCACCAGCGCGCGACTCGAAGCCGCGTCGCCGGCGGAGCCTTGCCTGGCCTGGGCGTCCTGCGCGCCTGCAGTCGGCCCGGGGGATGTTTTCGCGTCGGTCTCCATGCCTGCGCTATGCTACCGGTTCCGCCCGAACCCCACGCCGCCCGCTGATGAACCGTCCCGCCACCGACACCATCCTCGCCCCGGGCCCGCTGGTGCTGGCCGTGATGATCTTGCTCGCCGCGCTCTCGCGGCTGCTGCCGCATCCGCCGAACTTCTCGCCGGTCGAAGCGATCGCGCTGTTCGGCGGCGCGTATTTCGCGTCCCGCGCCTGGGCGCTGCTGGTCCCGCTGGCGGCGATGCTGGTGTCGGACCTGGTGCTCGCCGGCATGCTTGGCAGCAGCTACGCCGGCTACATCGGCGGCATCAGCTTCTGGTCGGTCTACGCCTGCATCGCGCTCTCCACCGTGCTCGGCTTCGGCCTGCGCGGCAAGGTCGGCGGTACGCGCCTGCTCGGCTATTCGCTGGCCGGATCGGTGCTGTTCTTCGTCGCGACCAACTTCGGCGCATGGCTGGCCTCGCCGTTCTATCCGCAGACCGCGGCCGGCCTCGGCGCCGCCTATGTCGCGGGCATCCCGTTCTTCCAGTGGACGGTGCTGGGAACGCTGGCGTACGCGGCGATCCTGTTCGGCGGCTTCGCCCTGATGCGCCGGCGCGTGCCGGCACTGCGCGCGCAGACGGCCTGAGCGGCCGCGGTGGGCAACCGCCTCTCGAAGATCTACACCCGCACCGGCGACGACGGCAGCACGGGCCTCGGCGACGGCACGCGCGTCGGCAAGGATTCGCTGCGGGTCGCCGCCTACGGCACCGTCGACGAAGCCAATTCGGCGATCGGCCTGCTGCTCGCGGCCGAGGTGCCGGAGGACGTGCGCGAGTTGCTGACGGCCGTGCAGCACCAGCTGTTCGACCTCGGCGGCGAGCTGTGCATTCCCGGCCATGCCGCGATCCACGACGCCGACATCGACGCGCTCGAACAGGCGCTCGACGCCTTCAACGCGCCGCTGCCGCCGCTGCGCGAATTCATCCTGCCGGGCGGCGGCGACGCCGCGGCCCGCTGCCACCTCGCCCGCACCATCGTCCGCCGCGCCGAGCGCGAGGCGGTGGCGCTGTCCCGCGCGGAAACGGTCCGCCCGGAACCGGTGCGCTACCTCAACCGCCTGTCGGACCTGCTGTTCGTGCTCGCACGGGTCCTGGCACGCGCCAGCGGCCACGGCGAGGTCACCTGGCGGCACGAGCGCCGCAAGGGTCCCCGGCCCGACGACCCCCGGGGCGCGACCTGACCAGGCCGCCCGTCCACGCAGCCTGAACCCCGCGACCGCCTTGCATTGCCGCTGCACGGGTGTTGCGGCAATCTAACCGCCGTTTCGCCTGACCTGGAAGCCCGAGTGCGCAAAGTCCTTCGATTGCTGCCACTGCCGGCCTGCATCGCCTTCTCCCTGGCGGCCCACGCGGCCGACGAGCGGCCGCAGACCTGGAAGCTTTGTCCTGTCCAGGATGCGGTGCCCGCGTTCAGCGACGCCCAGAAGTCGACGGTGCCGGCCAGCGCCCGCATCGAGCAGCCCACCGACATCGAGGGCGATACGCTCAGCGGCACCGAGGACAGCCGCGAATTCGAGGGCAACGTCGCGTTGCGCCGCGGCGACCAGTTCCTCGGGACGGACAAGCTCACCTACGACAGCGAGACCGGCCATTACGTGGCGATCGGCCGCGTCAGGTACCAGGACTCCGGCATGCGCCTCGTCGCCGACAAGGCCGAGGGCAACCAGGAAAGCGACACGCACGACATCAGCAACGTGCATTACCAGCTGGTCTCGCGCCGCGGCAACGGCGGCGCCAGCCACATCGAGATGCACGGCGCCGAAGGCACGCTGTACGGCGCGACGTATTCCACCTGCCCGCCCGACGCGCGCAGCTGGGAGCTGCGCGCGCAGCGCATCGACGTGAACACCGACACCGGCATGGGCGTGGCCCACGGCGCGACCCTGCGCGTGGGCAAGGTGCCCGTGCTGTACGTGCCGTGGTTCGCGTTCCCCATCGACGACCGCCGCCGCACCGGCCTGCTCTATCCGGGCATCGGCTCCTCGAGCCGCAACGGTTTCGATTACCGCCAGGCGATCTACCTCAACCTGGCGCCGAACTACGATGCCACGATCACGCCGCGGCTGATGACCTCGCGCGGCCTCCAGCTCGGCGGCCAGTTCCGCTACCTCACCGACACCGGTCGCGGCACCGTCGAACTCGAGTACCTGCCCTCCGACCGGCTCACGAAGCGCGAGCGCGCCGACGAAGAAGCCGAGTTCCTCGCCAGCGGCTATTCGCTCGACAACCGCCGCGCCGACGACCGCGCGCGCTTCCACTTCGAAGGCGTGCAGGACCTGGCCGCGCACTGGCAGGCGCGCGCCAACCTCAACTGGATCAGCGACCCGCGCTACCTCGAGGACTTCAGCAACAACATCGACGGGCTGGCGCCGTTCTCGATCTACAGCGACATCGGCATCTACGGCCACGGCGCGGACTGGGAAGCCGGCGTGATGGCCGACCACCAGCAGCTCTCCGACTACACACTCACCGGCGACGTGCTGCCGCACGACCGCCTCCCGCGCGCCTGGCTGCACTGGGACAAGCCGTTGCAGACCTGGCTGCAGGCGGGCGTGTACGCCGAGGCCGTGCGCTTCCAGCACCCGGACAAGCCTGGCGGCAGCCGCGTCGACCTCGAACCGTACGCGAGCATGCCGCTGGGCGGCGCGAGCTGGTTCCTGACGCCGAAGATCGCCTGGCGCTACACCGGCTACGACCTCGACAAGGCGCTCGCCGCGCAACTCGGCGACGCCCGGCCTTCCCGCAGCCTGCCGATCGCCTCGATCGACGGCGGCCTGTACTTCGACCGCAGCACCAGCATCGGCGGCACGCCGTTCCTGCAGACGCTCGAGCCGCGCGCCTATTACCTGCGCGTGCCGTACCGCGACCAGACCGGGCTGCCGCTGTTCGATACCCGGCCGATGACCTTCAGCTGGGGCCAGCTGTTCCGCGACAACCGCTACACCGGCGCCGACCGCCAGACCGATGCCAACCAGCTGACCCTGGCGGTGTCCACGCGCCTGCTGCGCCAGAGCGACGGGCGCGAGAAGCTGTCCGTGAGCCTCGGCCAGATCCGCTATTTCTCCGAGTCGAAGGTGACGGTGCCGGGCGAAACGCCGGTGGCCGAGGGCAAGTCGGCCTGGGTGGCCGACGCGAGCTACGCCGTGAACGACCGCTGGAGCATCGGCGGCTCCTACCAGTGGGACCCGAAGTTCCGTCGCAAGGACCTCGCCAGCCTGCGCACGCGCTACCTCATCGGCGACGAGGGCATCGTCAACTTCGGCTACCGCTACCGCCGCGACCTGCTCGAGCAGGTGGACCTCAACTTCCTGTACCCGATTTCCCCGGCATGGAGCCTGGTCGGCCGCTATTACTACTCGACCAAGGACCGCCAGCTGCTGGAAGGCATCGCCGGCGTGCAGTGGGACAGCTGCTGCATGGCGGTGCGCCTGGTCGGCCGCCGCTACCTGCACAACCGCCTCGGGGAACTCGGCAATTCGCTGCAGCTCGAAGTCGAACTCAAGGGCCTCGGCTCGGCGGGCCCGGACACGGAGAGCCGGTTGCGCCGTGCTATCCTCGGGTACTACCGCGAGGACCTCTACCTCGTTCCGCCGCCCGACGCGGGTGGCGCCGAAATCTCCCCCGACCCGCTCCCATGACCCGACTCGCCGCCTGCCTCCTCGCCGCCGTCGCCGGCTTCGCCGCGCTCGCCGGCCCCCGGCCCGCCGCCGCACAACAGCTGCAACCGCTGGACCGCATCGTCGCGGTCGTCGACGAGGACGTGATCCTGCGTTCGGAACTCGACCGCGCGCTGGCCAACGTCGACCGGCAATACGCCGGCCGCAGCGAACAGCTTCCGCCGCGCGACATCCTCGAGCGCCAGGTGCTGGAGCGGCTGGTGCTGCAGCGCCTGCAGGTGGCGCGTGCGGGCACGATGGGCATCAGCGTCGGCGACTCCGAGGTGGACAGCGCCATCGGGAACATCGCCCAGCAGAACCAGATGACGCTGGACCAGCTCAGTGCCCAGCTCGCGAAGGACGGCATGACGATGGCCGACCTGCGCGCTTCCGTGCGCGACGAGATCACCTCGCAGCGCCTGCGCCAGACCTTCGCCCAGGGCCGCATCTCGGTGAGCGAGGGCGAAGTGGACGCGTCGTTGTCGAGCCAGGCCGGGGCCACCCAGTACCACCTCGCGCACATCCTCGTCGGCGTGCCAGACGGCGCCACCGCCGACCAGATCGCGGCCGCGCAGAAGAAGGTGCAGGGCATCAAGGATGCGCTCGATCGCCGCGAGATCGACTTCGCCGCGGCCGCGGTGCGCTATTCGGACAGCCCGAACGCGCTCGACGGCGGCGACCTGGGCTGGCGCAGCCTCGACGAGGTACCGCCGTCCTTCGGCCAGGTCATCACCGGCATGCAACCCGGCCAGGTCGTCGGCCCGATCCGCGGCCCGAGCGGATTCCAGCTGCTGGAACTGGTGGAAACGCGCGCCGCCGATGCCGCGGCGGGCACCGTGACCGAACTCAAGGCGCGCCACATCCTGGTCAAGGGCGACGACGCCGCGGCCAAGGCGAAGCTGGAGACGCTGCGCGCGCGCATCGCCGGCGGCGCCGATTTCGCCACCGTCGCGCGCGAGAATTCCGAAGACACCGCGACCCGGCTCGGCGGCGGCGAACTGGGCTGGTTCGCGCGCGATGCGCATGGCGTCGACTTCGGCGCGCAGGTCGCCGCGCTGCAGGACGGCGAGATCTCCGCGCCGTTCAAGACCGAGGCCGGCTGGGAAATCGTGCAGCGCGAAGGCTCGCGCCAGGCCGTGGCCGCGGACGACACGCGCCGCCAGCAGGTGCGCGAGGCGATCGGCCAGCGCAAGCTGGAGGAGCAGTGGGACCGCTTCCTGCGCGAACTGCGCGGCGAGGCCTACGTCGACATCCGCCTCGGCGACGACGCCACGGCGACGCCCGCCGCGGCCCCCGCGCCGCAGCCCGCGCCGCCCGCCAGCGGCGGCTGACATGCCGCGTCCGCGGCTGGCGCTGGTTCCGGGCGAGCCGGCCGGCGTCGGCCCGGAACTCTGCGTCCGCGCCGCACAGCGCGCCTGGGACGCCGACCTCGTCGCATTCGGCGACGCGCGCAGCCTGCGCGACGCGGCGGAGGCGCTCGGCCTGCCGCTCTCGCTCGCCGGCCCCGATGCCGTCGCTTCCCCCGGCGTGCTGCCGATCGTCGAGATCGCCGCGCCGCGCGCCACCGCGTTCGGGCACCCCGACCGGGCCAACGCCGCCAGCACCATCGCCGCGCTCGAACGCGCCGGCCGCGCCTGCCTGGACGGCGCTTTCGACGGCCTCGTGACCGGTCCCGTGCACAAGGCCGCGATCAACGACGGCGGCATCGCCTACACCGGCACCACCGGCCTGCTCGCCGCGCAGGCGGGGCGCGAGGTCGTGATGATGCTCGCCAACGACATCGTGCGCGTCGCGCTGGCGACCACCCACCTGCCGCTGCGCGACGTCCCGGATGCGATCACGCGCGAGGGCCTGCTGCGCACGCTGCGCATCCTGCATGCCTCGCTGCGCGACGGTTTCGGCATCGCGAGGCCGCGCATCGCCGTGCTCGGGCTGAATCCGCACGCCGGCGAGGACGGGCATCTGGGCCGCGAGGAACTCGACGTCCTCGTGCCCGCGCTGGACCAGGCGCGCGGCGAAGGCATGGACCTCGCCGGGCCGCTGCCCGCCGACACCGCGTTCCTGCCGGCGAAGCTGGCCGGGGTCGACGCGGTCCTGGCGATGTACCACGACCAGGGCCTGCCCGTGCTCAAGTACAGCGGCTTCGAGCAGGCGGTGAACCTGACCCTCGGCCTGCCCTACCCGCGCGTCGCCGTGGACCATGGCACCGCGCTGGACATCGCGGGCACGGGTGCCGCCGACCCTTCCAGCCTGTTCGCGGCGATCGCGCAGTGCGCGCGCCTCGCCGCGGCGCGGGGGCGCGCTTGAGCCGCGCGCCGCGCGACGGCCGCCACGGCCCTGCGCGCGGGCGCGCCGACGACCGCGATGCCGACGGCTTCCGCCGCGACGCGAAGAAATCGCTCGGCCAGAACTTCTTGCACGAGCGCGGGGTGATCGAGAAGATCCTGCTGGCCGTGGACCCGAAGCCCGGCGACCGCATCGTCGAGGTCGGCCCGGGCCAGGGCGCACTGACGCTCCCGATGCTGGACCGGCACGGGGCGCTCACCGCGATCGAGTTCGACCGCGACCTGCTGGAGCCGCTGGCCGCGGCCGCGCGCCCGCACGGCGAGCTGGTGCTGCTGCACGCCGACGTGCTGGACGTGGATTTCACCGCGCTGGCCGCCGCGGGCGACGCGCGCGACGGCGACGGCCGGCTGCGCCTGGTCGGCAACCTGCCGTACAACCTGTCGTCGCCGATCCTGTTCCATGCGCTCGACCACGCCGCCGCGATCCGCGACATGCACTTCATGCTGCAGAAGGAGGTCGTCGACCGCATGGCCGCCGGCCCCGGCAGCAAGGTCTACGGCCGGCTCAGCGTGATGTTGCAGGCCGAGTGCGCGGTCACCCCGTTGTTCAAGGTGGCGCCGGGCGCGTTCCGGCCCGCGCCGAAGGTGGACTCGGCGGTCGTGCGCCTGGTGCCGCGGCCGGCCGGCGCCGCCGGCATCGCCGATCGCGCGCGCTTCGCCGCCGTCGTGCGCGCCGCCTTCGGCCAGCGCCGCAAGACCCTGCGCAACGCGCTCGGCGGCCTGATGGACGCCGCCGCCATCGAAGCCGCGGGTTTGCGCCCCGACGCGCGCGCCGAGCAGGTGCCGGTGGACGGCTTCGTGCGCCTGGCGAACCTGCCCGCCGCCGTCTCGCCGCCATCGGGTTAGTCGCGTTCACGCCGGGCGCTTACACTGTGCCCATGGAACACGATCGAGACGACGAATACGCCCTGGGCATCGACGTCGCCACCCGCTACCTCGACGACCAGTCGGAGCCGGAGCGCGACCGCTACGTCTTCGCCTACACCATCCACATCCGCAACACCGGCGCCGTGCCGGCGCGCCTGCTCGGCCGGCGCTGGGTGATCACCGACGCGAACGGCAAGGTCGAGGAAGTCGAGGGCGAAGGCGTGGTCGGCGAGCAGCCGTGGCTGCGACCCGGCGACGATTTCACCTACACCTCGGGCGCGGTGCTGGAAACGCAGCAGGGCACGATGCAGGGCAGCTACGCGCTGGTGGCCGACGACGGCACGCGCTTCGAAGCGGAGATCCCGGCGTTCGTCCTGTCCGTGCCGCGCACGCTGCACTGACGGCGGCGCGCGCATGGCGACCTGGGCGATCGGCGACCTGCAGGGCTGTTACGGCCCGACCCAGCGGCTGCTGGAGAAGATCCGCTTCGACCCGGCGTCGGACCGGCTCTGGTTCTGCGGCGACCTGGTGAATCGTGGCGGCGAGTCGCTGGAAACGCTGCGCCTCGTGCATTCGCTGCGCGACCAGTGCGTGAGCGTGCTCGGCAACCATGACCTCTCGCTGCTGGCCATCGCCGAACGCAGCCCCGACGACCAGCGCAAGGTCAATCCCGACCTGCAGGGCGTGCTGTTCGCGCCCGACGCGCGGGACCTGGTCGACTGGTTGCGTGCGCAGCCGCTGGTCCACGCCGACCGGGACCTGGGCTGGATGATGGTGCACGCCGGCCTCGCGCCGAAGTGGACCACGACGCTCGCGCTGAAGCACGCGGGCGAAGTCGAGCGCAAGCTGCGCGGCGATGGCTACCGCAAGCTGCTCAAGAACATGTACGGCGACAAGCCGGCGTGGTCGCCCGGCCTCACCGGCATGGAACGCGACCGCGCGATCATCAACGTGTTCACGCGCCTGCGCTACTGCACGCCGCGCGGGCGCATCGCCTTCGACGAGAAAGGCACGCCGGGCACCCAGCAACCGGGCCTGTACCCGTGGTACGCGGTGCCCGGACGCGCGACGCGCGACCTGAAGATCGTGTGCGGCCACTGGTCGGCGCTGGGACTGTTCATCGGCCACGGCGTGCATGCCATCGACACCGGTGCGGTCTGGGGCGGCAAGCTCACCGCGTTGCAGCTCGATACCGACGAGTTGCGCGTCGTGCAGGTCGCCGGCCGCGACGTGCCCGCGAACCCGCCCGGCCGCCGCTAGCGGCCGGCCGAATCGGGAATCCCGCCGCGCCTACCGGCGCTCGTAATCGACGAAGGTGCAGGCGTGGTCGTTGCGCGGGTCGGCCGGATGCGCCTCGCGCCCGATCTCGCGCCACGCGGCCGCATCGAAGCGCGGGAACCACGCATCCGCGCCCTCGACCCGCGTCTCCACCCAGGTCAGGTGCATGCGCGCCGCCAGCGGCAGGGTTTCGGCGAACACCGCGCCGCCGCCGATCACGCAGGCCTCGGGCGCATCGCCCATCGCGTCGAGCGCCTGCGCGAGCGTGGCGAACGGCTCCATGCCCTCGAATGGCGCGCGCCCCGTGCGCGTCAGCACCAGGTTGCGCCGGCCGGGCAGCGCGCGGCCCAGCGATTCGGCGGTGCGCCGCCCCATCAGCACCGGCTTGCCCAGCGTGAGCGCCTTGAAGCGCTTCAGGTCGGCCGACAGGTGCCACGGCAGCGCGTTGTCCTTGCCGATCGCGTGATCGCGGTCGAGCGCGGCGACCAGCGACAGCACGGTCGACGAGGGCTGGGTCACACCGCCACCGGCGCCTTGATCGCGGGCAGCGGATCGTAGTCCTCGATCGCGATGTCGTCGTACGTGAAATCCTCGAGCGAGGCCACCGCGGGGTTCAGGCGCAGCGAAGGCAGCGGCCGCGGCGTGCGCGACAGCTGCTCGCGCGCCTGCTCGAAATGGTTCGAATACAGGTGCGCGTCGCCGAGCGTGTGCACGAAATCGCCGACGCCGAGCCCGCACACCTGCGCCACCATGTGCGTGAGCAGCGCGTAGCTGGCGATGTTGAACGGCACGCCGAGGAAGATGTCGCCGCTGCGCTGGTACAGCTGGCAGCTGAGCTTGCCGTCGGCGACGTAGAACTGGAACAGCGCGTGGCAGGGCATCAGCGCCATCTTCGGCAGGTCGGCGACGTTCCAGGCGCTCACGATCAGCCGCCGCGAATCCGGGTTGCGCCGGATCTCGTCGACGACCCATCGCACCTGGTCGATCTCGCTGCCGTCGGTGCCGGCCCAGCGCCGCCACTGCTTGCCGTAGACCGGGCCGAGTTCGCCGGCGTCGTCGGCCCACTCGTCCCAGATCGACACCTTGTTGTCGCGCAGGTAGGCGACGTTGGTCTCTCCCTTCAGGAACCACAGCAGCTCGTGCACGATCGAGCGCAGGTGCAGCTTCTTCGTCGTGACCAGCGGGAAGCCCTGCCCGAGCGGGAAACGCATCTGCCAGCCGAACACGCTGCGCGTGCCGGTGCCGGTGCGGTCGGATTTCTCCGTGCCGTGCGCGAGGACATGTTGCAGGAGTTCGAGGTATTGCTTCATGCCCGGGGGGCCGCCGGCACCAGCGTCGGCGAACGTCGCGACAGCCACAGCCAGGACAGGCCGAGCGCGATGAGCGGCAGGCTCAGCAGCTGGCCCATCGTCAACCAGCCCATCGCCAGGTATTCGAGCTGTGCGTCGGGCACGCGCACGAATTCGACCGCGAAGCGGAAGACGCCGTACATCAGCGCGAACAGGCCCGCCACCGCATAACGCGGCCGCGGCTTGCGCGAGAACCACCACAGCACGGCGAACATCACCAGGCCCTCGAGCGCCGCTTCGTACAGCGGCGAGGGATGGCGCGCGAAACGGTCCAGCGCGCCGCTGGCGTGCAGCGCCTGCAGTTGCGCCGCGGGCAGGTTCGCCAGCTGCGGTTCGGCGCCGGGGAAGATCACGCCCCAGTCGCCGCCGGTGTACTTGCCCCACAGTTCGCCGTTGATGAAATTGCCCATGCGCCCGAAGAACAGGCCGGGCGGCACCAGCGGCGCGATGAAGTCGCCCACGTCGAAGAAATGCAGCCGTTGCCGACGCGCCCAGAGCCAGGTCGCGACGCACACGCCGATCAGCCCGCCGTGGAAGCTCATCCCGCCTTCCCAGATCTTCAGCGCCTGCAGCGGATCGTGCAGGTAGACCGGCAGGTCGTAGAACAGGATGTAGCCCAGGCGCCCGCCGAGGATGACGCCGAGCATGCCGTAGAACATCAGGTCGCCGAACGCCGCCTCGTCGACGCCGGGCAGGCGACCGGCGCGGATGCGCAGGCGCCCGAGCCACCAGGCGGTGGCGAACGCCAGCAGGTACATGATCCCGTACCAGTGCACGGCCGGATGCAGGGTCGCCCCGAACACGGTGAATTCCGGGAATTGCAGGGCGATCGGGTCGAGCCGGTGCAGCCAGGGCGCCATCGGCGGCTCCGCGGTGAAGGACCGCCCTATTGTGCCGCAAGGGTCAGGACAGGTGCGGCAGGTCCGGCAGCTCGTTCTCGTCGATGTCGCCGGGCTGGCGCGGGAAATGGCGTGCGAGCAGGTCCGAGGCGGCGGCGATGCCTGCGACCGCGGCGCCCTCGGCGTCGCCGGCGCGCAGGCGTTCTTCCATCAGCGCACAGATGCCGCGCCACTGCTCGTCGCTGACGAGGCCGCCCAGGCCGCGGTCGGCGACGATCTCGATGCGGCGATCGGCGAGCAGCAGGTACAGCAGCACGCCGTTGTTCGCGGCGGTGTCCCACACCCGCAGCCGCGCGAACGCGGCCTGCGCGCCCGAACGCGCATGGCCGCCGGCGAGCAGCGCGCGCCAGGGCAATGCGGCGTCCACCGCGAAGCAGACTTCGCCGCGATGGCGCGCTTCGCCGGCGGCGACCGCCGCGGCGATGCGCTGCAGGGCGTCCGCCGGGAACCGGCGCGCGGCCGACGGCGCGAACAGATGGCGCAACAGGCGCGGGACCAGGCTCGTCGCGGCCATGTTCACCAGCCTCCCGAGGCGCCACCGCCCCCGCTCATGCCGCCGCCACCCGACCAGCCGCCGCCCCCGCCGAAGCCACCGCCGCCAAAGCCGCCGCCACCCCAGCCGCCGCCACCGAAGCCGCCCCAGCCGCCGTGCTTCGCAAAGCGGCCGCTGGGCGCATGGGCCAGGCCGAGCAGGAAGCCGATCACCGCGCCCGCGCCGCCGACCAGCAGGGCCTGCGCGATGAGGAAGGCGACGCCGCCGGCCGCGCCCGCGCCGGCGATGGCGCGCAGCGGCGCCGGTGCGCGCGAGAACAGCCCGCGCGCGAGTTGCGCGACGATGAAGGCGGCGAACAGCGCGAACATCCAGTCGCCGCCGAAGCTTCCGCCTTCGGGGCGGTTGTCGGCCACGGGCGCGGGCAGCGCCTCGCCGTCGACGAGCTTCACCAGCACGCCGGTGGCGTCGACGAGCCCGCCGCCGTAGTCGCCGGCGCGGAATTTCGGCGCCATGTATTCCTGGATCACGCGCGCGGCGGTCGCGTCCGGGATCGCGCCCTCCAAGCCGTAGCCCGGCTGGATGCGCGCGCGGCGGTCGTCCTTCGCCACCACCACCAGCAGGCCGTCGTCCACGCCCTTGCGGCCGAGCTTCCACTGGTCGTAGGCGCGCTGCGCGTACTGCGCGATGTCTTCCGGCTGCGTCGTCGGCACGACCAGCACCTGCAGCTGGCTGCCCTTGCGCTGCTGCAGGTCGAGCGCCTGCCGCACGAGCTGCTCGCGCTGCGGCTGCGACAGGGTGCCGGTGGTGTCGACGACCGGCGAATCCAGCGCCGGGATCGGCGCCAGCTGCTGCGCGAACGCCGGCCACGCCGCGGCGCAGAGCGCAACGGCGAACAGGACGGCGCGCGCGAACCGCGGCAACGTCAGCCCGCGGGCGAGGGTTGCGGCGCGGCGGGCGGGGACGGCGCCGGCGGCGCTGCGGGCGCGGCAGGCGGTGCCGGCGGCGCGCCGAAGTCCACCGTGGGGGCCTGCTGGATCGCGCGCTCGTCCTCGACGCCGAAGTTCGGCTTCACTGCGTAGCCGAACATCTTCGCAGTGAGGTTCACCGGGAAGCGGCGGATGTAGGTGTTGTAGTCCTGCACCGCGGCGATGTAGCGCTGGCGTTCGACGGAGATGCGGTTCTCCGTGCCTTCCAGCTGCGCCTGCAGCTGCAGGAAGTTCTGGTCGGCCTTGAGCTGCGGGTAGTTCTCGCTCACGACGAGCAGCCTGCCGATCGCGCCCTGCAGTTCGCCCTGCGCCTGCTGGAATTGCTGGAGCGACGCCGGGTCGTTCGCATTGACGTTGATGCTGCCGACCTTCGCCCGCGCATTCGTGACCTCGGTGAAGACGCGCTCCTCGTGGCTGGCGTAGCCCTTCACCGTCGCCACCAGGTTCGGCACCAGGTCGGCGCGCCGCTTGTAGACGTTGAGGACCTGCGACCAGGCCGCGGTCACGGCCTCGTCCTTCGACTGGATCTGGTTGTAACCGCAGCCGCTCAGGAAGGCGGCGAGCAAGAGGACCAGCAGGATGCGCATGGCGGACTCCGTTGAGCCCCGCGGCCGCGGGGAGGACGCCACCATTGCAGCACCGGCGCGAAGCCGGCGCAACGGCCGGCGCGTCGCGTCAGCCGTCGCCGATCCGCCGGCGCGCGCGGCGCTTGGCCCAGAGGTTCAGGCCCTCGACCGCCGCGGAGAAGCCCATCGAGCCGTAGATGTAGCCCTTCGGCACGTGGATCTCGAGGCCCTCGACCACGAGGTAGGCGCCGATCAGCACGATGAACGCCAGCGCCAGCATCTTGATCGTCGGGTTGTTGTCGATGAAGCGGCCCAGCGGCGCGGCGGCCAGCAGCATCACCGCGACCGCGAGCAGGATCGCCGCGACCATCACCGGCACGTACTGGTCGGCCATGCCCACCGCCGCGATCACCGAGTCCAGCGAGAACACGATGTCGATCACCGCGATCTGCGCGATCACGGCCATGAACGAGGTGGCCGGGCGCGCGTGCACGTCCTCGGCCTCCGGCTCGCCCACGAGCTGGTCGCGGATCTCCATGACGCCCTTGAAGACCAGGAAGATGCCGCCGAGCAGCAGCACCAGGTCGCGCACCGAGAAACCCCTGCCGAACAGCGTGAACAGGTCCGCCTTCATGTGCGCCAGGTAAGCGAGCGTCAGCAGCAGCGCGACGCGGGTGATGCAGGCGGCGGCGATGCCGAAGCGGCGCGCGCGCTCGCGCTCGGCCAGCGGCAGCTTGCTGACCGCGATCGAAATGAACACGAGGTTGTCGATGCCGAGGACGATCTCGATCGAGCTGAGGGTGACCAGCAGGATCCAGGTCTGCGGGTCGGCAAGCATCGCGAGGGTCATCGAACGGCGGTTCCGGGGGGTGGGGATGGTGTCGCGGCCATCAGCCGAAGCGCGGCCAGAGTACGAGGGTCCAGGTCAGGACCACGTTGATCATCAGCACGAACACGGCGGCCGACCCCATGTCCTTGGCGCGGCCCGCGAGTTCGTGGTGTTCGGAACCGTAGCGCTCGATCACCGCCTCGATGGCGGAATTCAGCAACTCGGTCGCCAGCACCAGCAGGCAGCTGCCCAGCAGCAGTGCGCGCTCGACGCCGTTGGCGCCCAGGACCACGGCCAGCGGACCGAGCACCACCAGCAGGTAGACCTCGAGCCGGAACGAGGACTCGTGCAGCCAGGCGGCGCGCAGGCCCTGCAGCGACCATTTGGTCGCCAGCAGGATGCGGCCGGGGCGCCGCGGCAGGTGCCCGATTTCGTCGGCCATCAGCCCTGCCCCGCGGAGACGACGACGCGAGGGCGCGGGTGGGCGTGCTGGGCCAATGTCGGCGGGAGGGTCGGCATCCCCCGATTTTGCCACAATCGGTTTTGCCACAATGGGGACCGGGGCCCGGACCGGGCGCAGGGGAGCGACACCATGGACGCCAGCCAGCCGCAGGCCCGCGGAAAGGCCTTCCGCACCATCTTCCTGATCGAGCTGTGGGAGCGCTTCGGCTACTACGGCATGGCGGCCCTGCTGGTCCTGTTCATGGTCCAGCGGCTGGGGTTCGACGACGCCCGCGCCAACCTGACCTGGGGCGCCTTCGCGGCCCTGGTCTACGCGATGCCGGCGATCGGCGGCTGGGTCGGCGACCGGATCCTGGGCACGCGCCGCACGCTGCTGCTCGGCACCGCCGCGCTCGCGCTGGGCTATGCGCTGATGGCCATCCCGCGCGACGCGATGCTGTACATCGCGCTCGGCACGGTGGTCGTCGGCAACGGCCTGTTCAAGGCGAACTCGGCGAACATGGTCCGCCGCATCTACGAAGGCGACAGCGCGCGCATCGATGCGGCGTTCACGTGGTACTACATCGCGGTCAACGTCGGCTCGACGATGTCGCAGCTGCTCACGCCGTGGATCGGCATGCGTTACGGCTGGCACGCGGCGTTCGCGGTGTGCGCGCTGGGCCTGCTGTTGGGACTGGCCAACTACGCGCTGCTGCGGCGCACGCTCGACGGCGTCGGCTCCACGCCGGACGACCGGCCCGTGCGATGGAATGCCCTGGCCGCGGTGCTGGCCGCGGCGGTCGCGCTCGTCTTCGTGGTGGCGGCGGTGCTGCAGCACCGCGAGGTCGCGGTCGCGCTGGTGTACGCGGCCTGCATCGCCGTGCTCGGCATCTTCGCCTGGCTGATCGCGCGCGGCCTGCCGTCCGAGCGCGCCGGCCTCGTCGCCGCCCTGGTGCTGACACTGCAGGTGGTGCTGTATTTCATCTTCTACCAGCAGATGACGACGTCGCTGACGCTGTTCGCGCTGCGCAACGTCGACTGGCAGCAGTCGCTGTTCGGCATCCACCTGTTCACCTGGATCCCGGCGCAGTACCAGGTGCTGGACCCGATCTGGATCTTCATCCTCGGGCCGATGCTGGCCACGCTGTACACGCGGCTGGGCCGCAGCGGCCGCGATCCGTCCATCGCGGCGAAGTTCGCGCTCGGCTTCGCGATCGTCGCCGCGGGCTTCTTCGTGTTCGCCTTCAGCGGCGCGACCGCGGTCGCGGGCCGGGTCTCGTCCTGGTACATGGTGTGGGGCTACGCGCTGCTGGCGCTCGGCGAGCTGCTGGTCAGCGGGCTCGGGCTGGCGGTGATGGCGCGCTTCGTGCCGGCGCGGATGGGCGGCTTCATGATGGGCGCGTACTACGTCGGCGTCGGCGTGTCGCAGTACCTGGGCAGCGTGGTGGCGAACTACGCGAGCGTGCCCGAAGGCGTGACGGATCCGGTGGCGACGTTGCCGATCTACACGGGGCTGTTCCTGCATCTGGGCTACGCGGCCTGCGGGGCGGCGCTGCTCGCCCTCCTGCTCCTCCCGCTCCTCCGCCGCCTCGCCCGCACCCACGCCGCCGCCGCGATCGCGTAACCCGGGCAAGCGTTGGCTTCGTGGGGGGTGGCCCGGGGGTGGGGGGCGCCCGGGCCCCCCGGCCAAACGCCCCCCCCGACCGGCCCAGGCGC
>CBIHRR010000012.1:0-26112 GCA_966212495.1 uncultured Gammaproteobacteria bacterium
AGGTCATCGTCACCGGCTGCCTGGGCAAGCGCGCCGACGTGATCCGCGAGGCGCATCCGGGCGTGCTGTCGATCAGCGGCCCGCAGGACTACGCCAGCGTGATGGACGCCGTGCATGCCGTGGTGCCTCCGGCGCACGACCCCTTCGTCGACCTGCTGCCGGACTACGGCCTGAAGCTGACGCCGAAGCACTACGCCTACCTGAAGATTTCCGAGGGCTGCAACCACCGCTGCAGCTTCTGCATCATCCCGTCGATGCGCGGCGACCTCGTGTCTCGCCCGGTCGACGACGTGCTGCGCGAGGCCGAGTGCCTGGTGAAGGGCGGCGTCCGCGAGCTGCTGGTGGTGTCGCAGGACACCTCGGCCTACGGCGTCGACCTGAGATATGCCGAGCGCGAGTGGCGCGGCAAGGCCTACGCGACGCGCATGAAGGCCCTGTGCGAAGGCCTTTCCGAGCTTGGCGCCTGGACGCGGCTGCATTACGTGTACCCGTATCCGCACGTCGACGACGTGATCCCGTTGATGGCCGAGACCCGCAACGGCATGCCCGTGTTGCTGCCCTACCTGGACATCCCGTTCCAGCACGCCAGCCCGCGCATCCTGAAGCTGATGAAGCGCCCGGGCGCGGTCGACCGCACGCTGGAACGCATCCAGCGCTGGCGCGCGACCTGCCCGGAACTGACGATCCGTTCGACCTTCATCGTCGGCTTCCCGGGCGAGACCGAGGCCGAGTTCGAGGAGCTGCTCGATTTCCTCGACGAGGCGCAGCTCGACCGCGTCGGCGCGTTCGCGTATTCGCCGGTGGAAGGCGCCGCCGCGAACGCGCTGCCCGATCCGCTGCCGGAAGCGGTGAAACAGGAGCGCCTGGCGCGCTTCATGGCGCGCCAGGCGGCGATCAGCGCCGCGCGCCTGGAGGCGAAGATCGGCACGGTGCAGCGCTGCATCGTCGACGCGATCGACGGCGAACTCGCGATCGCGCGCTCGATGGCCGACGCACCCGAGATCGACGGCGTGGTCCAGGTCCAGGACGGCCGCGCGGCGGGTCTGGTGCCCGGCCAGTTCGCCGACGTCGAAATCCTCGGCAGCGACGAGCACGACCTCTACGGCGAAACCGCCGCCTGAGAGCGTTCCGTGCTTCGGGATGGGGCGCCGGAAACGCGAGGGCAATGCCGGGGGACGGCGTGAATCCATCCATGGAGCCTCTTCGGCGACATCCACGACGACCCTGCACGAAGAGGAAACAGGCGCGGTAGGATCGGCGGATGGCGGGGCACGGGCAGGGCGGTGGTTTCGAGTGGCGCACGGTGCTGCGGCACCGGGCCCCGCTGCGCTGGATGCACTGGATCAACGCCATCTGCCTGTTCGTCCTGGTCGGCAGCGGCCTGCAGGTCCTCAATGCACACCCCGCGCTGTACTGGGGCCAGGCCTCCGATTTCGCGCACCCGCTGGTCGCATTCCGGGATGGCATCCCCGGGTGGATGACGATCCCGGGCTACCGTTCGCTGGCGATGGGGCGGCGCTGGCACTTCTTCTTCGCATGGCTGTGGGTGATCAACGGCGCGTGCTACCTGGCGTGGTCGCTGGCGAGCCGGCACCTGCGCGACGAGTTGGCGATGCGGCGCCGCGACTGGCGCGGCATCGCCGGCTCGATCGGCGACCACCTGCGCTTCCGCCATCCCGTCGGCGAGGACGCACTGCGCTACAACCCGCTGCAGAAGCTGGCCTACCTGGGCGTGGTGTTCGTGCTCGCGCCGCTGGCGATCCTGACCGGGCTGTCGATGTCGCCGCAGATGGACAGCCTGCTCGGCGGCTGGCTGCAGCTCATCGACGGACGGCAGTCGGCGCGCGCGCTGCATTTCGCCGCGATGGCGCTGTTCGTGGCCTTCTTCGTGGTCCACGTGCTGATGGTCGTGTACGCGGGGCCGCTGAACCACCTGCGCTCGATGCTGACGGGGCGGTTCCGCGTGCGCTGGCCGCGTGGACACGGCGTGGCCGGGGAGGGCGGGCATGACTGAACTGCTGGTGTCGCGTCGTCGCCTGCTGCACGGCCTCGTGGCCGGCGCGGGCGCGGGCCTGCTGTCGGGCTGCGACGCGCTGTCGCGCAAGCCCCGGACCCTCTCCGTGCTGTCGGCCGCCGAGCCGCTGTCGATGCGCGTGCAACGCGCGCTCACCGGCAACAGGCTCGCCGCCGAGTTCCCGGAAGCGCTGGTGTCGCCGGTGTTCCGGCCCAACGGCTCGACCGATCCGCGCACGCCGGAATACCTCGCGCTGAAGGCGAACGGCTTCGCCGGCTACCGGCTGCGGGTGGACGGACTCGTGCGGCGGCCGCTCGAGTTCTCGCTCGACGCCTTGCGCGCGCTGCCGCAGCGCACCCAGGTGACGCGCCACGACTGCGTGGAAGGCTGGAGCGTGATCGGCAAGTGGCAAGGCGTGCCGCTGTCGCACCTGCTGGACCTGGCGGACTTGCGCCCCGGCGCGCGCTACGTCGTGTTCGAATGCCTCGACGACATGGCCGGGGACGGCTCGCGCTACTACGAGAGCATCGACCTGGCGGACGCGTACCACCCGCAGACCATCGCGGCGCATCGCCTCAACGACGCGCCGCTGCCGGTCGCGAACGGGGCGCCGGTGCGGATGCGCATCGAGCGCAAGCTCGGCTACAAGCACGCCAAGTACGTTCACGCCATCCGCATCGTCGACAGCTACGCTGGCATCGACGGCGGCAAGGGCGGCTTCTGGGAGGACCGGAAGTACGACTGGTACGCCGGGATCTGACGGCTGCCACGAACGTGCGCGCGACCGCGCGTGGAGGAAAGGAATGCGAAAGCTCGGCTGGTTCACGCGGATCGCCAAGGCGGCGTCGCGATTCACGGGCAGGCCGCTGTGCTTCGCGCTCGCGGTCGGCGTGGTGCTGCTGTGGGCGGTCACCGGGCCGCTGTTCAAGTTCAGCAACACCTGGCAGCTGGTGATCAACACCGGCACCACGATCGTCACCTTCCTGATGGTGTTCCTGATCCAGGCCAGCCAGAACCGCGACACGCAGGCGCTGCAGGTCAAGCTCGACGAGCTGATCCGGGCCACCGAGGGCGCGCACAACAAGCTGCTCGACCTCGAGGAGCTCGAGGAAGCCGACCTGATCGACTTCACCACCCGTTACCAGGCGCTGGCGAAGGCCGCGCGCGAGTGCCCTCCGGAGGATGCCGGCGAGAAGGGCGTCCCGGAGATCGACCTCGAGGAGGAGGACGGGGATCAGCCCGCGTCGTAATCCACGGCCAGGATGGCGAAGCGCGCCGGGCCGGCGGGCAACTCCGCCTCGAATTCGTCCTCGATGCGCTTCTTGAGCATCGCCCGCGCCAGCGGCGAATCGATGCTGATGTGCCCGAGCGTCGCGTCGGTCTCGTCGGGGCCGACGATCCGGTAGCGCGCGACGTCGCCGTTGTCGAGCCTGCCGTCATCCAGCCGCCTGACTTCGACGATCGCACCGAAATACACCGCCCCGCGGTCGGCGGGCGCCGTATCCACGACGCGCAGCGCCTCCAGGCGCTTGCCCAGGTAGCGCACGCGCCGGTCGATTTCGCCCAGCTGCTTCTTGCGATAGGTGTACTCGGCGTTCTCGGAACGGTCGCCTTCGGCCGCCGCCGCGGCCAGCGCGCGCACCACCTCGGGGCGGCGCACGCGCCAGAGTTCGTCGAGCTCGGCCTTCAGCCGCGCATGGCCCTGCGCCGTGACCAGCGCGGTGGACTGCGCCGTGGGCGGGCGCCAGCGACCCATCGTCTCAGGCGTCTTTCTTGAGGCGATCGGGCAGGCCGTCCGGCAGGCGCTTGCCTTCGCCGTCGAGGATGCGCAAACCGTCGCCGTCGACTTCGTAGAACTTGTCGGTGGCGTCCTTGCTGCCGGGGTCGAGCCGGATGCGCTTGCCGCCCTCTTCCAGTGACCAGCTGCCCTGCACGACGTTCGCGCTGCCCGGGCGCTCCCGGTAGGTGTCGGTCAGCACGAAGTCGCCATCGGCGGTGAGCACCAGCGTCTCGTCGATGCCGGGGCAGTCGGCGCAGGGCAGGGTGCCGGAATACGTGCCGCCGAGTGCACGCGCATCGGTCGCCGGATCGGCCGGTTGCACGCCGGGTTGTGCCATCGTCGTGCCCGTGCCGGTTTCGACCGCCGCGACCGGCGCTTGTTCGGCGGCACGCGTCGCGGGCGGTGCAGCGGCTTCCGGCGGCTGCGCGGGACGCGAGCAGGCGCAGGCGAGCAGCGCGACGCCGAGCGACGCGATTGCGGCGGTTGCGGGACCGGTGCGTGGGTGATTGCGTTCCATCGTGGTGTTCTCCTCGTGCATGGGGCTGGATCATGTGGTCCCCGGCGCGCGCCGGGCGACCGGATTCGCGTCAGCGTCAGCGCCGTCCGCCGAGCATGCCGCCCAGCACGCCGCGCAGGATCTGGCGGCCGACCTGGCTGCCGACGGTGCGCGCGGCCTGCTTGGCCATCGTCTCGACCATGCCCTGCCGGCGGCGCGTGCCGAACAGCGCGTCCTTGACGGCCTGGCCGAAGCCCGCGCCGCTCCCGGCCTCCGCCCCGGCCTCGCGGCCGTCGTCGCGCGCAGCGCCGGTGCCGCGGGGCAGCGCGTCGTCGCGCGCGGGCGGGGCATCGTTGTGCGCGCCCGCCGCGGAAGCCTTGCGCGCCAGCAATTCGGCCGCCGATTCGCGATCGATCGCGTTGTCGTACTTCGCGCCGACCGGGCTGCCCGCCCGGACCTGGGCGCGTTCGGCTTCGGTGATCGCGCCCATCCGGCAGCGCGGCGGCGCGACCAGCGTGCGCTCGACCGGCGCGGGCACGGCCTTGCCGCCGCCTGCGGTGGTGTCCGAGAGCATCGAGCACAACGCTTCGCCTACGCCGAGCTGGCCGATCGCGGCGGCGACGTCGAGCGGCGGGTTCGGCACGAAGGTCTCGGCGGCCGTCCGCACCGCCTTCTGGTCGCGCGGCGTGAACGCGCGCAGCGCATGCTGCACGCGGTTGCCGAGCTGGCCGAGGATCTCGTCCGGCACGTCGTCGGGGAACTGCGAACAGAAATACACGCCCACGCCCTTGGAGCGGATCAGGCGCACCACCTGCTCGATGCGCTGGCGCAGCGCCGCCGGCGCGTCGTCGAACAGCAGGTGCGCCTCGTCGAACACGAACACCAGCTTCGGCTTGTCCAGGTCGCCCACTTCCGGCAGCTGCTCGAACAGTTCCGACAGCAGCCACAGCAGGAAGGTCGAGTACAGCCTCGGCTTCAGCACCAGCTTGTCGGCGGCGAGGATGCCGACCACGCCATGGCCGTCGGTGGTGGTGCGCATCAGGTCGGCGAGTTCCAGCGCGGGTTCGCCGAAGAAGTTCGCGCCGTCGTCCTGCTCCAGCCGCAACAGGCTGCGCTGGATCGCGCCCACCGACTGCGCGCTCACCAGGCCGTACTGCGTCGACACGTCCTTGCGCTCGTCCGCGACGAGGGCCAGCAGCGCGCGCAGGTCCGCGAGGTCGAGCAGCAGCAGGCCGCGGTCGTCGGCGAGCTTGAACACGATGTCGAGCACGCCGGACTGGGTGTCGTTGAGTTCGAGGATGCGGGCCAGCAGCAGCGGGCCCATCTCGCTCACGGTGGTGCGCACCGGATGGCCGAGCTTGCCGTAGAGGTCCCAGAAGATCGCCGGCACGCCTTCGTTGCGGTATCCGTCGAGGCCGACCTGCGCGATCCGCGCCTGCAGCCTCTCGTTCATCGTGCCCGGCACCGCGAGGCCGGCGACGTCGCCCTTCACGTCGGCGATGAACACGGGCACGCCGATGCGCGAGAAGCCCTCCGCGATCGTCATCAGCGTCACCGTCTTGCCGGTGCCGGTGGCGCCGGCGACGAGGCCGTGGCGGTTGCCGTAACGGGGCAACAGCTCGACGTTGCCGGACTGCGGCGTGGTGATGGCCTTGCCGACGAGGATGGGATCCATGCGGGAGGTTTCCGTGAATGTCGTCGGGATTCTAGCCGCCGCCGGTTGCCTGCGGTCGCGCGCGGCGGCTACCCTGCCGTTTTCGCAGGGGCGCCACGCGCAATGACATCGAACTTCCTCGCCCGCGTCGCCATCCCGGCCGTCCTGGCCATGCTGGTCCTCGCCACCGGCACCGCCGAGGCCGCTTCGCGCCGGGCACAGGCGGAGATCGACGCGATCTCGGGGCGCATGGCCGCGGCCGAGGCCCGCTATCGCGAGGCGGTGGTGCGCATCGGCGAGGCCGACCCCGCGGCGCGCGCACAGGCCGATGCGGCGCTGGGCGAGATGGAAGACGCGATGTCTGCATGCACGCGCCTCCAGGGCTGCCCGGTGTCCACGCTGCTCGCCAGCTATGCGCGACTGCTGAAGGAAGCCGCCGACGGCGGCGCTCCGTTCGACGGCGGCGACGGCATCGACCCGGACGACGCGGATCCGGACCATCCCGGCGCGGACGCAGCCCTGTCGCAATCCTCGCCTGGCCAGGCCGGGTTGCTTGCCGCCGACGTGCCCGAGGCCGCGCGCGCCGCGAGCCTGCTGGACAGCAAGTCGCACCGCTTCGACGACATGGTCCAGTACAACCCGGCGGTGCAGGCCGCGATCCGGCGTTGGCTCACCGACATGCGCGGGCAGCTGCTCGACACCTACGAGAACTACGAATACCTGCGCCAGCTGATGTGGCCGTCGTTCCAGCGCGCCGGGCTGCCCGAAGCGCTGCTGTTCGGGATCATGGCCAAGGAATCCAACGGCAAGGTCCATGCGGGATCGCGGGTGGGCGCCGCGGGGCCGATGCAGTTCATGTACGCCACGGGCAAGCGCTTCGGACTGGGCCAGGACGCCACCGGCTTCGACACGCGCTACGACCCGCTCGCTTCGGCGCAGGCCAGCGCGGCCTACCTCAACGAGCGCATGGCCGAGCTCAACGGCAACATCGAACTGGCGCTCGCGGCCTACAACGGCGGCGAAGGGCGCGCGCGCCGCGTGTACGAGGCCAGCGGCGGCCGCGGTTTCTGGGATGCGTCGGTGTACGCGCAGTTCCCCGCGGAAACCCGCGATTACGTGCCGATGGTGATCGCCGCGGCGTGGCTGTACCTGCATCCCAAGCGCTATGGCCTGTCGTTCCGCGACGTGGATGCGCGGCCGGCGACGCTGGTGCTGCAGAAGCCGGATTCGCTCTACGGCCTGACCATCTGCCTGGGCGACTACGGCACGCGCGACGGTTACCTGCGCACGCTCCGCAACCTCAATTCGCGCATCCAGGCCGATACGATGCTGCCGGCCGGCACGCAACTGCGCGCCAGCGCGCGCATCGCCGGGCTGTATTCGCGCTATTGCGTACAGGGCCCGCGCGCCATGCTGGCGCAGACGCTGCTGGCGAGCGACCCGCGCACCGCCATCGTCCAGGCCGCGGCGGGCGCACCGGGCGCACTGGCCGCCGCGCCGACGCCGTCGCCCGTGGCGGCGAAGCCGGCTGCGCGACCGCAGCATTACCAGGTGCAGCGCGGCGAGACGCTGAGCTCGATCGCGCGCAAGTTCCAGTGCACGCCGGCGGACCTGGCGAAGGGCAACAAGATCAAGGCGCCGGCCTATCGCATCAAGCCCGGCCAGCGGCTCAAGCTCGACGCCTGCAGGCAATAGCGGCAACGGCGGCGCGAATCGCCGCCATCGCCGGCGGAAGCAGGGTCAGGCCAGCGTCGCGAGGCGCTGGCCGAGGCGCACCGGCGATTCCGCGCCGAGCCCGGGCGCGAGCGCGGCCACGCCCGGCGGCAGCAGCACGATGACCGTCGAGCCGTAATTGAAGCGCGCCATCTCGGCGAATCGTTCGAGCACGATCCTCTGCCTGCCGTAATCCTTCGCGGTGACGGCCTTCCCGTAGCGCGGGATCTCCACCCCGCTCCAGGTCGTTTCCACGCCCGAGACCAGCAGCGCGCCGACCATCACCACCGCCATCGGGCCGAAGTCGCAGTCGAAATGGCAGACCAGGCGCTCGTTGCGCGCGAACAGCCGAGGCACCTCGCGAACCGCCGCGGGCCCGACCGAGAACAGCCGGCCCGGCACGTGGACCGTCCGCACCAGGCGCCCGGTCCAGGGCATGTGGACGCGGTGGTAGTCGCGCGGCGACAGGTAGACCGTCGCGTACAGGCCTTCGGCGAAGGGCATCGCCGCATCCGCTTCGCCCAGCAGTTCCGCGGCGGTGAACGACTGGCCCTTGGCCTGGAAGATGCGGCCGCCGTGGATCGCGCCGCACTGGCTGATGCGGCCGTCGGCCGGCATCAGCAGCGCGCGCGGATCCGGATCGGGCTGGCGCGCGCCGGGCTTCAGCGCGCGGGTGAAGAACGCATTGAAGCTTTCGTACGCGTGCGCATCGGGTTCCAGTGCCTCGGACAGGTCCACGCCGAAGCGTGCGACCACGGTGTCGATGAGCCAGCGCCGCACGCGCGGATGGCGCGAATAGGCGAGCCGCCGTGCGAGTCCCGACAGCAGGCGGTGCGGCAGGACATGGGTGAGGGTGGTCAGGGCGTCCATCGCGCGGGCCTCTGCCGGATCAGGGGCGCTTGCGCGTGAGCGCGGCCAGGTCGGCGGCGATCGCCTGCGCATCGAGCCCGGTGTCGCCGGACGGCTGGACCACGCCGGCCATCCGCGCCTGCGGATCGAGCACCGCCAGCGCGGCGGAATGGTCGACGCTGTACTCGTCCGCGGGCGCGCCGGCGGGCGCGGGCACCTTCATGAACACCAGCGACAGCGAGCGCGCGAACGCCTCGAGCGCGGGGATGTCGGCGGTCGCCGCCAGCGTGTCCTTGTGGAAGGCATGCGCGTATTCGCCGACGCGGTCCGGCGTGTCGCGATCCGGATCCACCGAGACGAACAGCACCCGCGGCCGCGTCGCCTCCGGCAGCGCGGCCCACGCCTTTTGCGCCTGCGCGAGGCGCGCGAGCGTGGTCGGGCAGACGTCCGGGCAATGCGTGAAGCCGAGGAAGACCAGGGTCCAGTGCCCCTGCAACTCGCCCGGCACCAGCGGCGTGCCGTCGGATTGCTGCAGCGAGAACGCGGGCAGCGCGCGGGGCTGCTCGAACAGCCGCACGACCCGCAACTGCGGGCCGGGCGCTTCCGCGGCAAGGCGATGCTGCGCGGCCCAGAAGGCGAGGGCGGCGGCCAGCGCGGCGACGAGGACGACGAGGGTGGTCCGGTTGAACATCGGGAGGGCCTACCTCAGCAGATACTTGAACTTCGGCCATGATAGCCGCGCCACCCCTATAATTCCCGGTCCGGCACCGCTTTCCAGGCGGCCGCCCGGGCACACAGGACCAGGCCGACCCGATCATGACCGACGAGCTCCAGACCATCATCGACCTGATCCGGTACGGCGCCAGCCGCTTCAGCGCCGCCGGGCTGACCTTCGGCCACAGCTACGACAACGCCCTGGACGAGGCGACCCAGCTCACGCTGCACGCCCTGCACCTGCCGCACGACCTGCCGCCGGCCTACGGCAACGCCCGGGTCACGCTGGCGGAGAAGGAAGACGTGCTGGGCCTGTTCCTGCGCCGCATCGAGGAGCGCGTTCCCGCCGCCTACCTGGCGGGCGAGGCCTGGTTCGCCGGGCTGTCGTTCAAGTCCGACCCGCGCGCGCTGGTACCGCGTTCGCCGATCGCCGAACTGATCGAGCGCGGCTTCGAGCCCTGGCTCGGCGGCCGCGAAGTGCGCCGCGCGCTCGACCTTTGCACCGGCTCGGGATGCATCGCGATCGCGATGGCGCACTACAACCCCGACTGGCACGTCGACGGCGTGGACCTGTCGGACGAGGCGCTGTCGCTGGCGCGCGAGAACGAGGCGCGCCTGCACGTGCGCAACCTGCGCCTGCTGCGTTCCGACCTGTTCTCGGCGCTGACGGGCGAGCACTACGACCTGATCGTCACCAACCCGCCGTACGTCACCGACGACGAGACCGACGCGCTGCCGGCCGAATACGCGCACGAACCCGAACTGGGCCTGCGCGCCGGCCGCGATGGCCTCGACCTGGCCCTGCGGATCCTGCGCGACGCGCCGCTGCACCTCACCGAGGACGGATTGCTGGTGTGCGAGGTGGGCGAGGCCGAGGAAGCGCTGGTGAAGCTGCTGCCCGAGCTGCCGCTGGCGTGGGTCGAGTTCAAGGTGGGCCAGATGGGCGTGTTCGTCGCCGAGCGCCATGACCTGGTGGCGCACCACGCGCGCATCAGCGCGCTCGCCGACGCACGCGGAACTGCCGCGGCCCCCGCGCGGCGCGCCGCCGCGGCCCACGCCGACGCGGCCGGCGGCAGCGATGGCGCCGGCGAAGCCGACGCGCCCGGCCTGTTCTGAGCGACGGCCGCGCGGCGATGTCCAACACCTTCGGCCAGCTGCTGCGCGTCACCACGTTTGGGGAATCGCACGGTCCCGCGATCGGCTGCGTCGTCGACGGCTGCCCGCCGGGGCTCGCGCTCGCGCCGGAGGACTTCGTCGACGACCTCGCGCGCCGCGCCACGGGCCGCAGCCGGCACACGTCGCAGCGGCGCGAAGCGGACGAAGTCGAGATCCTGTCGGGCGTCCACGAAGGCCGCACCACCGGCACGCCGATCGCGCTGCTGGTGTGCAACACGGATGCGCGCAGCAAGGACTACGACGCGATCGCCGAGCAGTTCCGCCCGGGCCACGCCGACTACACCTACTGGCAGAAATACGGCGTTCGCGATCCGCGCGGCGGCGGTCGCGCCTCGGCGCGCGAGACGACGATGCGCGTCGCGGCCGGCGCGATCGCGAAGAAATGGCTGGCGCAGCGCCACGGTGTCGCCGTGCGCGGCTGGCTCGCGCAACTCGGCCCGGTGCTGCCGCGCAGCGCCGACCTCGCCGCCGTGGATGCCAATCCGTTCTTCTGGCCCGATGCCGCGCAGGTGCCGGAGCTGGAAAGCTTCATGGATGCGCTGCGCAAGTCCGGTGATTCGGTCGGCGCGCGCGTCACCGCCGTGGCCACCGGCGTGCCGCCGGGCTGGGGCGAACCGGTCTACGGCAAGCTCGACGCGGAACTCGCCGCGGCGATGATGTCGATCAACGCGGCCAAGGGCGTGGAGATCGGCGACGGCTTCGCCAGCATCGCGCAGAAGGGCACGCAACATCGCGACGAAGCGACGGCGGCGGGCTTCCTGTCCAACCACGCGGGCGGCATCCTCGGCGGCATTTCCAGCGGCCAGGCCGTCGTGGTGTCGGTCGCGTTCAAGCCGACCTCGAGCCTGCGACTGCCCGGGCGCAGCCTGGACGTGCACGGCAACGAGATCGAAGTGGCCACGACGGGGCGGCACGATCCCTGCGTGGGCATCCGCGCGGTACCGATCTGCGAGGCGATGCTCGCGCTGGTGCTGATGGACCAGGCGCTCCGGCACCGCGCGCAATGCGGCGACGTCGGCGAAGTATTCCCCAGGATTCCAGGATGACGATGCAAGGCAGGCAGCAGTGAAGGGCAAGCTGAAGGTTGCGGTGGTCGGCGCCACCGGCGCGGTCGGCGAGGTGATGCTGTCGATCCTGGCGGAGCGCAAGTTCCCGGTGGGCGAACTGGTCGCGCTGGCCAGCGAGCGTTCGGCCGGCGGCGAGGTGGCGTTCGGCAACGACGACGTGATGGTGCGCGATCTCGCCACCTTCGACCCGGCGGGCGTGGACATCGCGCTGTTCTCCGCGGGTGGCGACGTGTCGCGCGAATACGCGCCGAAGTTCGCCGCCGCCGGCGCGGTGGTGATCGACAACTCGTCCGCGTTTCGCCGCGACGACGACGTGCCGCTGGTGGTGGCCGAGGTCAACCCCGAGGCGTTGAAGCATCGCCCGCGCGGCATCATCGCCAATCCCAACTGCTCGACCATGCAGATGCTGGTCGCACTGGCGCCGCTGCACCGCGCGGCGGGCATCGAACGCATCAACGTCGCCACCTACCAGTCGGTGTCGGGCACCGGGCGCCGCGCGCTCGAGGAGCTCGGACGGCAGACCGCGGGCCTGCTCAATTTCCACGCCGTCGAGCCGGAGGTGTATCCGGTGCAGATCGCGTTCAACGTCATCCCGCACGGCGGCGATTTCCTCGACAACGGCTACACCAGCGAGGAAATGAAGCTGGTGTGGGAGACGCGCAAGATCCTCGGCGACGAGTCGATCGGCGTGAACGCCACCGTGGTGCGGGTGCCGGTGTTCTACGGTCACTCGGAGGCGGTGTCGATCGAGACGCGCGACAAGCTGACCGCCGCGCAGGCGCGCGCGCTGCTGGAAGCGGCGCCCGGCGTCGAAGTCGTCGACGAAGCCGTCGGCGGCGGATATCCGACGCCGGTGACGCATGCCTCGGGCCGGGATCCGGTGTTCGTCGGCCGCATCCGCGAGGACCTGTCGCATCCGCGCGGGCTGAACCTGTGGATCGTGTCCGACAACATCCGCAAGGGCGCGGCGCTGAACGCGGTGCAGCTGGCGGAACTGGTCGCAGCGGAAGCGTGACCGGGTGCGCGCGTCGTTGCGCACAGGCGTGGCGGGCCGCTAGAGTCCCGAAGGTGAAGTCCCGGGGGAAGGGCGTGAAGGCAGGCAGGTCGGGCATCCACAAGCGCGGCATCGGGTGGCGCGCCGCGCGGGCGCTGCTGTTCGCGCTCGCGCTCGCGGTCGCGTCGCCGGCGTTCGCGCTGGGCCTGGGCCGGATCGTCGTGAAGTCCGCGCCGGGCCAGCCGCTGCTGGCCGAGATCCCGGTCGTCGCCGCCGATCCCTCCGAACTCGGCAACCTGCAGGTGCGCCTGGCGTCGCCGGAAACCTTCCGCCGCGTCGGGTTGCCGGCGCCGGATGCGGCCACCGCCAACCTGCGCTTCACGGTCGCGGTGGACGGCCGCGGCCAGCCCGTGATCCGCGTGACCAGCGTCGCGCCGCTGCGGCAGCCGCTGCTCACCTTCCTGATCGAGGTGGACTGGGGCGCGGGCCGCCTCGTGCGCGAGTATTCCGCGCTGCTGGAAGCGCCCAGCTCGCTGGCTGCGCCGGCGCAGCCGATCCGGGCGCCGACGGTCGCAGCGCCGAACACGATCACGCGGGCAGCGGAACCCGCGCCGGCGACGGCACTGCCGCCGCCTGCGCCCGCGCCCGCGGCGACCGTGCCGGCAGCGCCGCCACGCCTTCCGCCGCCGCCTGCAGCGTCGGTGCCTGCGCCGGCCGAGCCCGCTGCGATGCCGGCGGAAGCGCCAGCGACCGCGGCGGCCGGCAACGACGCGGACGTCGTCGCCGAGCCCTTGCCCGAACCGGTCCCCGCGCCCCCGCCAGCGCCCGTGCCCAAGCCCGCGCCGATGGAGGCAGCGCCGAAGCCCGCCGCCGCCGCGCCCGCGCCCGCAGCACCCGAGCCCGCCGCCAGGCCCGCCGACGCCGCCGCCGCGGACGCATCCGCCGCCGCGTCGGCCGCCCACACCGTGCGTGCCGGCGAAACGCTCGGCGCCATCGCCAGCGGGCTGGACCGCGGCGCGCGCAGCCTCGACCAGATGATGCTGGCGCTGCTCCAGGCCAATCCGGACGCCTTCATCGACGGCAACATCAACCTCATCCGCGAGGGCGCCGTGTTGCGCGCGCCGACGGACGAGGCGCTCGCCCGATACAGCAGCGGCGAAGCGGCGGCACTCGTTCGCCAGCAGGTCGCGCAATGGCGGCAGGCCGCCGCGACGCGATTGCCGGCGGCCGCTGCCGCCATCGAAGGATCCGCGCCGGTGCAGGCGCCGGTCGCGCGCGTGGACGGCGGCGTCGAGCGCAAGGCGAGCGACGCGCACCTGCAGATCGTCCCGCCCGCCACGGGCAAGGGCGCAGGCACACAGTCCGGCGCACAAGCCGGCGGCGAGGGCACGATGTTGCGACAGGAAATCCAGGAAACCCGCGAGACGGTGGCCGCGCGCGACGCGGAAGTGGGCGAGCTGAAGACGCGCGTCGCCGAGCTCGAAAAGATCCAGCAGCAGCAACAGCAGCTGATCGCGATGAAGGACAGTGCGCTTGCCGAAGCCCGCGCCAACCTCGCGAAGGCGCAGCAGCAGGCGCTGCAGGCGCCTCCGCCGGCGAAGGCCGCCGCCGGGCGCGACACCGTGCTGTGGCCCTGGCTGGCGCTGGCGTTGCTCGTGGTCGCGGTGGGCGGCTGGTGGTGGTGGAAGCGCCGCGGCGGCGAAGGTCGCGCCCGACCGTTCGCCTTCCCGCGCAAGCCCGCTCCCGTGGTCCCTGCCGCTCGCGTCGAACCCGCCCCGGCGGTTGCCGTGCCTTCGTTCGTACCGCCGCCGTCGGCGCCGCCGGCGGCACCTGCGGCAACGCCAGCCCAGTCCCGTGCCGTCGAGCCGGTCGCGCCGACGCCGGTCGAACTGGCGCCGACCGCGCCCGAAGCCGCGCCATCGTCGCCGTCGCCTTCGCACTGGACCGCCGCCCCGGACCGGGTCGGCACGATGCCGCCGGCCTCGCCCGCGCCGGTGCGCGCCGACGAGAACGCCCCGCCCGCGCGCAAGGTCGAACTCGCGCGTGCCTACCTCGACCTCGGCGACGAGTCCGCCGCGCGCGAGCTGCTGCGCGAGGCGATGGAAGGACGCGATCCGGTCGCGCGCGAAATCGCCGCCCGCATGATGCGCGAGATCGGTTGATCGACGCGGCCGGCGCATCGCGGGGGCAGGGCGTGCGTTACGCACTCGGGCTGGAGTACGACGGCACCGGCTTCAGCGGATGGCAGCGGCTGGATCGCCCGGACGCGGCCACGCGGCGCCCCGAGCCGACGCTGCAGGCCGCGCTCGAGGACGCGCTGTCGTCGGTCGCCGGCCATCGCGTCGCCACCACCTGCGCCGGCCGCACCGATGCCGGCGTGCACGCCGCGTGCCAGGTCGTGCACTTCGACAGCGATGCCGCGCGCGAACCGCGCGGCTGGGTGCTCGGCACGACATCGCGGCTGCCACCGCAGGCCAGCGTGCTGTGGTGCCAACCGGTGGACGGCGAATTCCATGCGCGCTTCAGCGCGCGCGCGCGGCAATACCGCTACCGGCTCCTCAACCGCCCGGTGCGCCCGGCCCTGCAGCGCGATGTCCTGGCCTGGGAACGGCGCCCGCTCGACGCCGCGGCCATGCACCGCGCCGCGCAGGCGCTGCTGGGCGAACACGACTTCTCCGCGTTCCGCACCGTCCATTGCCAGGCGCCGCATGCCCGGCGCGACCTGCAGCGCATCGACGTGCGCCGCGACGGCGACATCGTCGCGATCGAGTTGCAGGCCAACGCCTTCCTGCACCACATGGTCCGCAACATCGTCGGCAGCCTGCTGGCCGTGGGACGCGGGGAAGCGCCCGAAGGCTGGATCGCCGAACTGCTGGCGGGGCGGGACCGGACGCTGGCCGGCCCCACCGCGCCGGCCGCCGGCCTCGTATTCATCGGCCCGCTGTATCCGGCATGCTGGAATCTGCCGGCGGCGGTGAGCCTGCCCGCGGCAACGGAAGACCCCGAGAAGGAGCCTGCATGAGCCCGATCAACCCGCCCGGCATCCAACGCGTCCCGGTCCAGGACCGCCGCACGCTGTTCCGCACGCGGATCAAGTTCTGCGGCATGACGCGCTCCGGCGACGTGCGCCTGGCCAGCGAACTGGGGGTGGACGCCGTCGGCTTCGTGTTCGCGGTCGACAGCCCGCGCCGCGTGCACCCGCAGCAGGCGCGGATGATGCGCCAGGCGCTGGGACCGCTGGTCGACGCGGTCGCGCTGTTCATGGACAACGGCATCGAGGAAGTGCGCAAGGCGGTGCGCCTGGTGCGGCCCACGCTGCTGCAGTTCCACGGCGACGAGGACGACGCCTTCTGCCGTGGATTCGGCGTGCCCTACATCAAGGCCGTCGCGATGGGCGGGACGGCGCCGACCGCGGCGGCCCTGCGCGCGCGATATCCGGGCGCGGTCGGATTCCTGTTCGATGCGAACGCGGCCGGCGCGCCTGGCGGAAGCGGGCGCACGTTCGACTGGGCGCGCCTTCCGTCCGACCTGCAGGCGCCGATGCTGCTGGCCGGCGGCCTCCATCCCGGCAACGTGTTCGAGGCGGTGACGTCCGTGCTGCCCTGGGGCGTCGACGTGTCAAGCGGCGTCGAGTCCGCGCCGGGCATCAAGGACGGCGAGAAGATGCGGCACTTCGTCGAGGCGGTGCGCCGGGCCGATTGCCACGTCGAGCACGAAGACTGCTGACGCCACGGGCCGCGCCACCCGGGGCCCGGAGCGGGTGGACAGGGCGCCTGCGGCATCGCCCGGCAGCCGTTTTCCCCTACACTGGACCGCCCGATCGCCGGATGCCGGCGCAACACGCCGTCCGATGAACCTGTCGTCCCCCACGCAACCCGACGTCGACTTCGACGCGCTGCCCGATGCCGCGGGCCATTTCGGCCGCCACGGCGGCCGCTTCGTCGCCGATACCCTGGTCGAACCCTTGCGCGCGCTGGCCGCGGCGTACGACGCGGCGCGCGTCGATCCGGCGTTCATCGCGGCGTTCGAGGACGACCTCGCGCACTACGTCGGCCGCCCGAGCCCGATCTACTTCGCGCGGCGCCTGAGCGCGGAAGTCGGCGGCGCGCGGATCCTGCTCAAGCGCGAGGACCTGAACCACACCGGCGCGCACAAGATCAACAACACCATCGGCCAGGCGCTGCTCGCCAGCCGCATGGGCAAGACCCGCATCATCGCCGAGACCGGCGCCGGCCAGCACGGCGTGGCCAGCGCCACGGTCGCCGCGCGCCTGGGCCTGGAATGCGTCGTGTACATGGGGGCGACCGACATCGCCCGGCAGCGCCCGAACGTGGAGCGCATGCACATGCTCGGCGCGACGGTGGTGCCGGTGGACGCGGGTTCGGCGACGCTGAAGGACGCGCTCAACGAGGCGATGCGCGACTGGGTCGCGAACGTCGACGACACGTTCTACATCATCGGCACCGTCGCCGGGCCCGATCCGTACCCGCGCATGGTCCGCGACTTCAACGCGGTGGTCGGGCGCGAGGCGCGCGCGCAGATGCTGGCCGAGCACGGCCGGTTGCCGGACGTGGTGGTCGCGTGCGTGGGCGGCGGCAGCAACGCCATCGGCATCTTCCATGCCTTCCTCGGCGACGCCGGCGTGCGCCTCGTCGGGGCGGAAGCGGCGGGCGAGGGCATCGCCAGCGGCCGCCATGCCGCATCGCTGTCGGCGGGACGCGTCGGCGTGCTGCACGGCAACCGCACCTACGTGCTCTGCGACGACGACGGCCAGGTGACCGAAACCCATTCGGTGTCGGCGGGCCTGGATTATCCGGGCGTCGGCCCGGAACACGCCTGGCTCAAGGACACGGGGCGCGCCGAATACGTCGGCGTCACCGACGACCAGGCGCTGGCCGCGTTCCACCGCCTGACGCGCACCGAAGGCATCCTGCCGGCGCTCGAATCCAGCCATGCGCTCGCGCGCGCGATCGACCTCGCCGCAGGCATGCCGCGCGACGCGATCGTGCTGTGCAACCTGTCGGGTCGCGGCGACAAGGATTTGCACACCGTCGCGGCGCGCCGCGATCCTTCCACCCTTTCCCGATGAACGCAGCACGAGGCAGCACAGTGAGCGACGACAAGCAGGCGAGCGAGAACCAGGCCACCGACGCCCAGGCCAACGAGAACGGAGCGCCGTCGCAGGACGGCCAGCGTCCGCACAGGATCGACCCGGAGTTCTTCTCCAGCATCAACGAGTACCTCGAGCTCGCGCACAAGCAGGCGGCCCGGCACGGCCCGAAGCGCGTCAGCCTCGCGGCGCTCTACGGGGCAGCGCGCTTCAACGCGCTCGTCTACCTCGATGCCGCCGACGGCGAAGCCGCCGCGCAGCGCGGGGCGTTCCTCGACTACATGACCGACATGTACCGCCGCGTGCTCAACGAGCACCTCGACAGCCTCGGCGCCGAGCACGGCATCGACGTCGGCGAATCCGAGCTGGCCGAGGAGTACAAGGCCAACGGCTACGTGCCCGGCAAGGGCTTCGTGGGGACGGCGGAAGCCTGATGCCGCGATTGCAGGCGCGCTTCGACGCGTTGCGCGCCGCGGGCCGCAAGGCGCTGGTGCCGTTCGTCACCGCCGGCGATCCGTCGGTCGAGGCGACCGTGCCGGTGCTCCACGCGCTGGTCGCGGCCGGCGCCGACGTGCTCGAGGTCGGGATTCCGTTTTCCGATCCCATGGCCGACGGGCCGGTGATCCAGCGCAGTTCCGAGCGCGCGCTCGCGCGCGGCGTGGGCCTTCGCCAGGTGCTGGAGTTCGTGCGCGAGTTCCGGCGCGGCGACGACGCCACGCCGATCGTGCTGATGGGCTACCTGAATCCGGTCGAGGTGCGCGGCGTCGAAGCGTTCGCGCGCGACGCGGTCGGCGCCGGCGTGGACGGCGTCCTGCTGGTGGACCTGCCGATGGAAGAGGCCGACGCGCATCGCGCGGCCTTCGACGCCGCCGGGCTGGCGCTCGTGCCGCTGGCGTCGCCGACGACGTCGCCGGCGCGCATGGCCGCCTCGCTCGAGCATGCGCGTGGCTATCTCTACTACGTGAACCTGGCCGGCGTGACCGGCGCAGCCGTGCTCGATGCCGCCGCGGTCGGCCGCCGGCTGGACACGCTGCGTGCCGGCGCGCGGCTCCCGGTGATGGCGGGCTTCGGCATCCGCGATGCCGCCGACGCGGCCGCCGTGGGCGCCCACGCCGACGGCATCGTGGTCGGCAGCGCCCTGGTCGCGGCCCTCGCCGAGGCCGAGGGCGTCGCCGGGGCGACGGACCGCGCCCGCGCATTCCTCGCCCCGTTGCGGGCGGCGCTCGACGCCGCCTGAGGCCGCCGCCGTGGCGGTCGCGGCGCCGCGCGGATTACACTGGCCAGTCCCCGTCCCCCGAACGTGAACGCAACCGCATGAGCTGGCTCAAGAAACTGATGCCCGCGAGCATCCGCACCGAGCCGGCCACCGGCCGCAAGCGCAGCGTGCCCGAAGGACTCTGGGAGAAGTGCGACAAGTGCGGCATGGTCCTGTACCGGCCGGAGCTCGAGGAGAACCTCGAGGTCTGCCCGAAGTGCGGGCACCACATGCCGATCCGGGCGCGGGCGCGCCTGGCCGCGTTCCTCGACGCCGGCGGCACGCGCGAGATCGGCGCGGCGCTCGGCCCGACCGACGTGCTCAAGTTCAAGGACCAGAAGAAGTACTCGGACCGGATCAAGGCCGCGCAGAAGTCCAGCGGCGAACGCGACGCGCTGGTCGCGCTCGAAGGCACGCTGGCCCGGCGACCCGTCGTGGCCTGCGCGTTCGACTTCGCGTTCATGGGCGGCTCGATGGGTTCGGTGGTGGGCGAGCGATTCGCGCTGGCCGCCGAGCGCGCGCTGGAGATCGGCGCGCCGCTGGTGTGCTTCACCGCGACGGGCGGCGCGCGCATGCAGGAGAGCCTGTTCTCGCTGATGCAGATGGCCAAGACGTCTGCGGCGCTCGGCCGGCTGCGCGCGGCGGGCCTGCCCTACATTTCGGTGATGACGCACCCGACCACCGGGGGCGTGTCGGCGTCGCTGGCGATGCTGGGCGACATCAACATGGCCGAACCCGAGGCGTTGATCGGCTTCGCCGGCCCGCGCGTGATCGAGCAGACGGTGCGCGAGACGCTGCCGGAAGGCTTCCAGCGTTCGGAGTTCCTCGTCGAGCACGGCGCGATCGACCAGATCTGCGACCGGCGCGAGCTGCGGGTGCGCATCGCGCACCTGCTCGCGATGCTGATGCGCCAGCCCTCGCCGGAAGAGGCGCTGGGGACCGCCTCGTGAGCAGCCGCAGGTACTTCGGCACCGACGGCATCCGCGGCCGCGTCGGCGAAGGCCCGATCTCGGCCGACTTCGTGCTGCGCCTGGGCAACGCCTACGGCTTCGCGCTGTCGCGCAACGCCTGGCGCAAGCCGGTGGTGATCATCGGCAAGGACACGCGCATCTCGAACTACATGTTCGAGGCGGCGCTGGAAGCGGGCCTGGTGGCGGCCGGCGTCGACGTGCAGCTGATGGGCCCGATGCCGACGCCCGCGGTCGCGCACCTCACGCGCTCGATGCGCGCCGACGGCGGCATCGTGATCTCGGCCTCGCACAACCCGCACAACGACAACGGCATCAAGTTCTTCTCCGCCCACGGCGAGAAGCTCGACGACGCCACCGAGCTCGCCATCGAGGCGGCGCTCGACCATCCGTTCCGCACGGTCCCGTCCGAGGAACTCGGCAAGGCGGTGCGCACCCGCGACGCGATCGGCCGCTACGTCGAGCACTGCAAGAATTCGGTGCCGCGCGGCTTCGACCTGGGCGGCATGCGGATCGTGGTGGATTGCGCCAACGGCGCGACCTACCAGCTCGGGCCGCTGGTGCTGCGCGAGCTGGGCGCGCGCGTCGAGGCGATCGGCGTCGACCCGAACGGCACCAACATCAACGACGGCGTGGGCTCGACCCATCCGGAACACCTGGCCGAGCACGTGCGCGCCAGCGGCGCGGACCTCGGCATCGCCTTCGATGGCGACGGCGACCGCGTGCTGTTCGTGGACGGCGATGGCGGCGTGCGCGACGGCGACGACCTGATCTGGCTGCTGGCCAGCGACTGGCAGGCCAGCGGCCGGCTGCGCGGGCCGGTGGTCGGCACGCTGATGAGCAACTTCGGCCTCGAGCGCGCGCTCGGCGAGCGCGGCATCGGCTTCGTCCGCGCGAAGGTGGGCGACCGTTACGTGCACCAGGGGCTGCTGCAACATGATGCCGTGCTCGGCGGGGAAGCCTCCGGCCACCTGCTGTGCCTGGACCGCGCCAACACCGGCGACGGCATCGTCAGCGCGCTGCAGGTGCTCGAGGTGCTGCACCGCACCGGCAGGCCGCTGCAGGAAGCGCTCGCCGGCATGCAGCGCGTCCCGCAGAAGACGGTGAACGTGCGCTATGCCGCGGGCCGCAAGCCGGCCGAAGCCGCGGCCGTGATCGAGGCCCTGGCTGCCGCGCAGCGCGCGGTCGAAGGCCGCGGCCGCGCCTTCCTGCGTCCCTCCGGCACGGAGCCGGTGGTCCGCGTGACCGTCGAGGCCGACGATGCCTCGCTGGTGCAATCCACCCTGGACGCGCTCGCCGGAGCTGTGCGCGCGGCCGCCGAATCCTGAGCGACACGCATGGGCAGCGACACGATGAGCAGCACGACTCCGACCCGCGACATCCCGACCCTGGACATCGGGCGCTTCACCGCGCCTGCGAGTGCCGCCGACCGCGCGGCCTTCGTCGCCGAGCTCGGCGCGGCCTACCGCGAATGGGGCTTCGCCGGCATCCGCAACCACGGCATCCCGCAGGCGCTGATCGACGGCGCATACGAGGCGTTCAAGCGCTTCTTCGCGCTGCCCGACGAAACGAAGCGCAAGTACCACGTCCCCGGCGGCGGCGGCGCGCGCGGGTACACGCCGTTCATGGTCGAGACCGCGAAGGATTCGCGCTATCCCGACCTCAAGGAGTTCTGGCACGTCGGCCGCGAGATCCCGCGCGATTCGAAGTACGCCGCCGACATGCCGCCCAACCTGTGGCCGGAGGAAGTGCCGGAGCTGCACGAACAGGGCTACGGCCTGTATTCGGCGCTGGACGCGCTCGGTTCGCAGGTGCTCGCCGCGCTCGCGTTGCACATCGGCCTCCCCGAGGACTGGTTCGCGGACAAGACGGAGCAGGGCAATTCGATCCTGCGCCCGATCCACTACCCGCCGATCACCACGCCCGACGTGCCGAACGTGCGCGCCGGCGCCCACCAGGACATCAACCATATCACGCTGCTGGTCGGCGCCAGCGCCCCCGGGCTGGAGGTGCTTTCGCGCAAGGGCGAGTGGGTGCCGTTCACCGCCGACGCCGACACCATCGTGGTCAACATCGGCGACATGCTGCAGCGCTACACCAACCACGTGTATCCGTCGACGACGCACCGCGTCGTGAACCCGCCGGGCGAGGCGGCGCGGCAGCCGCGCTATTCGACGCCGTTCTTCCTGCATCCGAACCCGGATTTCCTGATCGACGTGCTGCCCTCGTGCGTCACGGCCGACAACCCGAGCCGCTATCCCGAGCCGATCACGGCGCAGGGCTACCTCGAAGAGCGCCTCCGCGAAATCAAGCTGAAGTAGCCGCGTGCCTGGCTTCGGGGCTGGGCGCCGCGAATGCGTGTGCGTGGTCCGCCGCGTCGACGAGTCGTCCAGGACTCACTCCGCGGGCGCGGGCCACACGCTCTCGCGTTTCCACCGCCCAGTCCCGAAGACGAATGCCTTAAGCGGCCATCCAGAAGAAGACGGCCGCCATGCGCTTGTCGGCGAGCGTGCTGCCGCAATAGGCGGTGGCGCTGTGGACCAGGTTGGCGCGGTACAGCAGCAGCCGGTTGTAGCGGTGGTCGACGCGCACGTCCTCGGCGAAGGATCCCACCGCGATGAAGCGCGCGCCGAGCGCTTCGACCAGGTTCATGTGGGGCGGCATCACGATGTTGCCGCCCATGCGCCCGTCGGCGCCGCGCTGGCGATAGAAGCTGGTGCCGCAATGCGCGGGCGCGCCCGGGCTCAGGTACAGCACCGCAGCGTAGCGGCACAGCGCGCGCGAGTCGGTGTGCGGCTTCGGGCCGGATTCGTCGACGCCGACGACCTGCACGCAGTTGTGGTTGAGGTGGCCGCCGTCGGGCGCGGCCTGCACCCAGAGGCGCTTGCTGCCGGTGGCGGCGAGCACGCGAGATTCCACGGCGGCGAGCTCGTCGGGCGACAGCGCGGGAATCGCGCGCATCCCGGGCCATGCCTCGGGCTTGTACGGGTAGCCTTCGGCCCAGTCGGTGCGGGCCAGGCAGCGCGCGCGGACGCCGTCGGGGTCGGCGAGGATGTCGTCGAACACCCAGTAATCGCGGCCTTCGGTGGGCTTGCGATAGGGCAGCTGCTTCGGGGCGGGCGGCGGCGCGGGCATCAGTCGGCGTCCCGGAAGTCGCGGCTGCGGCTTTCGAGCAGGGCGCGGGCCAGGCCTTCGGGGAGATGTTTCGACAGGCCCGCCAGCATCCGGTTGGTGGCGCCCGGCACGCAGCGCGCGTCGCCGCGCTCGACCGCATCCACGCCGAGTCGCGCGACGCTGGCGGCATCCATCCACAGCCAGCGGGGCAGGCGCGAGACGCGTGCGCGCATGCCGTTGACGTCGTGGAATTCGGTCCAGGTCATGCCGGGGCAGAGCGCGGTCACGTGGACGCCGCGCGATGCGGTCTCCCGCGCGAGCGATTCGGAGAAGCGGATCACGAAGGCCTTCGACGCGCCATAGAGCGTATGTCCGGCCGAGGCGGGCACCAGCCCCGCGAGCGAGGCGACGTTGAGGATGCGGCCGTGGCCCGCGGCTTCCATCGCCGGCAGCAGCCGGTGCGTGAGCTCGAGCACCGAGCCCACCATCACCTGCATGAAGTCGCGGTGCACCGCCCAGTCCGACGACAGGAAGCGGCCGGGCACGCCGTAGCCGGCGTTGTTGACGAGGCGCGACACCGCGATCCCGCGCGCGTCGAGTTCGGCCTGCAAGCGGGCTGGCGCGTCCGGGTCGGCGAGGTCGGCGGCGATGCAGGCGACGTCGACCTGCCCGCGGAGTTCGGCCGCGAGCGCCTCCAGCCGTTCGATGCGACGCGCGCTGAGCACCAGCGGCACGCCGCGACGCGCGTATTCGCGCGCGATCGCGGCGCCGATGCCGCTCGATGCGCCGGTGACCAGCGCGTGGCCCGCGCCGGCGCGACCTGCGCCGGCACCGCCCGCGCCGGCATGCCCCGCGTCGCCGCCGTCCGTTTCCTGCATCGCGCGTCCCCTTGCCGTGGCGCTCCAGCCTTGGATTCTAGCGGTGCGCTGTTAGACTGCGCGGCCTCGACCGGACTGGAGCCGACGATGCGCCGCAGGATCGTCGCTGGAAACTGGAAGCTGCACGGGGACCGCGCGTTCGCCCATGCGCTGATGGACGCGATCGTCGCCGGCCCCGTGCCCGCGGGCGTGGAGGCGGTCGTGCTGCCGCCGCTGCCCTACCTGGGCGAGCTGGTGGAGCACTACGCCGCCGCCGGCATCGCCTTCGGCGCGCAGGACGTGAGCGCGAACGAGCGCGGCGCCTACACCGGCGAGGTCTCGGCGGCGATGCTGGTGGACGTGGGCGCGCGCTACGGCCTGGTCGGCCACTCCGAGCGCCGCCAGTACCACCAGGAAGGCAGCGAGCTGGTCGCGCGCAAGTTCCTGGCGGCGCGCGCCGCGGGCCTGGTCCCGATCCTGTGCGTGGGCGAGACCCTCCAGCAGCGCGAATCCGGCCAGACCGAGTACTGCATCCAGTCCCAGCTCCAGCCCCTTTTCGACCTGGCCGGGGCGGAAGCGCTGGACGGCGCGATCGTGGCCTACGAGCCGGTCTGGGCCATCGGCACGGGCCGGACCGCCACGCCGGACCAGGCGCAGGCGGTCCACGCGTTCATCCGTGGCGAAATCGAGGCCCGTAATGCTAAAATCGCGGGCTCGCTGCCGATCCTCTATGGCGGCAGCTGCAAGCCCGACAATGCCGCCGCGCTGTTCGCACAGCCCGACGTCGATGGCGGGCTGATCGGCGGGGCCGCGCTGGTGGCCGCCGATTTCCTTGCCATCGCCACGGCGGCGGCGCCCTAGCCCCACAACGGACGCTTCACGCAAATGCTCATCCTGGTCATCAACGTGGTGTACGTGCTGCTCGCGCTTGCGATGATCGCGCTGATCCTCATGCAGCGCGGCGCCGGCGCGCAGGCGGGTTCCGGCTTCGGCGGCGGCGCTTCGGCCACCGTGTTCGGCTCGCGCGGCGCTTCCAATTTCCTGTCCAAGAGCACCAAGTGGCTGGCGATCGCCTTCTTCGGCATCAGCATGGGCATGGCGTGGTACGCCACGCACACCGCCACCCGGCCGCAGGGCCCGGTGCAGGAGGATCTCGGGGTGATGGCCCAGGTGCCGGCCGCGCCGGCCGCCAAGCCCGCGGCGACGGGCAACGTGCCGGCGGCGCCCGCCGCGGCAACGCAGGCGCCTGCCGCCGCGTCGACGGTGCCGGCCGCGCCTGCCCCGGCGGCGGGACAGCCGGCGACGGAGCAGCCGGTGCCGCCCCCGACGAAGTAAGCAACGGTTAAAATCTCTCTGAATTGCCCAGGTGGCGGAATTGGTAGACGCACTACCTTGAGGTGGTAGCGGCTTAGGTCGTGGGGGTTCGAGTCCCCCCTTGGGCACCACTTGTAGTAACCCGGGCAGGATGCCCGGCGACGGCCAGGATGGCCTGAGAGGACGAGCGTGCTGGCCGAATACCTGCCGACCCTGCTGTTCCTGTTCGTCGCCGGCGGCATCGGCGTCGCCCTGATCGTGATCGGCAACGTGCTCGGGCCCCGGCGCCCGAACCCGGAGAAGCTGTCGCCGTACGAGTGCGGTTTCCCCGCGTTCGAGGACGCGCGGATGCAGTTCGACGTCCGCTACTACCTCGTGGCGATCCTGTTCATCGTCTTCGACCTCGAGATCGCCTTCGTCTTCCCGTGGGCGGTCGTGTTCCGCGAGCTCGGTCCGTTCGGCCTGGTGGAGATGGGCGTGTTCCTCGCGCTGCTGGTCCTCGGCTTCGCCTATGCATGGAAGAAGGGAGCCCTGACGTGGGAGTGAACCGGTCGGTCGAGACGCTGCTGAACAGCTCGCTGATGAACAACCCGCTGCCCGAAGGGCGCGTGGACGACATCCTGCGGCCGGACGGCGAGAACCCGCTGCTCGAGCGCGGCTTCGTCACCACCAGCTCCGACGCGCTGCTCAACTGGGCGCGCACCGGCTCGATGTGGCCGATGACCTTCGGCCTCGCGTGCTGCGCCGTCGAGATGATGCATGCCGGCGCCGCGCGCCTGGACCTCGACCGCTTCGGCGTCGTGTTCCGCCCGTCGCCCCGCCAGTCGGACGTGATGATCGTGGCCGGCACCCTGGTCAACAAGATGGCCCCGGCGTTGCGCAAGGTCTACGACCAGATGCCCGACCCGAAGTGGGTGATCTCGATGGGCTCCTGCGCCAACGGCGGCGGCTACTACCACTAGTCCTACGCGGTCGTGCGCGGTTGCGACCGCATCGTGCCGGTCGACGTCTACGTGCCCGGCTGCCCGCCGACGGCC
>CBIHRR010000013.1:0-25425 GCA_966212495.1 uncultured Gammaproteobacteria bacterium
TGCCGAGCACCGTCACCAGGCCTTCGGCCAGGTCGAGGTCGCGCCAGCGCAACGCGCACAACTCGGACAGGCGCAGGCCCGACGAGTAGAAGAGTTCGAGCAGTGCGCGATCGCGCAGGCCCAGCGGCGCATCGGTCGGGACTTCGACCAGCACCTGCGCTTCGTCGGGATCGAGAACCTGCGGCAGCTTGCGCGGCGCCTTGGGCGCACGGATGGCAGCTGCCGGGCTCGCGGCGATGCGCCGATGCTTCAGCAGCCACGCGTAGAAACTGCGCACCGCGGACAGGCGGCGCTGGAGGCTCTTGGGCGACGGGTGCCGCTGCGGATCGTTCGCCAGGCTGCGTCGGTGCTCCGCGGCGATGAAGGCGCGGATGTCCTCCGCACCGAGCGTCAGGACATCGCGCGACTGCGCTTCACACCACGCGGAAAGCGCGGCGAGGTCGCGCTGGTAGCCGTCGAGCGTGTGCGGGGAGACATTGCGCTCGACGCGCAGATGCTCGAGGTAGTGCGTGATGTCGCCGTTCGGCACGGCGGCGCCCTACGACTCCGCTTCGAAGCGCTGCAGGGCGACGGTGAGCGCTTCGCCCATCATGCGCAGGAACAGCGTGCCCATGCCGGGGTAGAAGCGGTTCGGGTCGCGGCTGCCGACGGCGATGACGCCGAGCGCGGGCGCGCCGCCCGCGCCGACCAGCGGCAGCAAGGCACTCGACTGCACGTCCTCGACGCGATCGCCGTACAGCAGCGTGTTCTTCTCGGGCTGCAGCCGGCCGCAGATCGGCTCGCCGTCGCCGAGGCAATCCCTGAACGGCGCCAGCCGCGCATCGCCGCGCGCGACGACCTGCAGCCAGTCCACGTCGTCGAGGCCGCCGACCGCGTCGAACAGCACGACCTGCACCAGGTCGCCCTGGAAATCCTCGCGCAGCGACGCGACCATCGCGCGCAAGGTCGCGGCCGCGTCGTCCTGGCGCAGCAGCGCCAGCGTCAGCTGGTGCGTGCGCACGGCCAGGCGCTCGTTCTCCTGGGCATTGGCGAACAGTTCGTGCAGGCGGCGCGTGAGCTCGCGGTTCTTGTCGCGCAGCACCTCGAGCTGGTAGCTCGCCAACGACGCGGCCGGGCCGTCCTCGCGCGGCACCACCATGCTCATCGCGAGGTCGGGGAACTGCTGCAGGAACTTCGGGTGCCGGCGCAGGAAGGCGGCGACTTCGTGCGCGCCCAGTTTTTCGGTCATGCGACATTCCCCAGGTCGAATTCGCCCTCGAACACGAACGCCGCGGGCCCGGCCATTGTGATCGGCGCCGCGTCGTCGCGCCAGCCGATGCGCAGCGTGCCGCCGGGCAAGTCCACGTCGACTTCGCGCTCCACGAGGCCGCGGCGCATCAACACCACCGCCGCGGCGCAGGCGCCGCTGCCGCAGGCGAGCGTCTCGCCCGCGCCGCGCTCGTACACGCGCAGGCGGATGCACCCGCGCGATTCGACCTGCGCGAAGCCGACGTTCACCGATTCCGGGAATGCGCCGCTGCGCTGCAATGCCGGGCCGAGCACGCCCACGGGCGCCGCCGCGACATCGTCGACCTGGATCACCGCGTGCGGATTGCCGACCGCGACCGCGCCGAAGCGCACGGGCCGGCCATCGACGTCGAGCGCGTAGGCATCCTGCGCCTCGTCGAAACCGGCCAGCGGCACCTGCGCCGGCAGGAAGCGCGGCATGCCCATCGCGATGCGATAGCGCCCGCCGCCGAGCATATCGACGGCGTGCGTGCCCGACGGGCTGTCGACGACGAATCGCGCGCCGCGCGCGGTGCCGTCGCGCACCAGCCAGGCCGCGACCGCGCGGGCGCCGTTGCCGCACTGGATCGCGGCGCTGCCGTCGGAATTCCAGATGCCGTAGGCAGCGACGGCGTCGGCGCTGCGCGGCGGCTCGATGGTCAGGATCTGGTCGCAGCCGACGCCGAAGTGGCGGTCGCCGAGCGCCCTGGCCAGCGCCGGCGTCGGCGGCGGCAGCGCGGCCTCGCCGTCGCGCCCGCGCAGGTCCAGCACGACGAAGTCGTTGCCGGCGCCATGCATCTTGGTGAAGCGCAACGCGGGGCGCGGCGCGGGCGACACGTCAGTCGCCATCGCCTTGTGCGGGCGGCGGGGCGACGACATCGGTGACCGGCGGCTGCGCAGGCGGCGTGGTGTCGGGCAGGGTCGCGCCGTCGGTCGCCGGCGCCGGCGCCGCCGCGGGCATGGCCTCGGCAGGCGGCGGGATGTCGGACGGGCGCACCAGCGGCCCCTTGTTGCCGCAGGCGGCGAGCAGCGTGGCGGACAGGGCGGCGATGGCGGCAAAGGCGACGGACTTGTTCATGCCGGCAGTCTAGCGCGCCGCCCCGCCCGGCGCGACGCCGAGCTGGTCGAGCATGAACGCGTACATCTCGGCCAGCTCGCGGTAGCGCCGGAACCGGCCGGACTTGCCGCCGTGCCCGGCATCCATGTTGGTGCGGAACACGACGGTGCGGCCCCCCGTGTCCAGGTCGCGCAGGCGCGCCACGTACTTCGCGGGCTCCCAGTACTGCACCTGCGAATCCCACAGCCCGGTGCCGACGAACATCGCCGGATACGCCTGCGCCGACAGGTTGTCGTACGGCGAATACGACAGCATGTAGTCGTAGTCCCTGCGCCGCTCCGGATTGCCCCACTCGTCGTATTCGTTGGTCGTGAGCGGGATCGTCGGATCGAGCATCGTCGTCACCACGTCCACGAACGGCACCTGCGACAGGATCACGCGGTAGGCGGCGGGCGCCATGTTCGCGACCGCGCCCATCAGCAGGCCGCCGGCGCTGCCGCCGTGCGCGGCGACGCGCCCGGGCGCGGCGTAGCCCTCGGCGACGAGGAAGGCGGTGGCGTCGATGAAGTCGGTGAACGTGTTCTTCTTGCGCAGCAGCTTGCCGTCGTCGTACCAGCGGCGGCCCATTTCCTCGCCGCCGCGGACGTGCGCGATCGCGTAGGCCATGCCGCGATCGAGCAGGCTCACCACGGTCGAGCTGAAGCCGGGGTCGATCGAGTGCCCGTAGCTGCCGTAGGCGTACTGCAGCAGCGCCGCCGTGCCGTCCTTGCGGAAGCCGTGCCGGTAGACGATGGACACCGGGATCCGGGTGCCGTCGCGCGCGGTCGCCCACAGGCGCTCGGTGGCGTACTTCGAGGGGTCGTAACCCGGCACCGGCTGCTGCTTCAGCAGGCGGCGCTCGCCGGTGGCGACGTCGAGTTCGTACGTCGTTTCCGGCGTGGTCATCGAGGTGTAGCCGTAGCGCAGGCGCGACGTGCCGGGCTCGCTGTTGACGTCCAGGCCCATCGAATACGCGGATTCCTGCGCCTGCACGTATTCCGCCGTGCCGTCGCCCTGCAGGATCCGGATGCGCTCGAGGCCGCCGGAACGCTCGCCGATGGCGATGAAGCCGTCGAACAGCTCGAAGTCCTCGAGGTAGACCTCGGGATCGTGCGCGACGAGATCGATCCACTGCGCGCGCGCATGCGCGCCGTCGGCGGCGGCGGCGAGCCGGAAGTTGGTGGCGGGCGACCCGTCGGCGGCGGGCGCGTTGGTGCGGATCACCCAGCGGCCGCCGAGGTGGTCGGCGTCGTACTCGACGTCGCGCGCGCGCGGTGCGAGCACCACGAACTCGCGCGGGTCGGCGGCGGGCGCGTAACGCAATTCGCTCGAAACGGTGCTCTCGGCGACGATGCAGATGTAGCGATCATCCCGGGTGCGGTCTATACCGAGGTAGAAGCTGTCGTCCTCCTCCTCGTACACCAGGGGATCGGCCGCCGCGTCGGTGCCGAGCAGGTGCCGGCGGACGCGCACGGTGAGCAGCGTTTCGGGATCGTTCTCGATGTAGAACAGCGTGCGGTTGTCGTCCGCCCACACCAGGTCGGACGAAACGCCGGCAATGCGGTCCGGCAGCGTCTCGCCGGTCTCCAGGTCGCGGAAGCGGATGACGTACTGGCGGCGGCCGACGTCGTCCTCCGCCCAGGCGAGCATGCGGTTGTCCGGGCTGGTTTCGTAGGCGCCGACGCTGAAGTAGTCGAGCCCCGCGGCCATCGCGTTGACGTCGAGCAGCACCTGCTCGCCAGGCGCGCCGGTGTCGTTCGCGTGCTGCACGGCGAGCGCGTCGAGCCCGGGTTCGTCGCATCGCCGCGCGTGGATCGGGTAGTCCTTGCCGGTCTCGTAGCGCGCGTAGTACCACCAGCCGTGCTGGCGGAACGGCACGCTGCTGTCGTCCTGGCGGATGCGCCCGACCATCTCCGCGTAGAGCGCGTCCTGCAGCGGCTGCAGCGGCGCCATGACCGCGTCGGCATGGGCGTTCTCGGCTTCGAGGTAGCCGAGCACCGCGGGGTCGGTGCGCTCGTCGTCGCGCAGCCAGTAGTACTCGTCCTGGCGCTCGGCGCCGAACGGCGCCCTCACCACGTGCGGCTTGCGGGCGACGTCCGGCGGCGGCGGTGCATCCGCTGCGGTCTTGCGATCCTCCATCACTGGTCGTCCGTCACTTCGCGCCGAGCGTCTTCCACAGGAACGCGTAAGTCAGCGCCCACACGTGCGCCTGCTGCGCATTGGTCGCGCCGGCGCCGTGGCCGCCCTCGGTGTTCTCGTAGTAGCGCACGTCCTTGCCGGCCGCGAGCATCTTCGCCGCCATCTTGCGCGCGTGGCCGGGGTGCACGCGGTCGTCGCGCGTCGTCGTCCAGATGAAGGTCGGCGGGTAATCCTTCGCCGGATCGAACAGCTGGTACGGCGAGAACGTCTTGATGTAGTTCCAGTCGGCGGTGTCGGGATCGCCGTATTCGGCCATCCACGACGCGCCCGCCAGCAGGTGGCTGTAGCGCTTCATGTCGAGCAGCGGCACCTGCACGACGACGGCGCCGAACAGTTCCGGGTACTGCGTCAGCATGTTGCCGACGAGCAGGCCGCCGTTGCTGCCGCCCATGATGCCCAGGTGCGCGGGCGAGGTGATGCCGTGCGACGCGAGTTCCTTCGCGACGGCGGCGAAGTCCTCGTAGGCCTTGTGCCGGTCCTGCTTCAGCGCGGCCTGGTGCCAGCGCGGGCCGTATTCGCCGCCGCCGCGGATGTTGGCGACGACGTAGACGCCGCCGCGCTCGAGCCAGCCCTTGCCGACGACGCCCGAGTACGCGGGGGTCAGCGAGATTTCGAAGCCGCCGTAGCCGTACAGCAGCGTCGGCTGCCTGCCGTCGTGCGGCACGCCCTTGCGGTGGACGATGAAGAAGGGAACACGGGTGCCGTCGGCGCTGGTGGCGAAGTGCTGCTCGAGGACGAGGTTCGAGGCGTCGAACTCGGCCGGCATCGACTTCAAGGCTTCCGGCGCGCTTCCGACCTGCGCGAGCGACAGCGTCGTCGGGGTCACGTAGTCGGTGGCGGTCAGCCACACCGCGTCGCTCTCGTCGCGGTCCACCGCGGACACGCCGAGCGTGCCTATCTTCGGCGCGCCGACGAAGTCCGACGATTGCCACGCCGCAGCGGCGCCTTCGCCGGCACTGGCCGGCGGCGCCAGCACGCGCAGCCGGTTCTTGACGTCGTCGAGCACGTTCAGCACCACGTGCGACTTCGTCCAGGTGTAGCCTTCGAGCGAGGTGGTCGCGGTGGGCTCGAACAGGGCGACGAAGTCGCGCTTGCCGGCCATGAAGGCGTCGAAACCGGTGGCGATCAAAGCACCGGACGGCCACGTCTTCCCGCCGACGGTCCACGGATCGCGCAGCTGCAGCAGCAGCCACGGGCCCCGCACGTCCTTGTTCGCGGAATTCGGCGCGTCGACCTTGTCGAGCTTGCCGTCGGCCCCGCGCAGGTACAGCTCGTCGTTGTAGAAGGCGATGGTGCGGCTGACGAAATCGCGCGGATAACCGGGCGTGAACTCGTGCGACGCGGCGATGTACATGTCGTCCGGCGTGCCTTCGTACACGACCTTCGCCTCGGACATCGGCGTGCCGCGCTTCCATTCCTTGACGATGCGCGGATAGCCGGACTTGGTCATCGTGCCGTCGCCGAAGTCGGTGTAGACGTACACCGTGTCCTCGTCGATCCAGGACAGCGCGCCCTTGGACTCGGGGCGCGAGAAGCCGCCGTCGACCCACTGCTTCGTCTCGAGGTCGAACTCGCGGGTCACGTCGGCATCGGAACCGCCGTGCGACAGCGCCACGAGGCAGCGCTTGTAGGCGGGCTCCAGGCAGTCCGCGCCGTGCCAGACCCAGTTGCCCTTCTCGACCTTGTCGAGCGCGTCGAGGTCGATCACCGTCTCCCACTTCGGGTCGGGCTTGCGGTATTCGCCGAGCGTGGTGCGGCGCCACAGGCCGCGCACGTGCTGCGCGTCCTTCCAGAAGTTGTAGTAGTAGTCGCCGATCTTGCCGACGTACGGGATCTTCGCGTCCGAATCGAGGATCGCGAGGATGTCCGACTGCAGCTTCGCGAAGCCGGGCGTCGCGGCGAGCTCGGCGTCGGTGCGCGCGTTCTGCTGCTTCGCCCAGCCCAGCGCCTTGTCGCCGGTCACGTCCTCGAGCCAGAGGTAGGGGTCGGCGGCGGCCTGGGGGTCGACCACGGCGGTCTCCTGGGGATCGGGCTGGCCGGCGCCGGAAGCCGGGGCGGCGAGCAGGGTGGCGGGAAGCAGCGCGGCTGCGAGGAGGACCATCGCGTGCCGCATGGAAGCCTGTGCGCAGGGTGTATTCGTCGGGAGCGTCATGTCTTGGCGCCGGGTCGAAAATGGACCGTCAACCTAACATTTCCACCCGGTGCACGCCCTCCGGAACCGTCCCCGGATTCGCCCCGGGTGGACCGTCGCGGCCCGTGAGATGGCGGCCGCGCAAGGTGGCGGCGTCCCGTCCAGGAGAGCCGCCATGTCCCGCCCGACCACCCGCACCGCTCCCACCCAGACGTCCCTCCCCGATCCGCGGCTCGTCGCGCTGCTCCGCCACGTGCTGCTCGCCGGCATCGCGCTGGTGCTGGTGATCCCGGCCGCGCGCGGGCACAGCGAGTGGTTCGGCGCATGGCCGCTGTGGCTGGTGGCCATGCCGGCGGCGAGCCTGTGGGCGCTGCACCGCTTTCCGCTGCCGGGGGTGCACGCCCGCGGTGCCGGCGCGCACGCCGCCCACGCCTCGCCTGCGGCCCGCCCGCGTCGGCGCGGGCCGCAGGCGCGGCGGCGGCGTCAGTATCCGGCCGCGTCCAGGGCCTTTTCGGCCTCGGCCCGCCCGATGTCGATGAGTTCGCCTGCGCGCCAGAACTCGTAGAACTGGCAGGCGTCGCGCGGGATCCGGATCACGAGCTCCGGCGGATCGAGCGCGAGCTCGACCCGCGCGATCTGCGCCTGCATCGTGTCGAGCGAGCGCGACATCAGTTCGACCAGGCCGAGGGCCGTGCGTCCGGTCGGGATGCCCGAGCCTTCGTCGCCCTCGTCGGGGTCGTGATGGCCGCCACCGTGGCCGACATGGCTGCCGATCCAGTCGCCGACCCGCTCCAGCCAGCCCTCGTGTTCCTCGCGATTCGCCAATTCCGCGGCCTCCGGCAGCCCGGGGCTGGCCGGCTCGCCCGGCGGGCGCGCCGGCCAGCTGTGCATGTCGACCGCGACCAGGCGATGCGCGCCGGACAGCCGCGTCGCGGTGATCGGCAGCGGTGCCAGCAGGCCGCCGTCGACCAGCAGGCGTCCGTCCACCTCGTGCGGCGTGAACAGGCCCGGGATCGCGAACGAGGCGCGCAGCGCGTCCCACAGCGGGCCGCTGCGCAGCCAGACGACGCGCTGCCTCTGCAGGTCGACCGCGACCGCGGTGAACAGCTTCGGCAACGATTCGATCGGCGGGTTGCCGACCACCTCGCGCATCGCCGCCACCAGGCGGTCGCCGCGGAGCAGCCCGGCCAGGCCCAGGCCCGGATCGAGCAGGCGCAGGAAGTGGCCGCGATCCATGCGCAGCAGCTGTTGGCGGAATTCGGCCAGCTTGCCGGCCGCGTAGATGCCGCCGACCAGCGCGCCGCTGGAGGAGCCCGACACCGCGACCACGTCGAGGCCGCGCGCCTCGAGCGCCTCGATCACGCCGATCTGGGCGAAGCCGCGCGCACCGCCGGCGCCCAGGACCAGCGCGACCTTTTCACCACGGTGGATCGCGGGGGGCTTGCCTTCGGCGCCGGGTTCGACCATGGCTCGCAGGCGCGCGCTCAGCGCTCGTAGTTGGCCAGGGCCAGTTGCAGCAGCGAGCGCGCCTGCTCGCGCAGCGACGGCGGCTCGGTGATCTCGGCGTCGCTGCCGTAGTGCAGCACGTCCATCAGCAGCTCGCGCGCATTGCTGTACGGCACCTTCAGCTCGTAGCGCCCGTCCGCCAGGTAGCGGCCCTGCTGCTGCGAATGCCAGTGCTCGTCGGCGACCCAGCGCGCGGCGCGTTCGTTGAACACGATCGTGGCCCAGCCCTTCGGCGCGCCGGAGAAGATGCCGTAGCTGCCCGACAGGTGCGCGTTCAGCGTGTCCTCGTCGATGTCGCGCGCCTCGGCGTCGAGCATGCGCGCGTTGCCGATGCGGTCCACGGAAAAGCTGCGCAGGCCCTCGCGCTCGTGGTCCCAGGCGTCGAGGTACCAGTTGTCGCGGTAGTGGGTGATGCGTTGCGGCGACACCGTGCGCTTCGTCTTCTCGCCGGTGGAACGCGCGCGGTATTCGAACACGAGCTGGCGGCGCTCGAGCACCGCCGAGCACACGATGCGGAACGCGGCTTCGTCCATCTTGCGGGTGCGGTGCGGGATGACGCGGACGCGCTCGACCGGCCAGCGCTTGCCGCCGCCGGAATGCTCGTCGAGCAGCTTCTCGATGCGCTGCTGCAGCGGCGCGAGCGCGTTGGACAGCATGCCGCCGCCGCTGCGCGCGAGCAGCTGCTGTGCGGCCAGCAGCGCATGCAGCTCTTCCGAGTTGAGCCACAGCCCCGGCAGCTCGAAGCGGTCGCCTTCGGTCGGGTCGTAGCGGAACCCGGCATCGCCGTCGCCGACCACCGGCGCCATCAGCGCGTCGCGCAGGAAGGCCAGGTCGCGATAGACGGTGGCCCGCGAACAGCCCAGCTCCTCCTGGAGCCGCGGCACGGTGACCGGATAGCGGGCGCCGCGCAGGATGCGGTGCAGGGCGATGATGCGTTCGTAGCGGTCCATGCGCCGATTATGGCGCGACCGGGGGCCGCCATGCACAATGGCCGGATGCGCGAGCCGAAGCTCAACACTTCCCCCTCCCCGGGCGACGAGGTGAAGACCACGACCTGCTACATGTGCGCCTGCCGGTGCGGCATCAAGGTGTGGCTGAAGGATGGTCGCGTCCGCTACATCCAGGGCAACCCGGCGCACCCGGTCAACCAGGGCGTGCTGTGCGCGAAGGGCTCGGCCGGGATCATGCAGCACTACTCGCCCGCGCGGCTGGAGAAGCCGCTGCTGCGCGTCGGCGAGCGCGGTGCCGGCGAGTTCCGCGAGATCGAGTGGGAGGAGGCGCTGCAGCTGGCGACGTCCTGGCTGGCGCCGCTGCGCGCCAGCGATCCCGACGGTCTGGCCTTCTTCACCGGCCGCGACCAGTCGCAGGCGCTCACCGGCTGGTGGGCGCAGCAGTTCGGCACGATCAACTACGCGGCGCATGGCGGCTTCTGCTCGGTCAACATGGCGGCGGGCGGCATCTACACGGTCGGCGGCTCGTTCTGGGAGTTCGGCGAGCCGGACTGGGAGCACACGCAGTACCTGATGCTGTGGGGCGTGGCCGAGGACCACGACTCGAACCCGATCAAGCTCGGCCTGGGCAAGCTCAAGGCGCGCGGCGCCAAGATCGTCGCGGTGAACCCGGTGCGCAGCGGCTACGGCGCCATCGCGGACGAGTGGATCGGCATCCGCCCGGGCACCGACGGGCTGTTCGCCTTCGCGCTGGTGCACGAACTGCTGCGCAGCGACCGCATCGACCTCGACTACCTCGTGCGCTACGCGAACGCGCACTGGCTGGTGCTGCGCAATCCCGGCGGTGCCGACGACGGGTTGTTCGCGCGCGATGCGGAAGGCCGGCCGATGTGCATCGACCGCAACACCGACGCGGCCGTGGACGCGGGCGCGATCGACATCTCGCCCGCGGTCGTCGGCGAATACACGCTGCCGGACGGCCGGCGCGCGGTGCCGGTGTTCCAGCTGGTCGCCGAACGCTACCTCGACCCGCAGTACTCGCCTGATGCGGTGGGCGAGCGCTGCGGCGTGCCGGCCGACACGATCCGTCGCATCGCGCGCGAGCTCGCGGCCGCCGCCTTCGACAGCAAGCTGTCGCTGCCGATCGCGTGGACGGACGCGTGGGGCCGCGAACATGCGGAAATGGTCGGGCGCCCCGTCGCCATGCATGCGATGCGCGGCATCAGCGCGCACAGCAACGGCTTCCACACCTGCCGCGCCCTGCACCTGCTGCAGCTGCTGCTCGGCGCGGTGGACGCGCCGGGCTCGTTCCGCTACCAGCCGCCCTACCCCAAGCCGATCCCGCTGCCGAACCGGCCGGGGCGCACGCGGCGCGAGGACGGCACGCTCGACGCCGGCCCGCTCGGCTTCGTCCACGGCCCGGAAGACCTGCTCGTGGATGCCGACGGCAACCCGCGCCGCATCGACCACGCGTTCTCGTGGGGCTATCCGCTGGCCGCGCACGGGATGATGCACACGCTGTTGCGCAACGCCTGGGCGGGCAATCCGCGCCGCATCGACACGCTGCTGATGTTCATGGCCAACATGGGCTGGAACTCGGCGATGAACACCGCCGAGACGCTGCGCTTCCTCACCGACAAGGACGAGGCAGGCGAATACCGCATCCCGCGCATCATCTATTCCGACGCCTACGCCTCGGAGACGGTGGCCTACGCGGACCTGGTGCTGCCGGACACCACCTACCTGGAGCGCTTCGACGCGATCAGCCTGCTCGACCGGCCGATCTCCGATGCCGACGGCGTGGCCGACGCGATCCGGCATCCGGTGCTCGACGCGGCCGCGCAAGCGGTGCCCGGCGGCGGCTTGTCCGATGGAAGCCGGCCCGATGGACGCCGGCGCGACGTGCGCGGCTTCCAGTCGGTGCTGCTCGACCTCGGCGCGCGGCTGAAGCTGCCCGGCATGGTCGAGGCCGACGGTTCCCCCAAGTACCGCGACTACGCCGACTACATCGTGCGCCACGAGCGCGCGCCCGGCGTCGGCCTGCTCGCCGGCTGGCGCGGCGCCGAGGGCGAATCGCACGGCAAGGGCGCGCCGAACCCGGACCAGCTCGAACGCTACATCGCCAACGGCAACTTCTGGCGCGAGGAGATCCCGGAGCACGCGCGCTATTTCAAGATGGCCAACCGCGGCTACCTCGAATGGGCGCAGCGCTTCGGCTTCGTCGGCTCCACCGCGCCGATCGTGCTGCAGCTCTACGCCGAGCCGCTCCAGAAGTTCCGGCTCGCCGCGCAGGGCCATGGCCCGGTGCAACCGCCGGAACGCGACCGCGCGCGCGTCGCGCAATACTTCGACCCGCTGCCGATCTGGTACGAGCCGTTCGAGCACGACCAGACCTCGCGCGAGGCCTTCCCGCTGAACGCGGTGACGCAGCGGCCGATGTTCATGTACCACGCCTGGGGCTCGCAGAACGCGTGGCTGCGGCAGATCGCCACGCGCAACTTCCTGTACCTGCATCCGGACACGGGCGCGCGATATGGCCTGGCCGACGAGGACTGGATCGACGTGTCCTCGCACAACGGCACGATCCGCGTGCAGGCGAAGTTCGCGGCCAACGTGCAGCCCGACACCGTGTGGACCTGGAACGCGATCGGCAAGCGCAGCAAGGCCTGGCGCCTGGCCGCCGACGCACCGGAATCGCGCAAGGGCTTCCTGCTCAATCCGCTGATCTCGGACCTGACGCCGCGCGGCGACTACGCGAATGCCGATCCGGTGACCGGGCAGGCGGCGTGGTTCGACCTCCGCGTCGCGATCCGTCCCGTGGCGGATGCCGACGCCGCCGTCGAGAGCGCGCCGCAACTGCCGCCGCTCGCGTACGCCGAAGCCGACGAGCGCCCGCTGCGCTACGGCGCGCGCTTCCGCAACGAGGAATTCCGCAGCCAGTCCGCGCCAGAAGCACCGCGGCGCCAGCGCAAGGAGCGTCCGTGACCGCATTGCCGCCGCCGTCGAAGAAGAAGCTCGGCCTGGTGATCGACCTCGACACCTGCGTCGGCTGCCATGCCTGCGCCGTGAGCTGCAAGGAGTGGAACGCGGGCGGCATCGCCGGCCCGCTGACCGACAGCGATCCCTACGGCAAGGCGCCGGACGGGGTGTGGTTCAACCGGGTGCACAGTTACGAAGTGGCGGGAACGGGGAACGGGGAACGGGGAACAGGAGCGGAGCCGCTGGCGGGGCAGCCGGCGATGACGCTGCATTTCCCGCGGTCGTGCCTGCACTGCGAGACGCCGGCCTGCGTCACGGTGTGCCCGACCGGCGCCAGCTACAAGCGTGCCGAGGACGGCATCGTGCTCGTCGACGAGGACAAGTGCATCGGCTGCAAGCTGTGCAGCTGGGCCTGCCCCTACGGCGCGCGCGAGTACAGCCCGGTCGAGGGCGTGATGAAGAAATGCACGCTGTGCGTGGACCGCATCTACAACGAACACCTCGACGAAGCCGATCGCCAGCCGGCCTGCGTGCAGGCCTGCCCGAGCCGCGCGCGGCATTTCGGCGACCTCGGCGATCCGGAGTCGGACGTGTCGAAGCTGGTGGCGGCGCGCAACGGCGTCGACCTGATGCCGGAATTCGGCTATCGCCCGACCAACAAGTACCTGCCGCCGCGGCCGCGGCGCGCGGGCGGCGGCGACGCGCGCGACGACGCAGGCGCGTCGGGCGACGCGCAGGCGACCAATCCGCTCAAGTGGCTCGACCGCATCCTGGGGCGCTGACCGCATGCATCCTGCCCTGTCCGTGATCTTCTTCACCACGCTGTCCGGCGCCGGCTACGGGCTGCTGTGCTGGGCCGCGCTCGGCGCGCTCGGCGGCAGCACGTCGCCGCGCACGCTGCTGGTCGCGACCCTGCTCGCGCTGGCGATGGCCACCGCCGGGCTGCTCGCATCGTTCTGGCACCTCGGCAAGCCGATGCGCGCCTGGCGCGCGTTCTCGCAGTGGCGCACGTCCTGGCTGTCGCGCGAAGGCGTCGCCGCGGTGCTGGCGTACGTGCCGGCGCTGCTGTTCGCGGCGATGCTGCTGCCGGCGATGATCGGTCCGCATGCGCTGGGCGAACCCGTCGTGTACGGCGCCAGGGGCATCGCCGTGGCGCTGGCGCTGCTGGCCTGCGCGCTGGCCACCGTCGCCTGCACCGCGATGATCTATGCCTCGCTCAAGCCGATCCCGGCCTGGGGCCATCGGCTCGTGCTTCCCGGTTACCTCGGTTTCGCGCTGCTGTGCGGCGGGCTGCTGCTGGCGGCGCTGGATGCGTCGCAGGCGGGCCGCGCGCCGTCGCCGATGGCGGCCAAGGCGCTGCTGTTCCTCGCCGCCGCGCTTGGCGCGCTGAAGCTGCACTACTGGCGTTCGATCGACGCGGCCGCGCTGCCCGCGACGCGCGGCGACGCGGTGGGCCTGCCCGGACGCACGGTCTCGGTGTTCGAGCGGCCGAACACCGAAGCCAACTACATCACGCGCGAGATGGCCTTCGTCGTCGCGCGCGCGCACGGCGAGCGCCTGCGCGGTCTGGCGCTGCTGCTGTTCGCGATCGCGCCGCTCGCCTGCCTGCTCGCGATCGGGCGCGTGCCCGGCATCGCGCCGGCGGCGTGGCTGTGGATCGCGGCGATCGCGGCGCTGGCCGGTGCGTTCGTCGAGCGCTGGCTGTTCTTCGCCCAGGCGCGTCACGTCGTGACGCTGTACTACTGACATGCCCGGCGCCTTCTGGCTCGCGGTGTTCATGCCGCCGGTGTTCGTGCAGCCGTTCCCGCAGGCGCCGGACGCGCCGGCGGCGATGGCCATCCTCGCCGGCGAGGTGTCGCTGCAGCGGCCCTGCTACACGCTGCGCTGCCTGCAGGACGGCTGGCGGCTCGCGGCAACGCCGCTGCCCGCGCGCCGCAATCCGTTCGCGCTGCCGCGCCGCCTGCCATCGCAGCGCGGCAACCTGCATGCCCCTGCGACCCGCCGCGAGTGGACCGCGAACTACGGCAGCAACGTGCGCCTGGGCACGCGCTACGGCATCGACGCCATCCGCGACCCCGAAACCCAGGTCAGCATCGAGGTCGGCAGCGGCTACCGCCTGCAACCCCATGCCGACGACGGCATCGGCCACATCGGCCCGGTCGCGCGCGGCAGCCTGCGCTGGCTGCAGCGGATCGGCGAGCGCGCGCGGCTCGAGCAGCAGGTGCGCGTCGAGACCGGGCGCGGCGATACCTACGTGCGCAACGTGATGTCGCTCGACATCGTGCTGGAATCGAACTGGACGCTGCGCTCAAGCGTCGACCTGCGCCACGACAGCGCGGCGGACGACACCGCGACGCAGGGGTCGGTGCAGCTGCGCTATTCGTTCTAGCGGCGGAGGCCCGGGAAACGGCGGTTCAGAGGAACTCGCCGGCGCCTGCCTCGAGCAGCTGGCGCGCGGCCTCCGCGCCGAGCCGTTCCGCCGTGTCGGACGCACCGGCGACTTCGGCGCGCACCAGGCGGCCGTCCGCGGCGGAGCCGACCAGGCCGCGCAGCAGGAGGCGTGCGCCATCGTCGTCCAGCCGTGCGAGCGCGGCGACGGGCACGTGGCAGCTGCCGTGCAGCGCGCGGTTCATCGCGCGCTCGGCCTCGACGCAGGTGCGCGTGGGCGCGTCGTCGAGCACCGCGCACAAGGCCTGCACCGCGGGATCCGGGCTGCGGCATTCGATCGCGATCGCGCCCTGCGCCGGTGCCGGCAGCCAGCCCGGCGCGTCGAGGCGCGCGCGGATCCGCGACTCGAAGCCGAGCCGCTGCAGCCCGGCGCACGCCAGCACGATGGCGTCGTACTCGCCCGCATCGAGCCTGGCCAGTCGCGTGTTGACGTTGCCGCGCAGGTCGAGCAGTTCGAGGTCGGGGCGGCGCGCGCGCAGTTGCGCCTGCCGGCGCAGCGACGAGGTGCCCACGCGCGCGCCGCGCGGCAGCGCGTCGATGCCGTCGAAGCCGTTGCTGACGAAGGCGTCCGCGTGGTCGGCGCGCGCGAGGATCGCGGCAAGCGCGAACCCCGGCTCGAGCGCCATCGGCACGTCCTTGAGCGAATGCACCGCGCAGTCGGCCTCGCCACGCTGCATCGCGAGCTCCAGCTCCTTCAGGAACAGGCCCTTGCCGCCGATCGCGGCCAGCGAGCGATCGAGCACCTGGTCGCCGCGCGTGGTCATCGGCACCAGCTCGACCTGCAGGCCCGGATGCGCGGCGCGCAGGCGCGCGGCGACGTGCTCGGTCTGCCACAGGGCGAGCGGGCTCTTGCGGGTGGCGATGCGGAGCGGCTGCATGCAAAAAAGGGGGTCGGAGTGCTATTTCGACGAAATAGTACTCCGACCCCCTTTTTTGCGCGATTCCGCAGGGCTACAGGACGCGGACCTGGTTGCGCAGGGCCGGCAGGCAGCGCCGGCTCACTTCCAGCGGATGCGCGCCATGGCGCAGCACCGCGCGCACGTGGCCCTCGCCGTCGCGGCGCAGTTCCATCAGTTCGTGCCGCGCCACCAGGCAATTGCGGTGGATGCGCACGAAGCGCTCGCCGAACTCCTCCTCCAGCGCCTTCAGCGACTCCTCCACCAGGTCCTCGCCGCGCGCGTGGTGGACGACGACGTACTTCTCCTCGGCCTGCAGGTAATGCACGTCCTCGACCGGGATCAGGCGCAGGCTGCCGCCGAGGCGCGCGCACAGGTGCGAACGCTCGCGGCCGCGGCCGCCGTCGCCCGCGTGCGCGCGCCCCGCGGCGAAGGTGCGCACGCGCTGGAGCGCGGCGGCGAGGCGCTCGGCGCGCACCGGCTTGACCAGGTAGTCGATCGCCTGCGCCTCGAACGCAGTCAGCGCATGCGCGTCGAATGCCGTGCAGAACACGACGGCCGGCCGCGGCTCGAACGCGGCGAGGTGGCGCACCACCTCCAACCCGTCCATGCCGGGCATCGCGATGTCGAGCAGCACCAGGTCCGGATCGTGCTCCGCGCACGCGTGCAGCACCGCCAGCCCGTCGCCGGCCTCGGCGACGATCTCGGCGTCGGCGGCGTCCGCGAGCAGGTGGCGCAGGCGCTCGCGGGCCAGGGGTTCGTCGTCGGCGATGATGATCTTCATGGCGACCGGGCCGCATCGATCGGGACGTGGAGTTCGCAGCGATAGTAGCCCGCCCCGCGCCCGGCGGAGAGCCCGGCGCGCGGCCCGAACGCATAGGCCAGGCGATGGCCGATGCTGGCCTGCGCGTGGCCCGCGCCGCCGCGCGCGCCGACCGCGGCCGCGATGCCCGGGACGCCGCCGCCCGCGTCGGCGGGCGGCGCGGGATTCGCAACGACGATGCGCAACATGCCGGCATCCACGCGCAGCGCGATCTCCACCGTGCCGCCCCCGGGCAGCCGCGAGATGCCGTGCAGCACCGCGTTCTCCACCAGCGGCTGCAGCACCAGCCGCGGCAGCGGCAGTTCCCAGGGCAGCGGTTCCTCGCGCTGCCATTCGACGCGCAGCCGCGCGCCCAGGCGCAGCGCTTCGATCGCGAGATAGCGCTCGGCGAGGTCGACTTCACCGCGCAGGTTCGATGCCGCCGCGCCCTCGCCCGCATCCAGCGCCGCGCGGAACAGGTCGGACAGGTCGAGCAGCGCATGCTCGGCGACCACCGGATCGCGCCGCACCAGCCCGATGATCGCGTTGAGGCTGTTGAACAGGAAGTGCGGGCGGATCCGCGCCTGCAGCGCATCGGCCTGCGCGCGCGCCGAGGCGCGCACCTGCGCCTGCCAGCCGTCGAGCACGTACAGGTAGCGCAGCGCGACCGCGGCGATCAGCACCGCGAGCGCGGCGCTGCCGAGCGCGAAGCGCCCGAGCGTGACGCCCGCGGCGAGCAGGTGGTATCCGAGCGCCGAATTGAGCTGGAACACGATCGCCGCGCCCGCGAGCGCCACCGCGAAGGCGGCCGCCAGCGCGGCCGCGGAACCCAGCGGCACCGGCAGGCGCGACAGCGCGTGGCGCGCGCTGCACAGCACCACCGCGATGGTCAGCGCGAGCCAGAGCGCGAAGCCGCTCGCCACCGCGAAACGTTCCGGCGTCCAGCGCGCGCCGCCGTCGGGCGACAGCGCCAGCACCAGCACGACCAGTTCGGCGACGCCGAACAGCGTGGCCAGGCGCGGCAGCCGGCAGAGATCGGGCAGCCAGGGTTCGGCGTCGTTGCGTGGCACGCTGCCCGTCGCCATCGCGCGCGCCCGTCAGCCGGCGCCTGCCGCGGCGGCAGCGGCGAAGCGCGCGCCGAGCCAGTCGCCGAGGTCGCGGATCTCCTCCGCGCAGACCGAATGCGCCATCGGGTACGCATGCCATTCCAGCGCGAACCCGAGCGAGCGCAGCACCTGCGCGCTGTGTTCGCCGGCGCGCAGCGGCACCACGGGATCGCCGCTGCCATGGGCCATGAACACCGGCTGCCGCAAGGCCGCGTGTTGCGCGAATTGCGCGGCCTGCGGCGCCATCGGCAGGTAGGTCGAGAGCGCCACGATGCCGGCCAGCGGCTGCAAGCGACGCAGGCCCGCCGACAGCGCGATCGCGCCGCCCTGCGAGAAACCGGCCAGCACGATGCGTTCGGGCGGGATGCCGCGCTCGCCTTCGCGCGCGACCAGGGCCTCTACCTGCGCCACCGACTCCATCACGCCGGCGCTATCGGCGCGGTCGCCGCCGCCGAGTTCCTCCGCGCTGAAGTTGCGGATGTCGTACCAGGCGCGCATGCGCACGCCGTTGTTGACCGTCACCGCGCGCACCGGCGCGTGCGGGAACACGAACCGCAGCGCCGGCCAGCCCGGCCGCACCAGCTCGGGCACGATCGGCGCGAAATCGTGGCCGTCGGCGCCGAGGCCGTGCAGCCAGAGCACCGCCCAGCGCGGGGCCGGTCCGGTCTCGTGTTCGACGGTTTCGAGGAACGGGGTCATGGTGTCCATGGCCCCATTGTAGGGCCGACCCATGGTCGGCCGATGTCGCCGCCCGCCGACCATGGGTCGGCTCTACTCGCGGTGCGAACCCAGCTTGAAGCGGCAGACGTGGCCGCCGCGGACGATGCATTCCATGTGGTGCACGCGCTTGCCGGTGACGCCTTCCATGTAGGCAAGGTCGAACTTGCAGACCTGCGGGTGCTGCTTCGCCAGCCCGTGGAAGACGCAGTTGAATGCCTCCACCTGCCAGTCGTCGCCATGGCGCGCCGGCACCGCTTCGTAGCCGAGGGCGTCGAGCCGTTGCGCGAGCTCGCGCGCGAGGGCCTCGCCGTCGCTGGCCTGCATGCGCGGCTGCGTCGCGGCAACGGTGCCGCCGAGTTCCTGCAGCAACGCGCCGACTTCCTGATCGCCGAGCTTGGCCTGCAGCTGCGCGACCAGGGCCGCTGCGATGGCGCCGTAGTTGCGCGGGAACAGCTCGCGGCCCTCCGCGGTGAGCGCGTAGCGCGCCTGCGGGCGGCCGCCGGTCGCGACGGGCGCGATGCGCTCGACCAGGCCGCGCACGGTCAGCGCGGTCAGGTGCTGGCGCACGGCGTTGTGGCTCACGCGCAGCCGGGCGCACAGGTCCTCGACGCCGATGCCCTCGCGCGCCAGCAGCAGCTGCCGGAGCAGCCGCTGCTGGGTGTCGCCGAACCGGGCGAGCCCCTGGGTCATGCGCGCCTCAGTTCGCCTTGTCCGGGAACTGCTTGGCGATCGCGCCGGCCAGCGCGTCGGCGATCATGTCCATGTGCGCCTGCATCGCCGTCCACTCGGTGGCTTCGCCCGCGGTGTCGCCGGACATGATCAGGTTGATCTGCGACGCATGGTGCGCACCATGCGCCAGCAACAGTCCGCGCACCGTGTCCTCCGGCAGGTTGGGGTTGGCGCCCGCGAGGAATTTCGCGATCTCGCCCGCGTTCGCGGTGAGGTCGGCCATCGCCTTGTCGGCACCGGCCTTGTCGTTCTTCGCGCGCGCGTCGGTCATCGCCTTCACCGCGCCCCAGTGGCCGCCGAGCAGCTTGAACATGCCGTCGCCGGCAGCGTCGCCATAGAAGCCGCCGACCGCCTTGCCGATGTCCTTCGCGTTGGCGACGACGGCATCGTTGGCGGCCTTGGCGGCGGCCTTGTCGCCGGCATGCACGGCGAGCGCGTAATCGCGCGCGTGGACGATGTGGCCGTGCCACAGGTCGCGCATCGCGGCCTGGAGCTGCGGCGCGGCGGGGGCGGGCGTGGCATCCGCGGCGGTGGTCGCCGCGGTCGGGGCCGGAGATTCGGTAGCCGGCGCCGGTGCGCTGGCGGCATCGGGGGCGGTGGCGGCATCGGTCGAGGCGGCGGGCGCCGACGGGTTGCACCCGGCCAGCAGGGCCAGCGCGACGGCCAGCCCAAGGGGTTTCAGCGAAACGGACATGACGGACTCCGATCAGATCGCGGACTGCGACCCCCACACCATCGTCCTGTCGACACTATTCTGCAGGTTGGCATGTGTAAAGCATTGCCAGCGAGACCGCATCCCCTCGCCGCGTCAGCCGAAGAGGTTGACGAAGCCGGTGATCACCAGCGCGTTCGTGAAGTCGATGAAGAACGCGCCCACCAGTGGCGCCACGAGGAAGGCACGGGGCGCCGCGCCGTAGCGTTCGACCAGGGTGCGCATCACCGCCATCGCGTTGGCGGTGGTGCCGAGCATGAAGCCGACGAAGCCGCCGCCCATCACCGCGGCGTCGTAGTCGCGGCCCATCAGCCGGAACACCACCACGCAGAACGCGGCGACCATCAGCAGCTGCAGGCCGAGATTGACGACCAGGGGCAGCGCGAGTCCGGCGAGTTCCCACAGCTTGAGGTTCATCAGCGCGACCGCCAGGAACAGCGCGAGGCAGATGTTGCCGATCAGTTCGATGGTCGGCACCGACAGCCCGATGCGGCCGCTGGCGTCGTCGAGGTTGCGCACCAGCGCGCCGACCAGCATCGCCCCGACGTAGGCGGGCAGCGTGACGCCGGTCGACGAGATGCCCTTGCTGACCCACGCGCCGATCCACATCGCGACCAGGATCGCGACGATGCTCTTGAGCGCACCATGTTCGCGCTGCGCTTCGGTCAGCACGACGATGCCGCCGTCTTCGCCAGGCGCGACGTGGTCCTGCGGCCGGCTCGATTGCAGCGAGAAGCGGCGGATGAACCAGGTGCTGATCGGCCCGCCTGCCAGGCCGCCGAGCACGATGCCGCCCATCGCCGCCGCGACCGCGACCGACTCGGCGCCATGGATGCCGGCCTGCTCGAACAACGGCGCGAACGCCAGGCCCGTCGCGGGCCCGCCGGTGAGCGTGGTCGACCCCGCGAGCACGCCGAACAGCGGAGGCAGCCCGAAGCCGACCGCCACCGCCATGCCCAACAGGTTCTGCGCGACCGCGAACACCGAAGCGAGCGCAAGGAACACCATCACCTGCCTGCCGCTCACCTTCAACAGGCGGACGCTGGCGTTGAAGCCGATCGTGGTGAAAAACGCGATCATCAGCGGCGCCTGCAGCGACGTGTCCATGTCGAACACCGTCGTGCCCTGCCCGTGCGCGATCCACGCAACGATCGCGAACACCAGGCCGCCGATCACCGGCGGCGGCAGGTTGTAGCGCCCGAACACCGGGACCGCGCGACACAGCGCGTAACCGAGGAACAGCGCGAGGCCCGCGAGGGCGAGGGTCTGGACGGCGTCGAGATGCAGCAAGGGCGGGCTCGCGGAGTCGGGGCAGCCCGCATCATGCCACCCGCGCGCAGCCGGCTGCCGCTCCTACAGGCGGCCGAGCATGTCCTGCACCGACGCGAGATCCACCGGCTTGACGAGGTGCAGGTCGAAGCCCGCCTCGTGCGTGCGGCGCTTGTCCTCCTCGCTGCCCAGGCCGGTGAGCGCGACGAGCAGCGTGCCGGCATGCGCCGGGTCGGCGCGCAGGCGCCGCGCGATCTCGCAGCCGTCGAGTTCCGGCAGGCCGATGTCGCAGACGATCGCCCGCGGAAGGAAGTCGTCCGCGGTGCGCAACGCGCCGTGCGCGGTGTATTCGACGCGCGTCTCGCAGCCTTCCAGGCGCAACACGATCGCCAGCGTGTCGGCGGCGTCCACGTTGTCGTCGACGACGAGCACGCGCGGCCGCGAACGCACCGGGCCGGGCGCAGCATGCGCCTGCTCGGCCGCCCGGTCGCCGATGGGCACGGCGGGAAGCCGCACGGTGAACGTGCTGCCCTGCTCCCTGCCCGCGCTTTCCGCCGAAGCGCTGCCGCCGTGCAGCGCGACCAGCCGCTGCACCAGCGACAGCCCGATGCCGAGCCCGCCCTGCGACTGGTCGAGCGTGCGATCGACCTGCGAGAACATGTCGAACACCTGCTCGAGCATGTCCGCCGGGATGCCGACGCCGTTGTCCGACACGCGCACCACGGCGTCGCCACCATCGACCTCGAGCGATACGTCGATCTGCCCGCCCGGCGCGGTGTACTTGGCCGCGTTGTTCACCAGGTTGCCGACGACCTGCGCCATCCGCAGCGGATCGGCGACCACGCCCACCGGCGTCGCCGGCAGGTGCAGGCGCAGCCGGTGGCTGCCGGCGCTGATCATCGGCTGGCTGCCCTCGAGCGCGGCCTCGATCACGGCGCGCATGTCCACCACTTCGCGCTGCAGCATCACCTTGCCCGTGGCGATGCGCGACACGTCGAGCAGGTCGTCGATCAGCTTGATCAGCAGGTTGACCTGGCGCTGCATCATCGCGCGGACGCGCCCGGCCTGCGGGCCGTCGCCGGGGATGCGGTCCAGCAGCTCGAGGCCGGTCCGGATCGGCGCGAGCGGATTGCGCAACTCGTGCGCCAGCGTGGCGAGGAACTCGTCCTTGCGCTGGTCCGCTTCGCGCAAGGCCTGCTCGGCCAGGCGCAATTCCATCATCTGGTCGCGCATCTCGTATTGGCGGCGACGCGCCCTCAGCGCCGCCATGACCGCGCTGAGCAGGGAGCGCGTCGACGCCGGGCGTTCGATGAGCGTGACGTTGGTGAACGCGTCCAGCGCCTGCGCCGTCGCCCGCGAATGCTGGCGATCGGGCGTGAGCAGGATGACGGGCACGTCGGACCAGGCCGGCTGGGCGTCGAGCACCGCGAACAGCGCATCGACCCCCGGCGTGGCGAGCGTGGCGTCGGTGAGGATGATCGCGCCGACGCCGCCCGCGATCGCCGCCGCCAAGTGCGTTGCGTCCGGGTGGGCCTCGCACACGATCCCCGCCTTTTCCATCAGCACGCAGGTGACGTCCGCGTCGCGCCGGGTGGGCGCGGCGACCAGGACCCGCATGTCCGGCGTGGCGCGGCTTTCAGGAAGCATCGATGGACGCATGCAGGCGCTTGCCGCCATGGTCCGATGTGCCCGCCTCCACCGGCACGCCCGTCAGGATCCCGCGCAACTCCGCGAGCGGTTCGCTCAGGTGGATGCCGTCCGCGTCGAACCAGATCCGGCGGATGGATTCCTCGTGCGGCCCGCTGCGCTTCTTCAGCGTCGAGATCGCCTTTTTCACCTTGCCGTGGTGCTCGTACAGCCGCATCAGCACCACGGAATCGGCGAGGTAACTCGTGTCCACCGGCGAACGCATCGAGGTGCCCATCATCCCGCTCTGCGCGGTCACCAGGAACGTCGCGACGCCGTGGTCGTTGAGGTAGGACAGCAGCTCGCGCAACTGCACGAGCAGCGAGCGGTCGTCGGGCATCGCGTTGAGGTAGCCGTTGAGGCTGTCGATGACGACGACGCGCGCGTTGTCCCGCTCCACCGCGCGGGAGACGATGTGCGCGAACTCGCCAGGCGCGATGTCCGTCGGGTCGACCTGCCGGATCATCACCTGCCCCGGCCCGTGCCCTTCCTGGATGCGCATGCCCAGGCCCGCGGCACGCGACATCAGGATGGCCTTGCTCTCCTCGAACATGAAGACCGCCGCGTGGTCGCCGCGCGCGGCGGCGGCCGCCGCGTACTGCAGGCAGATCGTCGACTTGCCGCTGCCGGGCGGGCCCGCGACCAGGGTGGCGGTGCCGCGATCGATGCCGCCGCCCATCAGCGCATCGAGCTCGTCGATGCCGCTGGGGACCGTCTGGTGCCGGAACGACGCGGCATGCCCCGCCGCGCTCAGCCGCGGATACACCTCGAGGCCGCCGCGGCGGATCGAGAGGTCCTGGTAGCCGCTGCTGAAGTCGCTGCCGCGGAACTTGACCACCTTCAGCTGCCGCAGCGCGCGGCCGTAAGCCGGCGCCGCGTGGTCCAGCGAAATCACGCCGTGCGCGATGCTCTGCAGCTGCATGTCCGGCCCTTCCGCGGTGCGGTCGTCGAGCAGCAGCACGGTGCAGTGGCGGCCGACGAAGAACTGCTTCAGCGCCAGGATCTGCCGCCGGTACCGCAGCGAACTCTGCGACAGCAGGCGCAGCTCCGACAGCGAATCCAGCACCATGCGGCTGGGCTTGTAGCGCTCGACCGCATCCACCATCTTGCGCACCGTCTGGTTGAGCTCGACTTCCGACGGGTGGTACATCGTCAGGTCCTGCTCGCCGGCGAGCTCGCTGTTTTCGGTGAACAGTTCGACGATCTCGATGCCGTCGAGCGTCCACCCGTGCGACGCGGCGCTCGCGACCAGTTCGTCCTTCGTTTCCGAGAGCGTCACGTAGAGGCAGCGCTCGCCGATCCTGGCGCCTTCCAGCAGGTACTGCATGGCCAGGGTGGTCTTGCCCGCGCCGGGATTGCCGTCGACGAGGTAGAAGCGGCCGGCCAGCAGCCCGCCGTGCAGCACGTCGTCGAGGCCGGGCACGCCGGTCGCGGATCGTTCGATGGAGCCTGTATCCATGGGGTCCCCGGTGTGTGTCGGGGGGCCCGCCGGGGTCGCGACGCCTCGTCGCCCCCGGGAACAGGCCCGGTCAGCCAAGCATCGGAGGGCGTGCGTGAATGCGGCGCCTACGGCCCCGGGGCCGGGGGGGCGCGGGCGCGGCGTGCGGCGCGGCGCGGCGCGCGGCAGGCTCGGCTTGGTGGGCCCACCAGGACTCGAACCTGGAACCAAAGGATTATGAGTCCTCTGCTCTGACCATTGAGCTATAGGCCCGTCGCTCCGGATTATGCAGCAGCCCCGGGGGTCGAACCTCGGTTCCGGGCACCTCCTAGAATGTAGCTCCATGGAAATCCAGGGCGGCTGCCACTGCGGAAACCTGCGCTACACGCTGGGCTGGCGCGGGGAGCCGGCGGCAATCCCCGCGCGCGCCTGCACCTGCAGCTTCTGCAGCCGCCATGGCGCGGCCTGGACCGCCCACCCGGAGGCGACGCTGGCGATCGAGGCGGCCGACGCGGCCGCCATCTCGCGCTACGCATTCGAAACGGAGACCGCCGAGTTCTGGGTCTGCACGCGTTGCGGCGTGGTGCCGGCCTGCACCAGCCGCATCGATGGCCGCGACTACGCAGTCGTGAACGCCAACACCTTCGACGATGCCGACATGCCGGTCGTACGTGCGCCGGCGACCTTCGACGGCGAGGACGAAGCGCGCAGGCTGCAGCGGCGCGCAGGACGCTGGATCGGGACGGTGCGGTTCGGGCCCGCGCCGGTCACGGGCGCGTAAGGCGCGCGCCAGGCATCACTTCCACGCCGTCATTGCATACGGCCGCTCGCCGGCCGCACCCGCGCCCCAGGCCTTGTCCGGCTGCGCCGCCATCGTGAAGCGCAGTTCGCCGCCGGCCATGATCTCGGCGTGCCGCAGGAACGCGCGGTGCAGCGGCTTGCCGTCCAGGGTGGCCGACGCGATGTAGCCGTGCGCGTCGTCGAGGCCGTCGGCGACGATCGTGAAGCTGCGCCCGTTCGGGAGCTCCAGCGTCGCGCGCGGCACGAACGGCCGGCCGATGATGTATTCGTTGCTGCCCGGCGCGACGGGGTAGAAGCCGAGCGCGGTGAACACGTACCACGCCGACATCTGGCCGAGGTCGTCGTTGCCGGCGAGGCCGTCCGGCGTGGGCTTGTACTGCGTGTCCATGATCTGCTTCAGCCGCGCCTGGGTGCGCCACGGTTGCCCGGCGTAGGCGTACAGGTACGCGACGTGGTGGCTGGGCTCGTTGCCGTGCGCGTACCAGCCGATCAGGCCGGTGATGTCTTCCATGTGCGCGAAGATCTTCGGGTCGACCTTCGCGTCGAACACGGCATCGAGGCGCGCGAGCAGCCTGTCCGCGCCGCCGTGCGCGGCGGCGAGGCCGGCGACGTCCTGCGGCACGTACCACGAATACTGCCAGGCATTGCCCTCGGTGTAGTCGGTGCCGTAGCCGCTGGCATCCGGATCGAA
>CBIHRR010000014.1:0-24905 GCA_966212495.1 uncultured Gammaproteobacteria bacterium
GCCACTGCGGCTTGCCGCTGCGCACCTGCGCGGTGCGCACCAGCTTCCAGCCGCCATGCAGCTTTTCGCCGTGCAGGACGAAGTCGAGCTTTCCGGCGGCCAGCGCCTCGAGCGGGTCGCCATCCATGCTCCAGACGCCGCGGTCGAAGATGTCGACGTGCCCGGCGCCGTAATGGCCCTTGGGGATGTCGCCCTCGAAATCGGCGTAGCGCAGCGGATGGTCCTCGACTTCGACCGCCAGGCGCCGTTCGCCGACGCGGAACGACGGCCCCTTCGGCACGGCCCAGCTCTTGAGCGTGCCGTCCATTTCCAGGCGGAAGTCGTAGTGGCGCGCGCGGGCGTGGTGCAGCTGGACGACGAAGATCGGCCGGCGCCCGCGCTTGCCGGGGGCCGCGTCGTCGCCGGGTTCCGGGGTTTCGCCGAAGCGGCGCTTGCGGGCGTACTCGCGCAGGCTCACCGCGCGCCCCTCATGCCCGCTTGCGCGCCGCCTTCGACGGCGCCTTCTTCGCCGCCGGCGCCTTCTTCGCGCCCGCCTTCTTCGCGGCCTTCGCCGGCCTGGCCGCAGCCTTTTCCTGCTTGCCGGCCGCCTTCTTCGCGGCCGACTTCTTCGCCGGCGTGCGCTTGTTGCGGTCGATGCTCTTCTGCAGCAGCGACATGAAGTCCACCACGTTGGTCGCCGCGCCTTCGTCGGCCTCGGGTTCCTCGGGCGCGCGCTTGACCACGCCGTGGGCCTTCATCCGGTCGTCGATCACCTTGTGCAGGCGCTCGCGGAACTCGTCGCGGTATTCCTTCGGGTCGAATTCGCCCGACATCGTCTCGATCAGCTGCTCGGAGAACGCCAGTTCCTTCGCGGTGATCCGGTAGTCGCCCTTCGCGCCTTCCGGGATCGCGTACTCGTCGAAGTCCACCAGTTCCTGCGGGTAGCGCATCATCAGCAGGAGCAGCGCCTTGCCGTAGGGCATGACCGCGCACAGGTGCTCGCGGGTGCGGATGACCACGCGCGCGATGCCGATGCGGCCGGTCTTCTCCAGCGCCTCGCGCAGCAGCACGTAGCCCTTCTCCGCCTTCTTGGCCGGCACCAGGACGTAGGGCTTCTCGAAATAGCGCGGGTCGATCGAGCCGGCCTCGACGAAGGCCTCGACGTCGATGGCGTCATGGCTCTCGGGCGCGGCGGATGCGATGTCCTCCTGCTCGAGCACCACGTAGCTGCCCTTGTCGTACTCGTAGGCCTTGACGATGTCCTTCCACGGCACTTCCTCGCCGGTCTCGGCGTTGACGCGCTCGTACCGGATCGGCGAGTTGTCGCGCGAATCCAGCATGCGGAAGGAAATGTCGGTCTTGCGCTCCCCGGTCATCAGCGCGACCGGGATGTTGAGCAAGCCGAAGGACAGCGAGCCGGACCAGACCGGACGTGCCATCGGCGCCTCCGTCAGTCGAGGATCGGGGCGTGGTCGCGCAGGCAGTCGCCGTGCTGGAGCCAGGCGACCTGCCAGGCCGCGTGCGCATCCTGGCGCACCTGCGCCCAGGACAGCGGCGACCCGCCGCGCACCCGGCGCCAGTCGCCCGCGACGCGAGGCTCGACTTCGTTCCAGGGCTGGCCGGGGTACAGCTCGTTGGCTTCTTCGCCCGCGGCGCGGGCGCGCACGCGGCCCTCGTCGCGCTCGAGGCCGCGCGCATGGCGGAGGTGCAGGATCATGATGTCGTTCCGGGCTGGCATGGGCCCATTACCGCAACCCCGGCGTTGCATCGGCGTGAACGTCAGCGCGGCGCGACATAGCCGCCCGGAACGCCGTGGGGCGCGTAGACGACCTGCCACAGCTGGATCCTGCGGGCCCTGAATGCGGCCATCGAGGCCGCCAGGTAGAAGCGCCACATCCGGCGGAAGCGCTCGTCGTAGCGCGCCGGGAGCGTGGGCCACGCGGCCTCGACGTTGGCGCGCCAGGCCTGCAGCGTGAGGTCGTAGTCGGCGCCGAAGTTGTGCCAGTCCTCCATCACGAACAGCCCCTCGCTGGCCTCGGCGACCTGCCGCGCCGACGGCAGCATCGAATTGGGGAAGATGTAGCGCGCGATCCACGGATCGGTGTGCCGGACCGAGACGTTGTTGCCGATGCAATGCAGCAGGAACAGGTCGTGCGGGCCCCTCAGGCAGCGACGCGCGACCTCGAAGTACGCGCGGTAGTTCTTCGCGCCGACGTGCTCGAACATGCCGATCGAAAAGATGCGGTCGAAGCGGCTGTCCTCCGAGGCGCCGTCGAGTGCGTGGTAATCCTGCAGCCGGATGTCCACCGGCAGACCGGCGCACAGCCGGCGCGCGTACTCGGCCTGCTCGCGCGAGATGGTCACGCCCACGCCCGACACGCCGTAGCGCTCGGCGGCGAACTTCAGCGCCTCGCCCCAGCCGCAGCCGATGTCGAGCACGCGCATGCCCGGTTGCAGGCCGAGCTTGCGGCAGACGAGGTCGAGCTTGTCCTCCTGCGCGCGATCGAGGTCGCGCGCCTCGCGCCAGTAACCGCAGCTGTAGACCAGGCGCTTGCCCAGCATCGCCTCGAACAGGTCGTTGCCCAGGTCGTAGTGCTGCTCGCCGACGGCCAGCGCGCGGCGCCCGGACTGCAGGTTGAGCAGGAACGCGCGCAGGTCGTCGAGGCGCGCGTGCAGGCCGTGGACGCGCTCGTCGACGCCATGCGCCATCAGCCGGAACAGCATCCCGTCGAGCGAGCCGACGGTCCACCAGCCGTCCATGTACGACTCGCCGAGCCCGAGCGAGCCCTCGCGCAGCACCCGCCCGTAGAAACGCGGGTCGACGACCTGCGGGTCGCACTCGCCGGCCCCGCCGGGCTGGAGCCCGGCAGCTTCCAACAGCGCAACCACGCGGCCCCGCAACGGGTGCATCAGCCTCCCTCGAACAGCGCCCGATAGTCCTGCGCGACCAGCGGCAGCAGCACCGCCGCGGGCACCTCCACCGACTGTACGCCATCCGAATACGGCCCGACCTGGTACGGCGGGAACACGAAGCGCAACGACCGGATCCGGCCATCGGGACCGAGCACCGGCTCGAACTGGTCGAAGTTCGCGGCCTCCGGCGCCGTGCCCTCGTCGATCATGCGGCTGCCGTTGCGGAGCATGTCCGCGCGGTCGCCCGGCGCGGGCGCGGCGGCATCCACGCGCGCGGACAGGCCGGCGACGAGCTGGTCGCGGACGAAGTCGGCGATGGTGTTCCAGCCGGCGGGCGCGGCCACCAGGCGCGCCGCGGTCAGCGCCTCGTTCCGCTTCGGCAACCACACGAAGCGCGCGACGAGCGGATTGCCGTGGGCGCCGCCGGTATAGCTGCTGCCGCGCGCGGCGACCGCGACGATGTCGGGGGTCTCGGCGAGCATGCTGAAATCCAGCGCCAGGTCGTAGGGCGCCGTCGGCTTGGCGTCGCCCAGGCCCGCGACCGCCTGCATCACCTCGGCACGCGCGGCCTCGGCATAGGCCTTGAGCAGCTTCGCGAGGCCGGGATAGGCCTTCGCCGCCGGCGGGTAGCTGATGCCGACGAGGTAGCGCGGGTCGCGCTGCAGGACGTCCTCGAGCGCCACCGGCGCTTCGACCGCCGGCGCGACGGTGCCCGTCGCGGCGTCACCGGGCGCGGCAGCGGCGCCGGTCGCTGCGCGATCCGTCGCGCCCTCGCGCCCGCAGCCCGCCAGCATCGCCAGCCCGAGCAAGGGGAGCAGCATCCAGGCCCCGGGCCTCCGGGGCATCCTTTTCCGCGACATCGTGGCCTCCTCCTTGGACCGCGCCAAGGTAGCGGCCGCCGCGTGATGCCTGAATGCAGGCTCCGGCGCGGCCCGGAAACGAAAAAGCCCGGCCGAAGCCGGGCTTTTCCTGGTCCACCGCGCGCGAACGCGCGGCGTGCCTGATCAGCGAATGATCAAACGGCCTGGACTTCGTCGGCCTGCAGGCCCTTCTGGCCCTGGACGACCTTGAAGGAAACCTTCTGGCCTTCCTGCAGCGACTTGAAGCCGGTGCCCTGGATCGAGCGGAAGTGCACGAACAGGTCCGCGCCGCTCTCCGGGGTGATGAAGCCGAAGCCCTTGGCGTCGTTGAACCACTTGACGGTACCGGTCTGACGATCCGACATGTAACTACTCCTTGAAACTAGGTTTTGGTGTACACGGCCGCATTCCCATCTGGAAAACGTACCGGACTGTCGAGCAAGGGGTAGAGACGCGTAGCGATGTAGCGGATCGTTTGGATCTACCGCATCGAAACCACGATGTACCGTGATCCCGCTTGGAACAGTGCGCGCACCTTAACCTACTTTGCCCCGGAAGTGTGAACGGGCGGCCAAGCCCGGACCGGCCACCGCCGCCCGGGCCGCCCCGCACCCCGCCCGCCGGGCGCGGGGACCCGCCGCGGGGAGGCTCCCGACGGCCGCCTCTCCCCGCCGGGCGGTCACCAGTCGGCGTGGTCCGGCAGCAGGCCCTTGAGCTCGGCCGCGGTCAGGTTGCGCCACTGGCCGGGCTTGAGGTGGCCCAGTTTCACGTTGCCGATCCGGACCCGGACCAGCTGTTTCACGCGCTGCCCGAAATGGGCGGCCATCAGCCGGATCTGCCGGTTCAGGCCCTGCACGAGCACGATCCGGAAGCCGAAGCGCCCGAGCTTGCCGGTCCGGCACGGCAGGGTCGGTTCGCCATGGACCGGCACCCCGCCCCGCGCCATGCCGCGCAGGAACTCGTCGGTCACCGGGTGGTTCACCGCCACCAGGTACTCCTTCTCCAGCTTGTTCTCGGCGCGCAGGATCGCGTTGACGATGTCGCCGTTGCTGGTGAGCAGGATCAGGCCTTCGGAGTCCTTGTCGAGGCGGCCGATCGGGAAGATGCGCTGCTCGTGGCCGACGCAATCGACGATGTTGCCCTTCACCCCGGATTCGGTGGTGCTGGTGACGCCCACGGGCTTGTTGAGCGCGATGTAGACGTGGCGGCGCTTGCCCGGCGCCGCCTGGCGCGCCGACAGCGGCCGCCCGTCGATGCGCACTTCGCCGCCATCGGGGAGCTCCGCGCCGACGCGCGCGCGCGCGCCGTCGACGGTGACGCGGCCTTCGGCGATCAGGCGATCGGCTTCGCGCCGCGAACAGTGGCCGCTGTCGCTGATGAACTTGTTGAGGCGCATGCGCTTACGGGACGACGATATCCGCCTGCTGCGGATGGCGCTGTACCCAGGCCGCCGCGTACGCGCACGCGGGGCGTACCAGGTAGCCCTGCGCGCGCGCCCAGTCGAACGCCGCGCCGACGAGCCGGCTGGCGATGCCGCGGCCGCCCAGCGCCTGCGGCACCTCGGTGTGGCGGATGGTGACCACGCCGTCGGCGAGGTGGTAGTCCAGCAGCGAACGCTGGCCTTCCAGGTCCACCGTCCAGCGTTCCGCCGCCGGATCGTGGACCGGCGTGACATCGATTGCGCTCATGGCGACTCCGGGATCAGCGCTGCTTGCGCTTCCGCCGATTATGCCCCGTCAGCCGAGCGAGGGCTGCAGCAACTGGCCGAGGAAGGCGAGCCCGGCCCGCGGTTCCATGACCAGGGTGAACAGGATGCCGTAGCCCGCGCCCCAGAGATGCGCGCTGTGGTTGACGTTGTCGCGGCCCTGCCGCTCCATCCAGATCGAGTAGCCGACGTAGAGCACGCCGTAGAGGATCGCCGGCACGGGCACCACGAACACGTAGATGGTCGCCCAGGGCTGCAGCAGGATGAAGGTGAACAGCACCGCCGACACGCCGCCCGACGCGCCCAGGCTGCGATAGCGGCTGTCGTGCCGGTGCCGCAGGTAGGTTGGCAGGATGGCGACGACGATCGCCGACAGGTAGAACAGCGCGAAGCCCGTCGCCCCGATGTAGGACACGAACCAGCCCTCGAGCGCCCTGCCGAAGAAGAACAGGGTGATCATGTTGAACAGCAGGTGCTGGAAATCGGCGTGGATGAAGCCGTGGGTGACCAGGCGGTCGTACTGGTGCCTGCGGTCGATCGCCGGCGGCCAGAGGATCAACCGCTCGGCGAGCCGCGCGTTGTTGAACGCGAGCCACGACACCAGCACGGTCACGGCGATGATGAGGAGCGTGACGGGACCGCTCAAGCCCACTCCTCCAGGCCCTCGGCCGCGTACAGCGCCGCGAACGACGGGCGCGCCTTCATGCGCACCGCGTGCGCCGCGAGATGCGGCCACGCCGTCGCGGGCCGCGGCATGTTGCGCGACCAGCGCATCAGCATCGTCAGGTAGAAATCGGCGACGCACGGCGCGGCGCCGAGCAGGTACGGGCCGTTCGCGCCGAGGTGGGCGTCGATGCGGTCCCACGCGGCCTCGATGCGCGGCTGCACGTGCGCACGCGCCGGGTCGGCCTGGGCCTCGCCGGCGACTTCGTGCGGATACCACCAGATGCGGAACAGCGACTGCACGGACTGCGCGAGGTGGAACATCCATTGCAGGCAGTCGCGGCGCGCGGGGTCGTCGACGGCGGGCGCGAGCTTCGCTTCCGGATGTGCATCGGCGAGGTAGAGCGCGATCGCCGCGGCCTCGACCATCGGCCGGCCGTCGAGGACCAGCGTCGGGACCACGCCGCTCGGGTTGAGCGCGAGGTAGTCCGCGGATTTCTGCTGCTTCGACGCGAAGTCGACCGCGCGCAGCTCGTGCGGGAGGCGCAGTTCGATGAGCAGCCAGTGGACGAGGAAGCTGGCGGCGCCGGGCGAGTAATAGAGGATGGCCATCGCCGGCAACGTTATCATCGAAGCCGACTTCGCTCACGGGATCCGACCATGCCCCGCGCCCACCTGCACGCCCGCCTGCTGGGCGCCTGCCTGGCGACGGCCCTGCCCGCGGCCGCCCTCGCCGCCGCCTCCTCCGGCGTCGCGCCGGCACCGCCCGCCCCTGCCCGGGCCGCGCCCTCGGGCGCCGCGCTGGCGACCGTCGCCGAACGCTCCGGCTTCCTGCGCACGGGGCGCTACGCCGAGGTCATCGCGTTGTGCGATGCCTTCGCCCGTGCCTACCCCGACGCGGTGCGCTGCCAGGACTTCGGGACCTCGCCCGAAGGCCGGCCGATGAAGGTCCTTGTGGTCACGCGCAGCGGCGCGTTCGCCCCCGATGCCGCGGCGGCGCGGCACCTGCCCGTGCTGCTCGTCCAGGGCGGCATCCACGCCGGCGAGATCGACGGCAAGGACGCGGGCTTCCTCGCGCTGCGCGAGGTGCTCGAGGGCAAGGCCGCGCGCGGCGCGCTGGAAAAGGAGGTCTGGCTGTTCGTGCCGGTGTTCAACGTGGACGGTCACGAGCGCTTCGCCGCCTGGAACCGCCCGAACCAGCGCGGCCCCGAGGAAATGGGCTGGCGCGCGACGGCGCAGGACTACAACCTCAACCGCGACTACATGAAGGTCGACACGCCGGAAATGGCGGCGATGCTGGCCCTGGTCGACGCCTGGGATCCGCTCGCGGCGGTCGACCTGCACGTGACCGACGGCGCGAAGTTCCAGCATGGCGTGTCGGTGGAAGTGCAGCCGCTGCTCGCGGGCGATGCCGTGCTCGCGGGCGACGGCCGCGCGCTGCAGGCCGCGGTGACCGCGCGCCTGGACGCGACGGGCGCGATGGCGCTGCCGTTCTATCCGGAATTCGTGGAGGGCGACAACCCGGCCTCGGGCTTCGCCGGCTGGCTCAAGTCGCCGCGCTATTCGGATGGTTATTTCTGGCAGCGCAACCGCTTCGGCATGCTGATCGAGACGCATTCGTGGAAGGACTACCCGACGCGGGTGCGCATCACCCACGACGCGATCCTCGCGCTGCTCGAACAGGTGCGCGACCACGGCGCGCAGTGGCGCGCCGATGCGGACGCCGCCGACGCGCGCGCCACGCACCTGGCCGGCACGACGGTGCCCCTGGACTGGAAGCCGACCGATCGCGTGCGCATGATCGATTTCCAGGGCTACGCGTACACCCGCACGCCGTCGGAGGTCTCCGGCGGCGCGTGGACGCAATACGACGAGACGAAGCCGCAAACCTGGCACGTGCCGATGCGCGACGAGATGGTGCCGGCGCACGTCGCGGTGGCGCCCGGTGCGGGCTACCTGGTGCCCATCGCGTGGGCGCCGGTGGTCGAGCCGCGCCTGCGCGCGCAGGGCATCGCCTACCGGCGCCTCGACGCGGCGCTGACCGCGGCGCCGGTGCAGGCCTGGCGCGCCGACAGCTTCGAGTTCGCGAAGCAGTCGTTCGAGGGCCGCCAGCGCCTGTCGGCCGAAGGCGCGTGGAAGGCGGAAACGCACGACGTGCGCGCCGGCAGCCTGTTCGTGCCGATCGCGCAGCCCAAGTCGCGGCTGGTGATGGGCCTGCTCGAACCCGACGCGCCGGATTCGCTGCTGCAGTGGGGCCTGTTCAACAACGCCTTCGAGCAGAAGGAATACATGGAAGGCTACGTCGCCGAGGAGGTGGCGCGCGCGATGCTGGCGGATCCGGCCGTCAAGGCCGCATTCGACAAGCGCCTGCGCGAGGACAAGGCGTTCGCCGCCAGCCCGCGCAAGCGCCTGGAGTTCTTCGCGCGGCGGCACGCCTCGTGGGACGACCAGTACGCGATGTACCCGGTGCTGCGCGTCGACGCGATGCCCTGACGCCGGAAGGCGCGCCGCCGGTCAGTGGTGCTTGAAGTACTGGATCTCGCGCTCGTGCTTCTCGGCCTTTTCGCGGGTCGGGAAGGTGCCGAGGTTGCGGCGCTTGTGGGTCTTCGGGTCGGGCTTGCGCGAGTAGATGCGGTATTCGCCCGAGGCGAGCTTGCGGATCATGGCTGGGCTCCGTCGTGGAACCACGCCAATCCTGCACATCGGGCATGAAGCGGACGTCGAGCGACCCGCTCCCGGCTACATGTACTTCCAGTTGCGCTGCTTGCCCTCGGCGATCCATTCGACCGCCTGGGCGATGCGGCGGTCGCGCGTTTCCTCGCGCCTGGCTTCCGCGATCCAGTCCACGTATTCGCGCTGGTGGCTGGGCGGGAACGCCTTGAACGCGGCCGCGGCGGCCTTGTTCCCGCGCAGCGCGGCGGCGAATTCCGGCGTCGGCACGGGTGCGGGCTTCGGCGGCGTCGCCTTGCGTGATGGCACCGCCGTCCCGGCGCCTTGCGCGTTCAGCGCCGCGGCCTTCTTCACGTAGGCGAGCAGCTGCTTCTTCGCCGGCAGGTCGCGCACCGCGGTCAGCTTGCCGAAGCTGCCCATCCCGACGCGTTCGGCCCCTTCGCCGGCGCCGCCCTCGCCCACGACCAGCGCGTGCTTCCAGAAGCCGAACGAGGCATGCGCCTTGAAGGCCGCCATGCCGCACAGGATCCCGCCGCCGTACACGAAGCTCGGCATGCTCCACTTGATCGTCTCCTCGACCCCGGGGCAGGCCTCGTGCACGATTTCGCGCACGTGCGCCAGGATCGGCCGGGCGAAGGGCGCGGCCTTCGCGATGTAGGCATCCACGCGTGGATCGCGATGGCCCATGCGGCCTCCCGGCTGCCCTGATGGAGCCGCGAGCTTAGCGCGTCGACGGCCGGACGCGGAACGCGAGCCCGATCCGCTCGCCGACCGGCAGGGTGGTCGGGTGCATCAGCCCTGGCTGGACGATTCGAGTTCCTGCCAGCGGGCGTAGGCCGTGTCGAGTTCGGCCTGGAGGCGACCGAGTTCGATGCCGTGCGCGGCGATGGCGGCGCCGTCCTGCTGGTAGAAGGCGGGTTCGTGCATGGCGTGGGTGAGCGCGTCGACCTGCGCTTCGAGCGTTTCGATGCGCGCCGGGAGCTGCTCGAGTTCGCGCGCGTCCTTGTAGCCGAGCTTGCGCCTGCCGGCGGGGGCGGCGGACGCCGCCGTCGTGCCGGCCGAAGATTCGGCTTCGGTGCCGCGCGCGCCGCGCGCCGGTTCCGCGTCGCGCGCACGGGCGGCGCCCGCGGAAGGCCCCGCGGGCCGCTGCCGGATCCAGTCGCTGTAGCCGCCGACGTATTCGCGCACGACGCCGTCGCCTTCCAAGGCCAGCGTCGAGGTCACCACGCTGTCGAGGAAATCGCGGTCGTGGCTGACCAGCAGCAGCGTGCCCGGATAGTCGGCCAGCAGCTCCTCGAGCAGTTCGAGCGTCTCCACGTCGAGGTCGTTGGTCGGTTCGTCCATCACCAGCAGGTTGGAGGACTGCGCGAACAGCCGCGCCAGCAGCAGCCGGTTGCGCTCGCCGCCCGACAGGCGCGTGATCGGCGCGCGGGCGCGCTCGGCGGTGAACAGGAAATCCTGCAGGTAGCCGATGATGTGCTTGCTGCGGCCGTTGATGGTGACCGTCTCGCGGCCGCCGGCGACGTTCTCGATCGCATTCCAGTCCTCGCGCAGCGTCGCGCGGTACTGGTCGAAGTACGCGACCTCCAGCCCGGTGCCGAGCCGCACTTCGCCCTTGTCGGGCGCGAGCTCGCCCAGCAGCAGGCGCAGCAGCGTGGTCTTGCCGCTGCCGTTGGGCCCGACCAGGCCGACGCGATCGCCGCGCAGGATCGTGGTCGAGAAGTCCCTGACCAGTGCGCGATCGCTGCCGCCGCCGTCCGCGGACGGGTAATGGAACGAGAGGCCGCGCGCCTCGATCACCTTCTTGCCGGACGCGGCGCCCTGCGCGACTTCCATGCGCGCGTTGCCGGCCAGTTCGCGGCGGGCGCCGCGCTCGTTGCGCATCGCCTCCAGGCGGCGCACGCGGCCTTCGTCGCGGGTGCGGCGCGCCTTGATGCCCTGCCGGATCCAGGTTTCCTCCTGCGCGAGCAGCTTGTCGAAGCGCGCGTTCTCCTGCGCCTGCGCGTTCAGCCGCTCGTCGCGGCGGCGCTCGTAGTTCGCCCAGTCGCCGGGCCAGCTGGTCAGCTGGCCGCGATCGATCTCGACGATGCGCGTCGCCAGGGCGCGCAGGAAGCGCCGGTCGTGGGTGACGAACACCAGCGCGCCGTTCCAGCCGCGCAGGAAATCCTCGAGCCACTCGATGGATTCCACGTCGAGGTGGTTGGTGGGCTCGTCCAGCAGCAACACGTCGGGCTGCGCCGCGAGCGCGCGCGCCAGCAGCACCCGGCGCCGGAGGCCGCCGGACAGGTCGGCGAAGGCGGCATCGCCCTGCAGCCCGAGCCGGTCGAGCGTGGCGGCCAGGCGCCAGGGTTCCAGTCCCGGCTGCCCGTCGGAAACGACGTCGGCGACGCTGCCGCCGAGGCTGGCCGGCACTTCCTGTTCGAGCCGAGCGACGCGCACGCCGCCCTCGACCCGGACTTCGCCGTCATCGGGCTTCAGTTCGCCGGCCAGCAGCTTGAGCAGCGTCGATTTTCCGGCGCCGTTGCGCCCGATCAGGGCGACGCGTTCGCCGGCATCGAGCGAAAAACCGGCGCGTTCCAGCAGCAGGGGACCGCCGACGCCGTAGTCGACGTCCTGGAGGGTGATCAATGGCATGCGCGCATTGTAGGCGGCGACGCCCGCATCCCCCTTGAATGCCCCGGCGGCAGGGGCATAATCCGCTCCGAGATCATCCACAGCCGAGGAGTTGCGCCATGAGCAAGGGCATGGACCAGAAAAAGCAGGAAAAGAAGAAACCGGAAAAGACGCTGAAGGAAAAGCGCGCCGCCAAGAAGGAAAAGAAAGCCGGCAAATAGCCGGCTTTTTTCTGGCCGGCCGGCCGCGGCGGCCGCGCGCGCGGTTCTCGGCCCGGCCGCCCGCGCGGGCGGGATGCGATGATGGCGCCATGAGCGCACCGCCTCCCTCCTCCGAACTTCCCGTCCGTTTCACCGACCTGCCATTGGCGCCCGCCCTGTCGCAAGGCCTGGACGCCTTCGGCCACGAACAGCTGACGCCGATCCAGGCGCTCAGCCTGCCGGCGATGCTCGAGGGCCGCGACGTGATCGCGCAGGCACCCACCGGCAGCGGCAAGACCGCCGCCTTCGGCCTGGCCCTGCTGCAGCGGCTCGACGCGGCCGACATTCGCCCGCAGGCGCTGGTCCTGTGCCCCACGCGCGAACTCGCCGACCAGGTCGGCAAGCACGTGCGCCGGCTCGCCACCGGCATCCCCAACCTGAAGCTGCTGGTGCTCACCGGCGGCATGCCGCTGGGTCCGCAGCTGGCGTCCCTCGAGCAGCACGCGCCGCATGTCGTCGTCGGCACGCCCGGGCGCATCCAGGAACTGCTGCGCATGCGCGCGCTGGACCTGCGCGCGCTGCGCGTGCTGGTCCTGGACGAAGCCGACCGGATGCTCGACATGGGTTTCGAGGAAGCGATCCGGGAGATCGTCAAGGCGACGCCGCCGGCGCGGCAGACGCTGATGTTCTCGGCCACGTACCCGGAGGCGATCCGCGAACTGGCGCGCAAGTCCATGCGCGATCCGCTCGAGGCCTCGGTCGGCGCGGACGCCGCGCCGCCGGCGATCGACCAGCGCTTCTTCGAGGTGGAACCCGAGCGCAAGCCTGCCGCGCTCGCGGGCCTGCTCGTCGAGCACAACCCGGAGTCGGCGGTGGTGTTCTGCAACATGCGCCGCGATGCCGACGACGTCGCCGCCTCGCTCGCGCACCTGGGCTTTTCCGCGGCCGCGCTGCACGGCGACATGGAGCAGCGCGACCGCGACGAAGTGCTGGTGCGCTTCGGCAACCGTAGCTGCAACGTGCTGGTGGCCAGCGACGTGGCCGCGCGCGGGCTGGACATCCACGACCTCGGCGCCGTCGTGAACTACGAGCTGCCCACCGATCCGGACGTGTACGTGCACCGGATCGGGCGCACCGGCCGCGCCGGTCGCGCCGGCCTCGCCCTGAGCCTGGTGTCGCCTCGCGAGATGCCGCGCGCGCTGGAACTGGAACGGCGCGAACTCGAACGCCCGGGCGGCGCGCCGCTGCGCTGGTCGCGCGCGCCGCTGGCCGACCTGCGCGGCACGCGCGCGCCTGCGGCGCCGATGGCGACGCTGCGCATCGACGCCGGCCGCACCGACAAGCTGCGCCCCGGCGACATCGTCGGCGCGCTGACCGGCGAGGCCGGGCTGGCCGCGGACGCGATCGGCAAGATCGACGTGTTCGCGACCCGCAGCTACGTCGCCATCGCGCGCGGCCAACTCGACCGCGCGCTTTCGCGGCTCCAGGCCGGCCGCATCAAGGGGCGGAATTTCCGGGTGCGGAAACTGTAAAGGCCGCGGCGGCCGCCCCGGCGTAAAATGGACGGATGCGTCGGGTTCCCTCCGGCAGCGAGACCCGCCATGACCGACGAAACCCCGATGCCGACCGCCTCCTTCGCCGCACTCGGCCTGCCCGAGCCGCTGCTGCGCGCCCTGGCGGCCGTGGGCTACGAATCGCCCTCGCCGATCCAGGCCGCGACCATCCCGCCGTTGCTGGCCGGCCGCGACGTGCTCGGCCAGGCCCAGACCGGCACCGGCAAGACCGCCGCGTTCGCGCTGCCGGCGATGGCCCGGCTGGACCCGGCGCAGAAGGCGCCGCAAGTCCTGGTGCTCGCCCCCACGCGCGAACTGGCGATCCAGGTCGCCGAGGCGTTCCAGAAGTACGCCGCCCACCTGCCCGGTTTCCGCGTCCTGCCGATCTACGGCGGCCAGAGCTATTACCCGCAGCTGGAGGCGCTCAAGCGCGGCGTCCAGGTCGTGGTCGGCACGCCGGGGCGCGTGATCGACCACCTCGAGCGCGGCTCGCTCGACCTGTCGCAGCTGCGCTGCCTGGTCCTGGACGAAGCCGACGAGATGCTGCGCATGGGCTTCATCGACGACGTCGAGACGGTGCTGAAGAAGGTGCCGGAGCAGCGCCAGGTCGCGCTGTTCTCCGCGACGATGCCGCCGCAGATCAAGCGCATCGCGCAGACCTACCTGCGCGATCCGGTGGAAGTCGCGATCAAGGCGCAGACGACGACCGCGGCCAACATCCGCCAGCGCTACTGGATGGTGAGCGGCGTCAACAAGCTCGATGCGCTGACCCGCATCCTCGAGGCCGAACCCTACGACGGCATGCTGGTGTTCTCGCGCACCAAGCTCGGCACGCAGGAACTGGCCGAGAAGCTCGCCGCGCGCGGGCTGTCCGCCGCCGCGATCCACGGCGACGTGGAGCAGAAGCAGCGCGAGAAGATGGTGCAGTCGCTCAAGGACGGCCGCATCGACATCCTGGTGGCCACCGACGTGGCCGCGCGCGGGCTCGACGTCGACCGCATCAGCCACGTGTTGAACTACGACATCCCCTACGACACCGAGAGCTACGTGCACCGCATCGGTCGCACCGGGCGCGCGGGACGCAGCGGCGAGGCGATCCTGTTCGTGGCCCCGCGCGAGCGCGGCATGCTCGGCGCGATCGAGCGCGCGACGCGGCAGAAGATCGAGCCGATGCAGCTGCCGAGCGTGGAGGCGGTCAACGAGCGCCGCGTCGCCAAGTTCCTCGGCAAGATCGGCGACGCGCTGCAGAGCGGCGACCGCGCGGTGTATCGCGACCTGGTGGAACGCTACGAGCGCGAGCACGAAGTGCCGATGGCCGACATCGCCGCGGCGCTGGCGCAAATGGTGCAGGGGCGCACGCCACTGCTGCTCGAGGCGCCGCCGGACCCGCCACGCCGCGGACGCGAGTACGCCGGCCGCGACCAGGCCGGGCCGGATCGCGAGGCCCGCCCCGCCCCGCCCCGCCCGCCGCGGGGCAATGCAGGCGAAGCCCGCTTCGACGACGAAGGCCCGCGCCCGCCGCGCCAGCATCGCGACGCGCCGGAGGTCGGCATGGAGACCTTCCGCATCGAGGTCGGGCACGCGCACGGCGTGCAGCCGGGCAACATCGTCGGCGCGATCGCCAACGAGGCGGACCTGGAGAGCCGGTTCATCGGCCGCATCGACATCCGCGACGACTTCACCCTCGTCGACCTGCCCGAAGGCATGCCGCGCGAGCTGCTCGAACACCTGAAGAAGGTGCGCGTCGCCGGCCGCCCGCTGCGCATGCAGCGCGCCACGGAGGCCGACAGCGCCGCGCCGAAGGGGCGCAAGCCGGCCCCCGGCCGGTCTTTCGCGGGTGCGCCGCGCAAGCCGGGAGGCTTCAAGCCCGCCGGCGGCAAGCCGGCCTTCCGCAAGCACGACAAGCCGCGCAGCTGATGGCCGCGAATTCCACCGTGTTCCGCGCGGAACTGCAGGTCAGCGACATGGACCGGCACTACTACGCCACCCATGCCCTGACGCTGGCGCGCCACCCGTCCGAAACCAACGAGCGGCTGATGGCGCGCCTGGTCGCGTTCGCGCTGTACGCCGACGAACGGCTCGAGTTCGCGCGCGGCGCGTCCAGCGACGACGAGCCCGACCTGTGGCTCAAGTCGCGCAGCGGCGAGATTGAACTGTGGATCGACGTCGGCCAGCCGGACGAATCGCGCATCCGCAAGGCCTGCGGCCGCGCCGACGAAGTGGTGGTCCTCAACTACCACGGCCGCAGCGCCGACCTGTGGTGGGAGAAGGTGCGGCCCGCCCTCGCCCGCTGCGGCAACCTGACCGTCGTCGACATCGACGCGGCCACCATCGCCGAACTGGCCGCGCTCGCCGATCGCGGCATGCGCCTGCAATGCATGATCCAGGACGGCCAGGCCGAGATCTACGGCGAAGGCGCGAGCATCAACGTGCAGCGCACGCTGCGCATGGCTTCCGCCGAACGGGCCTGACGTGGCGCGCGCGGCGGGTGCGTGCACGCACGACGCGATCGTCGTCGGCGGGGGCGCCGCCGGCCTGATGTGCGCGTTCCTCGCCGGCCAGCGCGGCCTGCGCGTGCTGGTGGTGGAGCATGCCAACAAGGTCGGCAAGAAGATCCTGATGTCCGGCGGCGGCCGCTGCAACTTCACCAACACCGGCGCGTCGCCCGCCAATTACCTCTCGGCCAACCCCCACTTCTGCAAGTCGGCGCTGGCGCGCTACACGCCGGCGCACTTCATCGAACTGGTCGAGCGGCACGGCATCGCCTACCACGAGAAGGAGCTCGGCCAGCTGTTCTGCGACGAATCGTCGAAGCTGATCGTCAAGATGCTGCTGGACGAATGCGCGGCCGCGAACGTGCGCATCGAGACCGCCTGCGCCATCGAACGCGTGGCCCACGGCGACTCCGGCGCGTTCCACGTCCACACCGCGCGCGGCGAATCCAGCGCGGAGAAGCTGGTGGTGGCTTGCGGCGGACTCTCGATCCCGAGCATGGGCGCGAGCGGCTTCGGTTACGCGCTGGCGCGGCAGTTCGGCCACGCAGTGCTGCCCACGCGCGCCGGCCTCGTCCCGCTGACGCTGACCGGCAAGCACCAGGAACGCCTCGCCGACCTCAGCGGCGTCGCGTTGCCGGTCACCGCGCGCTGCAACGGCGCCAGCTTCAGCAACGCGATGCTCGTCACCCACCGCGGCGTCAGCGGGCCGGCGATCCTGCAGGTGTCCTCGTACTGGGAACCCGGCGACGACCTGCGGCTCGACCTGCTGCCGGGCGCGGACGCGCTCGAGGCGCTGCAGGCGCTGCAGCGCGAGCGGCCGGCGTCGGAGCTGCGCACCGTGCTCGCCGACCTGCTGCCGAAGCGCTTCGCACAGCGGCTGTGCGAGCACTGGTTGCAGCCGTTCCAGCCTTCGCGTCCGTTGCGGCAGTTCACGCCGGCGCAGCTGCGCGACGTCGCCGCGCTGCTCCGGGACTGGCCGCTGGTCGCAAGCGGCACCGAGGGCTACCGCACCGCCGAAGTCACCCTGGGCGGCGTCGACACCGACGGGCTTTCTTCGGCGACGCTGCAGTCGAAGCTGGTGCCGGGTCTCCACTTCATCGGCGAAGTGGTCGACGTCACCGGCTGGCTCGGCGGCTACAACTTCCAGTGGGCTTGGGCATCGGCCCACGCCGCGGCCATCGCCCTCTGAAGGCTTTTGCCCTTATTTGCTTTCGCTCGTGGCGACGGGGCTGAGGCGCAGGTCCTGGAAGTCGAAGCTGAAGTCGGTCAGCTCCGATGCCGGGACGATGCGCGCCTCGCGGATCCTGCCGTCCTCGTCGAGCGAGAACGTCAGGAACGCATCGGCGTTGAGCCAGCGCTGGTCCCAGCGCACCAGGAAGGTGTCGTGCGCCCACGGCTCGACGGTGCCGACGAGGTCGGCGGTGTGCGTGAAGCGGATCCGCATCCGGCCCTTTTCCTGCCACAGCACCACGTCGCCGTACCACGGGTCGCGATAGGTGCCGGCGTACTCGGCCAGCGGCAGCGAGGGCTTCGACTTGGCGTCGCGCGCGGCGACGTGCTTCTGCCAGCTCTCGTCTGCCCTGCTTTCCTGCTTCGCGCGCACCTTCGCGTACACGTCGTTCCAGTCGGTCGGCGCGACGCCGAGCATCGCGTCGAGCGCGCGCAGGGTCACGGCGGTGAACGCGCCGCTCGATTCGGCGTTGGTCAGCACGACCACGCCGATGCCTTTGTCCGGCAGCATCGTGATGCGCGAGACCATGCCCGGCCAGCCGCCGGTGTGCCAGACCATGCGGGTGCCGCGGAAGTCGCCGAGGAACCAGCCTTCGCCGTAGCCCATGAAGTTGGGCGTGACCGGCGCGAGCTCGGGCACGGACGGCTTGCCCACCGGGATCGGGGTGAGCATCGTCCACATCTCGCGCTGGCGCTTCTCGGCGAACAGGCGCTTGGCGTCGTCGCCGGTGCCCGCGTACACGCCGCCCGCGAGCTGCGCGCGCACCCATTTCGACAGGTCGTGCACGCTGGAATAGATGCCGCCCGCGCCGCCGACGTTCGACCAGGTCATGCGCGGCGCCGGCACCAGGTCCTTGAAGTCGGCCTTGGCGTAGCCCATCGCGACGTCGTCGACGCCCTGCAGGTGGTCGCTGTTGTAGCGGGTCTCGGTCATGCCCAGCGGATCGAAGATGCGCTGCTGCAGGAACCGGTCGTACGGCATGCCCGACGCCGCCTCGACCACCAGCTGCGCCACGCCGAACAGGATGTTGTCGTACGCGTACTGCGCGCGGAACTGGCCGGTGATCGGCACGTCCTTCAAACGCCTGGCGACTTCGGCGTTGCTGTAGTCGGTGGTCGGCCAGTACAGCAGGTCGCCGGCGCCCAGGCTCAGGCCGCTGCGGTGAGCGAGCAGGTCGCGGATGCGCATGTCGTGGGTGATGTACGGGTCCGACATGCGGAACCACGGCAGGTGGTCGATCACCCGGTCGGTCATCTGCAGCTTGCCGTCGTCGGCGAGCATCTGCAGCGAGGCCGCGGTGAAGGCCTTGGTGTTGGAGGCGATGGCGTACAGCGTGTGCGCGTCGGCGGGCGCGTTGGCCTCGCGGTCGCGCACGCCGTAGCCGCGCTCGAGCACGACCTGGCCGTCCTTGACGATGGCGACGGAAATGCCGGGCACGTCGAAGGTCTCCAGCGTGTCGGCGACGAAGGCATCGAAGTCCTGCAGGCCCGCGGGCAGGGGCGCTTCGAGCTGCCGGACCGGTTCCGGTTGCGGGACCGACTGCGGCGGCGCCGCGACCGCCAGGCCGGTGCCCAGCACCAGCGCCATCGCGGCCGCGAGGGCCTGCATTCGCTCGAATCGCATCGTCTTGCTCCGGCTGGACCAGCGGGCACCATACCGAAACAGGCATCATTTGCACCATGCCAAGCGATCTCTCCCATCCTGCCGGCCAGGGCACGGCCACCCCGGCACGCAGCGGCCACGCCGCCCGCGTCGCGGTCGTCGGCGGCGGTCCCGCGGGGCTGATGGCCGCCGAAACCGCGCTCGCCGCGGGCCTCGCGGTGGACCTGTACGAGGCCAAGGGTTCGGCGGGACGCAAGTTCCTGATCGCCGGCAAGGGCGGCCTCAACCTCACCCATTCCGAAGCGCGGCCCGGCTTCGACGCGCGTTTCCGCGAACGCAGCGGCCACGTCGCTGCTTGGCTCGACGCGTTCGACGCCGACGCCCTGCGCGCCTGGGCGCGCGGCCTGGGCGTGGAGACGTATGTCGGCAGCTCCGGGCGCGTGTTCCCGCTCGACCGCAAGGCCGCGCCGCTGCTGCGCAGCTGGGTGCGGCGACTGCGCGACGGCGGCGTGCGCTTCCACGTGCAGCATCGCTGGCTCGGCTGGGACGACGCCGGCGCCCTGCGTTTCGCGACGCCCGAGGGAGAGCAGCGCGCGATGGCCGATGCCACGGTACTCGCGCTCGGCGGCGGCAGCTGGCCGCAGCTCGGGTCAGACGGCGCGTGGCAGTCGATCCTGCAGGCGAGCGGCGTGGACGTCGCACCGCTGCAACCGGCGAATTGCGGCTTCGACGTCGCCTGGAGCGACTTCTTCCGCGCGCGCCACGCCGGTGCGCCGATCCGCCACGTCGTCGCGCACTGGACCGGCGTCGACGGATGCGCGCACCAGCGCCAGGGCGAGTGCGTGGCCAGCGATGCCGGCATCGAAGGCAGCCTGGTCTATGCGATCGGCGCCGACCTGCGCGAGACGATCGCGCGCGAGGGCCAGGCCTGTCTGCAGCTCGACCTCGCGCCGGAACGCGATGCTGCCGCGCTGCACGACGCCCTCGACCGCCCTGCCCACGGCCGCAGCCTCGGCGAACGGCTGCGGCGCCTGGGGGGCCTGGACCCGGTGAAGATCGCGCTGCTGCATGAAGTGCTCGACAGGCCCGGGCTTGCCGATCCCGCGCGCGTGGCCGCGACGATCAAGCGCCTGCCGCTCCTGCTGCTGCGCCCGCGCCCGATCGCCGAGGCCATCAGCAGCGCCGGCGGGGTGCGGCTGGAAGCGCTGGACGAGCAGCTGATGTGCCGCGCATTGCCGGGCCTCTACTGCGCCGGCGAGATGCTGGACTGGGAAGCGCCGACCGGCGGCTACCTGCTCACCGCATCGATGGCGAGCGGACGGATCGCCGGTCAGGCCGCCGCGCGCCGCGCGCTCGCCACCGGCACCTGCCACGCGGCGTAGGCCGGCGGCGTGGCGATGGCCGCGATCATGCGGTCGAAGTCCGCGCGCACCGCCGATGGATCGCGGCCGCTGCCGGCCGCCAGCGCATCGACGTAACCGTCGCGCCACGCGGCGATGATCGCGGCGAACGTGGCGCGGGGCACGCGCAGCGTGTCCACGACCACGTAGTCCATCGCGATGTCCTCGAAGCCGCCGGCTTCGAGCAGCGCCGGCGTGTGCCGCCCCACGCGCCCGTCGCAGCCGATGCCGCGCAGGAACGCGATCGCATTGGCGTTCCAGAACCGGTCGGGATCGAAGGCCGGGTCGGTGGCCGGGAAATGCAGCATCCCGTAGTCCTCCGACAGCAGGTGCAGCCAGCCGCCGGGCCGCAGGACGCGCGCGATCTCGGCGAGGACGCGGGGAAAGTCCGGCACGGCCTGCGACATGTGCCGGCACACGACCAGGTCGAAGGCCGCGTCGGCGCTGTCGAGCGCGAACGCGTCCCCCACCGCATAGCGGATGCGTCCCGCCGCGTCGCCGCCGGCGCGCGCGCGTTCCAGGTTCGCGTCGAGGATGTCGATGCCGAGCAGTTCCGCCTGTGGATACATCGCGGCCATGCGCCGCGTGATCTCGCCGGTACCGCAGCCCAGGTCCAGCACCCGCAGCGCACCCGAAAGGCCATAGCGATCGAACAGCCGCCGTTCCTGCGGCCAGATCGCCTCGGCCTGGTGGGCGAGGTTGCGGGCCATGGACTCGTCGCCCATCTGCTCCGCCTGCGGGTTGTGGTCGCTGGTCATTGCTTCTTGGCCTGCTCCGCCTTCGCCTGCGCGGCCTTCGCCTGCGCGGCCGTCCACGCCTGGAACGCATCGATGTGCGGCAGCGCGCGCAGCACCTTCGAATGCGGATCGAGGGTGTAGAGCGCATGCGGCGGCAGGTCGACGTGCCCGGTGCCGTCGGTCATCGGCACGTCGATGTCGCGCGCGTCAACGCCGGGGCTGCCGACGCGCACTTGCACCGGCATCGGGAACGGCTTGCCGCCCGGCGCCTTCCAGCGCAGCGCCACGCCCGTCGCGTCGCGCGTGGCCTCGAGTTCGGGCAGCGCCGCCGAGTACACGTACACGTCGAAGAACCAGCCGTAGTCCTTGCCGGTCGCGGCGTTCACCGCGTCGACGAAGTCCTGCGTGGTGCCGTAGCGCGGCGCGAAGTTGCCAGGCTTCGGGTCCGTGCGCCCGTACACGAGCTTGCGCGTGGCCTCGAAGAACGACTTGTCGCCGATCAGGTTGCGCAGCGTGTGCAGCAACAGCGAGCCCTTGTAGTAGATGTCGTTGCCGGGGCCGGTCTCGCCGTTGTAGACGCCTTCCTCGGTGAGGCTGCGGCCGGACACGATCGGCACCTTGTTGACCAGGAACTTGCGCTGGAACAGCAGCCACGCATCGTACTCGCGGTCGCCGCGCAGGTATTGCAGGTACAGCGGCTGCATGTAGCTGCCGAAGCCTTCGTGCAGCCACATGTGGTCCCAGTCGGAATTGGTCAGCTGGTTGCCGAACCATTCGTGCGCGAACTCGTGCTGCAGCAGCCAGTCGTAGCCGTATTCTGTCAGCTTGTAGCCGTTGCCGTAGGCGTTGATGGTCTGGTGTTCCATGCCCAGGTGCGGGGTCTCGACCACGCCCATCTTCTCGTCGGCCCAGGGATACGGCCCGATCGTGCCCTCGAAGAAGTCGAGCAGCTGCGGGAACTGCGCGAACAGCGCCTTCGCCTTCGCCTCGTTCCCCTTGAGGTACCAGAAGCGCAGCGGGATCGTGTTGCCGAAGCGGCTCTGGTAGTCGGCCGAGAGCAGTTCGAACGGGCCGACGTTGATGGTGACCGCGTACGTGTCCGGACTGCGCGCGCGCCACTTGTAGGTGCGCCAGCCGTCGCGCTCTTCCATGCCCTTGAACACGCCATTGCCGGGCGCGACCAGCGGCGCGGGCACGGTGATCGCTTCGTCGACGACCAGCGGCTCGGCTTCCTCGTGGTCGATGCAGGGCCACAGCAGGTCGCAGCCCTCGCCTTCGATGGCGCTGGCCACCCAGGGCTCGCCGGTGGGCGCGGTCGCCCAGACGAAGCCGCCGTCCCAGGGCGCATTCTTCGCGACGTGCGGCTTGCCGCCGTAGACGATGCGCAGCGCGGCCCGGTCGCCAATTGCCAGCGGTTGCGGCAGGGGGACGGTCATGCGCCCCTCCGTATTGGACCAGGTGCCCGCGGCGATCGCCTTGCCGTCCACGCTGACCGAGGTCACCGCGTAATTGCGGTCGAGGTCGACCACGAGGCGCTGCAGGGCCCTCGTCGCGCGGAAGGTCAGCGTGGCGTCGCCGTCGATGCGGCGCTGCGCCGGATCCACCTTGAAGCGCAGGTCGGCGTGCTCGAACACCACCGCCTCCTGCTCCGGCGCACGCGCGAGGCCGGACTGCGCGGTGGTCGCGGTGAGGGCCGGCTGCGCGTCGGCGCCATGGGCCGACTGCGCCTGGCCCCGGGCCGCGCCCGAAGTTCCCGCAAGCACCGCCCAGGCAAGCAAGGCAGCGAGCCACATCCTGCCGGGCAGCGCCGATAGCGACGGTGACGTCGCCACGGACCGCGCCGCCATCGCGTTCTTCCGTCCCCTGCCGCCGGTCCGTTCCATGAATGCTTCCCCATCCGGAAATGAACGTCAGTCTTACGACGCCCGCCCGAAGTCGCGCAAGTGCGTTTCGTCTCCTTCCGGCTCAGATCGCGTTAAGCGGATTTCACGTGTAGTGGACACGACGCGAACGAGACCGTTCCGCGCATGCTCCGGAGCCGCCATGAACCGCCACGCCACCCAACGCATCCTCGCCGCCAGCACCCTCGCCGCGCTGTTCGCCGCCGGCATCGCGAATGCCGCCACCCGGCCGCCGCAGGACGGCGACCAGGACAGCACGCGGCACGCGCGCAGGGAACACCGCCAGGAGGCGCGCACCGATGGCCGGCAGCAGGCCCCGCAAGCGCAGCCAGCGCAGCAGGCCCCGCAAGCGCAGCCAGCGCAGCAGGCCCCGCAGGCCCGGTTCCGGCAGCGCGGCGAGGAGCGCCGCGAGCCCGTGCAGCAAGTCGGCGCCGACCGCCGCGACTGGCGGCAGGTCCAGGGCGCGGATCGACGCGACGGGCAGCCGGACCAGCGCGCGGACCGACGCGATTGGCAGCAGGACCAGCGCGCGGACCGACGCACCCCGCAGCAGGAACGCCGCGACGACCAGCGCGATGCCCGCCAGGATCGCCGCGACGACCGCCAGGACTGGCGCCAGGACCGCCGCGAGGACCAGCGCGACGCGCGCCGCGATCGCCATGACGACCGCAGCGACTGGCGTCGCGATGCGCGCAACGACGCGCGCCAGCGCATCGCCTACGCCCGGTACCAGCAGGACTACAGCCGCCGGATGCGCGACTTCCACTTCCGCGTCGCGCCGCGTTACTACGTTCGTCCCGCGCATTACCGCTACTTCTACGGCGGCACCTGGTACACCACCAGCAACTACGGCGCCGACGTCCTGCGCCAGGCGGTGGACTGGGGCTATCGCGAAGGCGTGCGCGCCGGCCGTGCCGACCGCAACGACGGCTGGGCGCCCGATTACCGCGACTCCGTGGCCTGGCGCGACGGCGGTTTCGGCTACGGCGGCCGCTACGTGGGCCGCGCCGACTATGCGTACTACTTCCGCCAGGGCTTCCAGCGCGGCTACGACGACGGATATTTCGGCCGCATGCAGTACGGCCGCTACCGCAACAACGACATCGTCATCGCCGAAGCCGTAATCGCCACGATCCTCGGCCTGCAGCTGCTCCGCTAGCCGGCATCGCCGCCCGGCGCGACCGGCAGCCGCCAGCCGCGCCGGATGGCGAGGAAGCGCAGCACGAACACCAGCACGGCGCCGGTCGCGAGGACCGGCGCCTGCGGCAGGCCCAGGCGCTCGCCGGCCACCACCACGGCCGCGCCCGCGAGCGCGGCCACCGCGTACAGGTCGGCCTGCAGCACCACCGGAATGCGCGCGGCGAGGATGTCGCGGGCGATACCGCCGCCGATGCCGGTCAGCATGCCAAGAAGCATCGCCGGCACCGGAGGGAGCCCCGCGGCCAGCGCCTTGGTCGCGCCCGTCACCGCGAACAGGCCCAGCCCCACCGCGTCGAACAGTTGCACCGGGTTGCGCAGCCGCTCGACATCGCCGCTGCGGAAGAACGTCGCCAGTCCGGCGGCGCAGCTCACCGCGATGTAGTCCCAGCCCGCGAGCGCTGCGGGCGGCGTGGCGCCGATCAGCACGTCGCGGGCGATGCCGCCGGACACCGCGGCCGCGAACGACAGCACCAGCACGCCGAACAGGTCCAGCCGCTTGCGCACGCCGAGCGTGGCGCCGCTGATCGCGAACACGAACGTGCCGAGCAGGTCGAGCGCGTAGACGAACGGATGCATCGCCGCCGCTACGGCCGGTGCAGCAGGAACGGCACCAGCGCCAGCGCCGCGAGCGCGGCGAGGATGCCGAGGATCGACAGCAGCACGCGCAGCGGCTCGCGGCGCACCACGTCGCCGAAGGTTTCCGCGGTGCCGTCGCGCAGCGCCGCCGCGCGCTCGGCGCGGGCGCGCTCGCTGCGGCCTTGCTGGTATTCGGCCATCAGCGCCTTCGCGCGCGGCGCATCATCGTCGTCGCGCACCCAGATGCCTCCGTGCGAAACACCCCAGCGGCTGGGCTCGGTCTCGTACCAGGGGATCCGGGCCGCATCCAGCATCGCCCGCACGTCGGCGGCCTCGTCGTCCGGCACCAGTCGCATCTTGAGCAGCAGCTTCGCCATGCGCGGATCATAAGCCGTAGACTGGCCGCGGGCAGCAGCGGGGTCGCGGGATGCACGGGGAATACAAGGTGCCGGGGGGCAAGCTGGTGGTGGTGGACCTCGAAGTCGCGGACGGCGTGCTCGCGCGCGTGCAGCTCAGCGGAGACTTCTTCCTCGCGCCCGATTCCGCGCTGGACGCGATCAACGCCGCGCTGCGCGGCCTGCCGGCCGATGCCGATGAAGCGCTGCTC
>CBIHRR010000015.1:0-24771 GCA_966212495.1 uncultured Gammaproteobacteria bacterium
TGTCCCCCGCCCGCCAGTCGCTCTACCTGGGCATGACCCTCCTGCTCGCCGTCGGCCTGCTCGACGACCTCCATGACATCCGCTGGTGGTGGCGCATCCTCGCGCAGGTCGCCGCGGCCCTCATCCTGTATTACGTGGGCGGCGTGCGCGTCGAACAGATCGGCGATGCGCTGGGCATGCCCGGGCACACGCTCGGTCCGCTGTCGCTGCCCCTGACGATCTTCGCGACGGTCGGCGTGATCAACGCGATCAACCTGATCGACGGCGTCGACGGCCTCGCCGGTACGCTCGTGCTGTGCGCGCTCGCGATGTTCTGCTGCGCGGCGCTGTACGCGGGCAACGCGCAACTGGCCGGCCGGGTGCTGGTGATCGGCGGCGCCGTGACCGGTTTCCTCGCCTGGAATTTCCGGGTCCCGGGCCGGGCGCGCGCCGCGGTGTTCATGGGCAACTCGGGCAGCGCGCTGCTCGGCCTCGCGATCGCCTGGTGCTGCTTCCGCCTGACCCAGAACCCCGGCCATCCGGTCAGCCCGGTCCTTGCGTTGTGGCTGCTGCCGGTGCCGGTGGCGGACTGCCTGGTGCTGATCGCGCGCCGCTTGCGCGAGGGACGGTCGCCGTTCTCCGCGGGTCGCGACCATGTCCACCATTACCTCAGCGAGGCCGGCTTCGGCGCGATGGGCATCTGCGCGGTGCTGGGCGGCTTCAGCCTCGTCGTCGGGCTGGTAGCGGGGCAGGCGATGCGGCTGGACGTGCCGAACGTGCTGATCCTCGCGGCGTTCCTGGCGATGTGCGTGGGCTGGTACGCGCTGTCGGTGCGGCGCGAGCGCGCGGTCCGGCTGTTCGCGCGGTTGCGGGCGGCGCTGCTGGGCGACCTGCGCGGGGCGGCGGTGCTGCTGGTCCCCGAGGCGAGCAACGACGACGTCGCGGCGGCCGCGCCGCGGGCACGCACCGGTTCGGACTGACCGGCCGCTCCACCGGCGGAACGCAACGAAAAAGGCCACCGCGAAGGTGGCCTTGTCGTATCTGGTGGGCGGTGCAGGGTTCGAACCTGCGACCCTTGCCGTGTGAAGGCAATGCTCTACCGCTGAGCTAACCGCCCGGAATCGCTGGGCCGCGTAGTTTACGGGCTGCGCGGTTCGGTCTCAAGTAGAGGCGGCCGGCGCGGCGCCGACGCCGACGCCTGGCGGCCTAGTACGGCTGGCACTGCAGGAACCGCACCTGCCGCTCGCTGCTGCTGGGGTACTGCACCTGCAGCCGCGAGGCGCGCAGGTCCGGGTCGGCCTCGAGCAGCGGGCAGAGGCGCTGGCGCGGATCGAACGAGGCGTTGTCCACGAGGACCTGGAGGGTCGACGGCGCCGGCCAGGAGGCGCTGCGCACATGCGGCATGCGGCCGATGGCGTCGGCGAGGGCGCGGCGTCGCTCGGCGACCTGGGCCGGGGTGCTGCTGCCCGGGGCGATGCCGGTGCCCGCTGCTGCCTGGGGTGAGGACGCAGCCGCGGCGGACGCAGCGGCCGGCGAAGGCGTACCCGCCGGAGCGGACGCGGATGCGGCTGCGCTCGGGGCGCCCGCTTCGGCGGCGGCACCCCCTGCGACCTGCGCCCGCGGCACGTGCGCCGCGATCGCCGCGGCCATCGCGTCGCCGTGGACCTCGGCCTGCCGGCCGCCGAGGAACACGGCGGCGCCGATCGCGAACGCGGCCAGCCACGCCAGCGCGAACTGCCACTTCAGCCGCGCCCGCGCGGGCCGGTCGATGGCGGCGTGTTGCCTGTCGTCCAGCAGCGGCTGCAGTTCCTCCCACATGTTGTCGCTGTCGAGCAGCTCGATGCGGTGCGCGCGTGCCACGCCGAAGGCCGCGCGCGGGAACCGGCCGGTGATCGCGAGCACGCCGCCCGGGACGCCGCGATGCCGCAGGTAGTTCGAAAACTCGGCGATCGCGGTGGAGTCGGGGGTGTAGGCGTGGCTGTACTTGCTCGACAGCAGCCAGCCGCGGCCGTGGCGCTCGACGAGGTATTCGCCCTCGGTCCCGCCGCCGCCGAACGTGCGCTCGTAGCCGCGGCCGTTGAGCACGGCAAGCACCAGCTGCATGAACTCGCTGTTGTCCATCGTGGCGAGCAATGCGCGCCCGGCGATGCGCCGCTCGCTCGGCAGGCGCTTGCCGTACAGGAACCAGGTCGCGACCAGGCCCGCCGAAAGGCAGGCGCCGGCCGCCAGCAGCAGGGCCATCATCAAGGCAGCCGCTCCCGCAGCACGCGCAGCAGTTCCGATTCCACGGTGCCCTTGAGCGCGGAGAACAGCAGCCCGAGCTTCGCCGACACGTGCACCTGGCCCGGTGCCATCGCGATGCGGCCGTCCACGCCCTGGCGCTGGAAGTGCAGGGTGTCGCCGTCCCAGCGGTAGTCCACGCCGAGTTTCTGCCCGAGTTTTTTCACCGCCTCCTCGACGGCGCGACGCGCGGCCTCGGGCGGCAGGGAGTGGCGATGGGTGATGTCGATGCTGGCCATGGCGGGCATTGTACGGAGCGGAAGCGCGCCTGCATGCTAGATTTCCGACCGATGGAAATCACCCTGCGTGCCCCGGGCACACCGATCGACGCGTTGACGCTGGACGCCGGGCTGCATGCCATCGGCCGGGCCCCGGAGGGCGGACTGCGCCGGGTCGAGGGCGCGGGCGACGCGCGCGTGTGGATCCGCGTGGATCGCTGCGGGACCTGGCTGTCGGTGGTCGAAGGCGTGCGCGGCGTGCACGTCAACGGCCGCCCGGTGCGGCGCTGCGCGCTGCTGCGCGCCGGCGACAGCGTGCACGTGGATGGCAGCGAAATCGTGCTGACCGCGCCGGTGGCCGGGCCCCTGGGCGCTGGAACCGGTTCGACCCCGGGCAGTCCCGCCATCGCGCCGGCCGAAGCGGCGGACCCGCGGCTGGTGCTGCGGGGCGTGGGCGGCCGGCACCACGGCCGCAGCTTCACCCTCGGCCAGCCGCGAACCGTCGGCAGCGGTGCCGATGCGGACATCTGCCTCGACGGTCATTGCCGGGACGGCGGCGGCGAACAGGGCGCCTCGCGCGTGGCCCGGATCGCCTGGGAGGGCGGGCAGGTCGTGCTGCGCGCGGCGGGCGGCGAGGCCGCGGTCGCGGTCAACGGCGTGGCCTGCCGCGAGGCGGTGCTGCGGGCAGGCGACCAGATCGCGTTCGCCACCGGGCAGCGCTTCCTGGTCGAAGCGCCGCTCCCCGCCGCGGTGGCCGCGCCCGCCGGGGACGGCGGCGACGCCGCGCCCGAAACGGCGCCGGCGCCGCTGCGGCCCGCGACCCGGCGGCTGCCGCTGCTGCTGGTCGCAGCCTTGCTGCTGGCCGCCGGCCTGAGCGCGCTCCTCCTCCTGTAGCTCGGCTCTACCTTCGGTTGCGCCGGGGTCGCTGCAGTGCACAATGGCCGCATGCGCGCCTACAACTTCAGTGCCGGGCCAGCCACGCTGCCCGAATCCGTGCTCCGCCAGGCGGCGGAGGAAATGCTCGACTGGCGCGGCGTCGGCGCGTCGGTGGTGGAAGTCAGCCACCGCGGCGCCGAATTCGTCGCGATGGCGGCGGAGGTCGAAGCCGACCTGCGCGCGCTTCTCGCGGTGCCCGACGATTACGCGGTGCTGTTCACCGCCGGCGGCGCGACCACGCTGCAGGCGCTGCTGCCGCTGAACCTGGCCTCGCCGGGGCAGGCCGCGTGCTACGCGCTGACCGGGCACTGGGGCAAGACCGCGATCAAGCAGGCGAAGCCGTACGTGTCGGTGCACGTCGCCGCCGATGGCGAAGCGGGCGGTTACCGCGCCATCCCGCCACCCTCGGGCTGGGCGATGGCGCCGGGCGCCGCGTACCTGCACCTCACCGCGAACGAAACCATCCACGGCGTCGAATTCCGCGACATGGAACCGGTGTTCGCGCGCCTCGCCCGTTCCGATGCGGCCGGCGTGCCGCTGGTCGCCGATTTCAGCTCGTCGATCGCCTCGGAACCGGTCGACGTGTCGCGCTACGGCGCGATCTACGGTGGTGCGCAGAAGAACCTCGGGCCGGTGGGCATCAGCTTCCTGGTGATCCGCCGCGACCTGCTCGAGCGCGAGGGCCAGCCGCGCGCCGACATTTTCGACCTGCGCTCGCACGCGGCCAAGGAATCGATGCTCAACACGCCGCCGACCTGGAACTGGTACCTGCTCGGCCTGACCGTGAAGTGGATGCTGGCCGAAGGCGGCACCGCCGAATTCGCGCGCCGCAATGCGCGCAAGGCGGCGATGCTGTACGAGGCCATCGACGGTTCCGGCGGCTTCTATCGCAACGAAGTCGCGCCGGCGGTGCGCTCGCGCATGAACGTGCCGTTCTTCCTGCGCGACGACGCGCTCGACAAGGCGTTCCTGGCCGAGTCGAAGGCGGCCGGGATGATCGGGCTGAAGGGCCATCGCGCGCTGGGCGGCATGCGCGCGTCGATCTACAACGCGATGCCGGAAGCGGGCGTCCGCGCGCTGGTCGATTTCATGGGCGATTTCGCGCGCCGCCATGGCTGATCCCGGCGACGGGACCGCTGGCGGCGACTGGGCGGTGCGCCTGGCGCAGCCGTCGATCCAGCGCCTGCGCGCCTACGATCCGGGCCACGACCTGGTGGCGCTGCGCCGCGCCGCCGGGCCCGGCGGACTGGTCGAACTCGGCTCGAACGAAAACCCCTACGGCCCCGCGCCGGGCGTGCGCGCCGCGGCCGAGCGCGCGCTCGCGACGGCGCATGTGTATCCCGACCCCTACGGCGGCGACCTGAAGCGCGCGCTCGCCGCGCGCCACGGCGTCGACGTCGCGCAGATCGTGCTCGGCAATGGCTCGCACGAGCTGCTGATGCAGCTGGGCCAGGTGTTCGCCGGGCCCGGCGTGGACGTGGTGTTCCCGCAGTACGGCTTCGCGGTGTTCGCGATCGCCACCGCCGCGGCCGGCGCGAATGCGGTGGTGGTGCCGGCGCTGCCGGCCGATGCGGCGATGCCGCGGGGGCACGACCTCGAGGCCTTGCGCGCGGCGGTGACGCCGGCGACGCGCCTGCTGTTCATCGCCAACCCGAACAATCCGACCGGGACCTGGGTCGGCGCCTGCGCGCTGGCGCGCTTCCTCGACGCGATCCCGGCGCATGTGGTCGTGGTGGTGGACGAGGCGTACGCCGAGATCGCCGACGCGCCCGATTACGCGAGCGCGCTGTCGCTGCTGCCGCGGCACCCCAACCTGGTCGTGACCCGCACTTTCAGCAAGGCCTATGCGCTCGCCGGCTTGCGCGTGGGCTATGCGATCGCCAGCGCCGAAGTCGCGTCCGTGCTCGAGCGCGTGCGCGAGAGCTTCAACGTCAATGGCGTGGCGCTGGCGGCGGCCGAAGCCGCGCTGGCCGACGAGCAGCACCTGCGCACCACCGGCGCCGAGAACGCGCGCCAGCGCGAGCGGCTGGCGGCGGCGCTGCGCGAGCGCGGGTGGCGCGTGGGTCCCTCGCAGGCGAACTTCCTGCTGGTCGACTTCGGCGCGCACGCCGCGGCGGTCGAGGCCGGACTGCTGCGGCAGGGCGTCGTGCCGCGGCCGATGGGCGGCTACGGCTTGCCGCAGTGCCTGCGCATCAGCGTCGGCGACGCGGTGGGCAACCGGCGGTTCCTGGCGGCGCTCGATTCGCTCGGCCTCGCGCCGGAGGGCGGCGGCGATGCCGGCGCCTGAGGACTGGATCGCGCGCCCGGGCGCGCCGCTGCAACGCACGCTCGACGTGCCCGGCGACAAGTCGGTCTCGCATCGCGCGGTGATGTTCGCGTCGCTCGCCGACGGCAGCTCGCGCATCACCGGCTTCCTCGAGGGCGAAGACACGCGCGCGACCGCGGCCGCGTGCTCGCGCATGGGCGTACGGATCGAGACGCCCGCGCCGGGCGAGCGCATCGTGCACGGCGTGGGCATCGATGGCCTGCGCGCGCCCGACGCGGCGCTGGAGTGCGGCAACGCCGGCACCGCGATGCGCCTGCTCGCCGGGCTGCTGGCGGGGCAGCGCTTCGACAGCGCGCTGGTCGGCGACGCGTCGCTGTCGCGGCGCCCGATGGGTCGCGTGATCGATCCGCTGGCGGCGATGGGTGCGCGCATCTCCAGCGACGCGGGCCGCGCGCCGCTGCGCATCCATGGCGGGGCCGCGCTGCGCGGCATCGACTACGCGACGCCGGTGGCGAGCGCGCAGGTCAAGTCGGCGATCCTGCTGGCCGGGCTCTACGCGGACGGCACCACGACGGTGCGCGAGCCGCATCCGACCCGCGACTACACCGAACGCATGCTCCGCGCCTTCGGCTACGCGGTGGCCATCGCCGACGGCGCGGTGTCGCTGCGCGGCGGCGGGCGGCTGCGCGCGACCGATGTGGCGGTGCCGGCCGATTTCTCCTCGGCGGCGTTCTTCATCGTCGCCGCCACCCTGGTGCCGGGCTCGGACGTGATGCTGCGCCGCGTCGGCGTGCATCCGCGCCGGACCGGACTGCTGCGCGCGCTCGTCGCGATGGGGGCCGATCTCGAAGTGCGCGCGCTCGACGGCGACGCTGGCGGCGAACCGGTCGCCGACATCGTGGTGCGCCACGCGCCGCTGCGCGGCATCGAGTTGCCGCGCGAATGGGTGGCCGACATGATCGACGAGTTCCCCGCGTTCTGCGTCGCGGCCGCCTGCGCGCAGGGCGCCACGACCATCCGTGGCGCGGCCGAGTTGCGGGTCAAGGAGTCCGACCGCATTGCCGCGATGGCGACGGGTTTGCGCCAGCTCGGCATCGTGGTGGAAGAGGCGCCCGATGGCGCCGTGATCCACGGCGGCCGCTTCCGTGCAGGGGTCGCGGCCGGTGTCGGCGCGGCGGGCGGCGCGGATCCCGCCGTGGCGATCGAAAGCCACGGAGACCACCGCATCGCCATGGCGTTCGCGGTTGCCGCGCAACTCGCCGACGGGCCCGTCCGCATCCGCGACGTGGCCAACGTCGCCACCTCGTTCCCGGGCTTCGACACGCTCGCGCGCGATGCCGGCTTCGGCCTGGCGCGCGCCGACACCCGCTGACCGCGCACGCCGGTCCGCGCCGGCGATCCGCTCGCCGGGCGGCAGTTACTGCAGGTGGAAGGCGATCGGAACCTGGACCGCCGATTCGACGGGCTGCCCGTCATGCGTGGCGGGCGCGAAACGCCAGCGCCGCACGGCCTCGACGGCGGCGTGGTCGAGGTCGCGCGAACCGCTGCCCTGCACGAGGTCGATCTGGGCGGCGTCGCCGCCGGCGCTGACGTGCACCCGCAGCAGCACCGTGCCCTCGATGCGGCGGCGTTGCGCTTCGCGCGGATAGCGCGGCGCGGGCGTGCTGAGCGGGCGCGCGGGCGTGTCGGCGGAAGCGACCGGTGCAGTCGGCGCGGGTGCGGGCACGTTCGCAGGCACCGGTGGCGGCTCGGCCGGGCGCGGTGCCTGGGCCGGGGCGGGCACGGGCCCGACGCTGTCGTCTTCGCCGCCGAGGTGGCCGTCCTCGTCCGCGGGCGCGGGCACGGGCAACGGCGCGAACACCTGGCCGCCGATGCTGCGCGGCGCCTCGACCGTGCGGAAGAAATTGTTGCTGTCGCGCTTGTCCAGCCACAGCGCCAGGAACAGCAGCAGCCCCGCGCCGAACGCGATGGCCATCGCCAGCAACGCCCGGCGCGAGGGCCGCCAGGGATGCGCGGGGGACGGGGATTTCGGCGGCATTCGGCGGATCTTGCGGGATCTGGCGTGGAGTCTGCGGGCGATTCTGTCACAAACACGCGATAATCCCCGTCAAGCCCGCCCGACGACCGCCCGACGCCATGCTCGACCCCGTCCTGCTCCGCAACCATGCCGCCGACACCGCCGACCGCCTGCGTGCGAGCCGTGGCTTCGCGCTCGACGTGCCGGCGCTCGAGGCGCTGGAATCCGAGCGCAAGGCGATCCAGGTGCGCACCCAGGAATTGCAGAACCTGCGCAACACGCGCAGCAAGGCGATCGGGCAGGCCAAGGCGAAAGGCGAGGATGCGTCGGCGCTGCTGGCCGAGGTCGCCGGCTTCGGCGACGAACTCAAGGCCTCGGAAGCGCGGCTGGAGGACGTGCGCGCGCAGCTCGAGGCGATCGCGCTCGGCATCCCGAACCTGCCCGACGCTTCGGTGCCGGTCGGCGCGGACGAGTCGGGCAACGTCGAGCAGCACCGCTGGGGCACGCCGCGCGAGTTCGATTTCGAAGTGCGCGACCACGTCGCCCTCGGCGAGCGCAACGGCTGGCTCGACGGTGAAACCGCGGCCAAGCTCTCCGGCGCGCGCTTCACCGTGCTGCGTGGCGGGCTGGCGCGGCTGCATCGCGCGCTCGCCCAGTTCATGCTCGACCTGCACACCGGCGAGCACGGCTATCTCGAGACCAACGTGCCGCTGCTGGTGAACGCCGAATCGATGCGCGGCACCGGCCAGCTGCCGAAGTTCGAGGACGACCTGTTCTCGACGGTGGTGGGCGAGGGCGAGAACGCGTCGAAACGCTATCTGATCCCGACCTCGGAAGTGCCGCTCACCAACATCGTGCGCGACGAGATCCTGGACGCGGCGGCGCTGCCGCTGCGCATGACCGCGCATTCGATGTGCTTCCGCGCCGAAGCCGGCAGCCACGGCCGCGACACCCGCGGCATGATCCGCCAGCACCAGTTCGAGAAAGTCGAGCTCGTGTCCATCGCCAAGCCCGCCGAAAGCAGCGACGAGCACGAGCGCATGACCCGCTGCGCCGAAGTCGTGCTGGAGAAGCTCGGCCTGCCGTACCGGCGGATGCTGCTGTGCACCGGCGACATGGGCTTCTCGGCGGTGAAGACCTTCGACCTCGAAGTCTGGCTGCCGTCGCAGGGTACCTATCGCGAGATCTCGTCGTGCTCGAACTGCGGCGACTTCCAGGCGCGCCGCATGCAGGCGCGCTGGCGCAACCCCGACACCGGCAAGCCCGAGCTCGTCCACACGCTCAACGGCTCTGGCGTCGCCATCGGCCGCGCGCTGATCGCGGTGATGGAGAACTACCAGCAGGCCGGCGGCTCGATCGCCGTCCCCGAAGTCCTGCGCCCCTACATGGCCGGCGCCGAGCGCATCGCCTGAAGCAAGGCAGAAGCATTGCCACGGATTACACGGATGGACACAGATAAAAGCTGATAAGACAAAGAAGGAATGGTTCGATTCGGCCCCGGCAGATCGCCGTCATCCATCAATGACCTATCCGTTCTTATCTGTGTCCATCTGTGTGATCTGTGGCAAAAAAACTGTTGCGTTCAGAGCGCGGCCCTGACGGCGGCGACGAAGGCGGGATCGACGTCGCTGCCCATCTTCTCGGTGCGCGCGAGGATGCGGCCGTCGGCGTCGAGCAGGATGAGGGCGCTGGTGTGGTTGAACTCGCCGTCGGAGAGCTGGCGGTAGCGGATGTCGAGCACGCCCGCCACCGCGCGCACGTCCGCGGCGCGCGGCGAGGCCAGCGTCCAGCGGGCATCGTCGATGCGCCGCTCCCTGGCGACCTGCGCCAGCCGCGCCGGCGTGTCGCGCGCCGGATCCATGCTGATGTAGAGCACGCCGAGCTTGGCCTGCTGCGCCGGCGAGAGCTGGCGCTGCACCGCCTTGCCGCTTTCGATGATCAGCGGGCAGATGAAGCGGCAGTTGGAATAGAACATCGCCACCAGTTGCGGCCTGCCGCGGCGCTGCGTCCAGTCGCGTGCCTTGCCGTGCTGGTCGGTGAGCACGAGCGGCAACTGGTAGACGGAGTCCGAGGGCAGGGCGCGCGCGGATTGCGCGGGCGCACCCGACGTCGCCGCCGCGGCGGGCGCGGAAGCGAGCGGCGCGGCAACGGCGCATCCGACGGCGAGCGCCAGGGCAAGGGCGAACTGGCTGGATCGTGTGGTCATCGGCCTGCGCTCCTGGCGCATCGGAACCCGAGGTTGGCGGTGGTGTCGCGCGCCTTCAGCGAGGACAGCATCGCCACCCGCATCAGCACCGCGTAGTTGTCGCGGTCGTCCATCGAGAGGGCGCCCGCGCCGCAGAACTTGCCCTTGTCCGGATCACCCTGGTTGCGCGATTCCGGATCGACGAGCAGAGAGGAGAAATCGTCGGTCCATTCCCAGACCAGCCCGTGCAGGTCCTGCACGCCGTAGGCGTTGGGCGGTTGCAGGCCGGCGCGCGGCAGCGGGCCGCTCGACGGACGCGAATACCAGTTGAGGATGCGCTCGCGCCAGGCCGGATCCTTGCGCGCGTCGCGGCGCGTCTCGTCGGCCGCGGCGGCGTATTCCCATTCGTTCCAGGTCGGCAGGCGCGCGCCCTGCGCCTCGCAGTACGCGCTCGCGGCGAACCAGCTGACATTCACCACCGGTTGCTGCGGGCCTGCAGTGCCGAGCGCGAGCGGGCCGGACCAGTGCTGCAGGTAGCGCGCGTCGGCGAGCACGCGCGGCGCGCGGCCGCGCTGCCAGTCCGGATGCGATTTCACGAACGCGAGGAATTCGGCGTTCGTGACCGGGCGCTTCTGCAGCCGGAACGGCGCGATCTTCGTCACCGGCGCGTCTTCGTACTTCAGCGCGGTGCGGAAGCTGCCGCCGGGCAGGGAGACCCATCCGCTGGCCGCCGCCGCGAGCGCGGCGACGGGGACCAGCCACATGGCGATGATGGGGAACTTGCGCATTGCCTTCTTCTTGTAGAGCCGGCCATGGGTCGGCGCTACGGGGGTGGTCAGTGGCCTTCGCCGCCACCGGTGCCGATGCCCGGACCCTTGCGGATCGCCGCGGCCTCGTCCTTGGTGACGCGGCCGCCCGGGTTGCCCCAGCTGTTGAGCACGTAGGTGGCGATGTTGGCGACCTCGTCGTCGGTGAGCTGCGACATCGGCGGCATGACCGAGTTGTAGTCCTTGCCGTTGACCGTCACCGGGCCGGACAGGCCGTGGGTGATGATCGTCGGCACGCGCTTCGGGTCGGCCTTGATGAAATCCGACTTCGCCAGCGGCGGGAACACGCCCGGCATGCCTTCGCCGTTGGCCTGGTGGCAGGTGGAGCACGTGCCTGCGAACAGCGCCTGGCCCGCCTTGACCTGGTCCTCGACGGTGAGCTCGCCGCTCGCCGCCGCCTTCGCCGCCGCGGCCACGGGGGCGAGGTTGGCGTGGGCCTGGTCGCCGATGTACATCGCGTCGACTTCCTTGCCGGAGTAGATGTCGGGGCGATCCTTGCCGTCCACCTTCAGGATCGCCAGCGCGCCCTTGTTGAACGCGCGGAAGATCGAGTGGTCGACGAGCACGTAGCTGCCGGGCACCTCGACGTGGAAGTCCATGATCGCCGCACCGCCCGAGGGGATCAGCGTGGTCTGCACGTTCTCCTGGAAGCGCGTGCCGCCCTCGAACCAGACCTTGTCGAAGATCTCGCCGATCACGTGGAAGCTCGACACCAGGTTCGGGCCGCCGTTGCCGACGAACAGGCGCACGCTCTCGCCGGTGTTGGCCTTGAGCGCGTTGTCGCCGGTGAGCGCGCCTTCGCGCCCGTTGAACAGGACATACGTCGGGTTCTCGTCGATGCCCTTCTGCATGTCGAAGTCCTGGTGGCCCTTCTCGCGATAGCGGCCGGACGTGTAGAAGTCGCCCTGCATCACGTAGTACTCGCGGTCCACCGGCGGCAGGCCTTCCGGCGGTTCGACCAGGATCAGGCCGTACATGCCGTTGGCGATGTGCATGCCCACCGGCGCGGTCGCGCAGTGGTAGACGAACAGGCCGGCATTGAGCGCCTTGAAGGTGAAGCGGCTCACGTGGCCCGGCGCGGTGAAGCTCGACGCCGCGCCGCCACCGGGGCCGGTGACGCCGTGCAGGTCGATGTTGTGGGGCATCTTGCTGTCGGGCATGTTGCGCAGGTGGAACTGCACCGTGTCGCCCTGGCGCACGCGGATGAAGCTGCCGGGCACCGTGCCGCCGAAGGTCCAGAAGGTGTACGTCACGCCGTCGGCGATCGGCATTTCCTTCTCGACGACGTCGAGCTCGACGATGACCTTCGCCGGATAGTTGCGGTTGAGCGGCGGCGGCACGTTCGGCGGCGAGGTGAGCACCGCATCGATCGGCTTGCCCTGCGGCGGCCCGAAATCGCCCTTGAGCGATCCGCCGGTGTCGTTGCCGGCCTTGGTGGCGGGCAGCGGGATATCGGCGTCCTTGCGGCAACCGGCGACGGCGAGCAGGGCGAGGCCTGCGGCGAGCGCCAGGCCCGCGAGCACGGGACGGAACGGTCTTTGTGCAGCGGCTTTCACGGTGGTGGCTCCCTTTCCGGAGATTCCAGTGGTGGTTCGAGGCGTGGTGCCTCGATGTGCGCAGCATGCCCCAGTCGTGCTACCCGCGGCCTGACCTGGATCAAACGGGGCCGCCGCCGGGTACCTGTGTCCCACACTGCTTGACGTGGGTCAATGCGACAGGCCCGTTGCAACCCGAGTCTGGCGACATTCCCCTCGCCGGAGCCCCACGGATGCGTTCCGCAACCCGAATCCGCGTGCTCGCCGCGGCCCTCGCCGCGGCCACGCCCCTGCTGCCCGCCGCCGCTGCGCAGGGCTTCGACTGGCAGGCGCAATGGAACCTGCGCGCCCGCTACGAGCATGTCGACGATGCGGCGTTCGCGCGCGATGCCGATGCGACCACGCTGCGCCTGCGCGCCGGCCTGCACGGGCGCTACGGGACGCATTGGGAGGCGCTGGTGGAAGGCGAGGCCATCGCCGGCGCCGGCCACTACGAGGACGGCACGGGCAAGCCCAAAGTCCAATGGCCGTCGGTGATCGATCCGCGGGGGGCGGAACTCGACCAGACCTGGCTGCGCGGGCGCGCAGGCCCGGTCTCGATCACCGCCGGCCGCCAACGCCTGCTGTTCGCCAACCAGCGCTGGCTCGGCAACAGCGGCTGGCGGCAGAACGAGCAGACCTTCGATGCGCTCGCCGCCGAATGGCAGCTGCGCCCGGCGCTGGCGCTCCGTTATGCGTGGCTCGACCGCGTGCACCGCGTCGCCGGCGACGATGCCCGCGATCCGCTGGCGCGCGAACGCCGCCTCGACAGCCATTACGCGGAGCTGGCGTGGAAGCACGGCGCCTGGCAACTCGCGCCGTACGTGCTGCTGCATCGCGACCGCGACGTGGCCGCGGCGTCCACCGTGACGCGCGGCATCCGCGCTGCCTACGATGCGGTCGCGGACGGCCGCGGCTGCCGCATCGCCGCCGAATTCGCGCGGCAGGCGGAGGCGGGCGCCAACCCGCGCGATTTCTCGCACGACTACTGGCTGTTCGAACCGGCGTGCATGGTCGGCGGCGGTGTGCTGCTGCGGGCAGGGGCCGAGCACCTGGGCGGCGACGGCACGCACGCGCTGCAGGCGCCGCTCGGCACGCTGCACGCGTTCAACGGCTGGGCCGACAAGTTCAACGCGACGCCGCCGGCGGGCCTGGACGATCGCTATTTCGGCGCGGGCGGCCAGTGGCGCGCGGGCACGTTCGAATGGCAGCTGGCCTGGCACGACTACCGCGCGGACGCCGGCGGGGCCCGTTACGGCCGCGAACTCGACGCCTCGCTGGGCTTCCCGGTGGCGAAGGGCGTGCGCGGGCTCGTGAAGATCGCCGACTACCGGGCGGACGCGTGGGCGCGGGACACCCGCAAGTTCTGGCTGCAGCTGGAGTGGACGCGCTGACCGCGCCGCGGGCGGCTCCGCCGCTGTCCACCCGCATGTGAAGGCGGGCGCCGGGCGGCGATCCCCGACAGCAGGCATAATCCCGGGTCCCTCTCGGCCCTGAAACCGGTTAGATGCCTCGACCTGCCTCCTTCGACCGCGACCAGCTGCTGGCCTGCGCCCGTGGCGAGATGTTCGGCCCCGGCAACGCGCGCCTGCCGGCGCCGCCGATGCTGATGTTCGACCGCATCACCGAGATCTCCGAGGAAGGCGGCAGCCACGGCCGTGGCGTGATCCGGGCCGAGCTCGACATCCATCCGGACCTCTGGTTCTTCGCCTGCCACTTCGAGGGCGACCCGGTGATGCCCGGCTGCCTGGGCGTGGACGCGATGTGGCAGCTCGCCGGCTTCTACCTGCCCTGGCTGGGCGAGCCCGGCCGCGGCCGGGCGCTCGGCGTGGACGAGGTGAAGTTCACAGGCCAGGTGCTGCCCGGCGCGAAGGTCGTGTCCTACGAAATCGACATCAAGCGGGTGGTCCGCGGCCGGCTGAAGATGGTGATCGCCGACGGCCGGACCTTCGTGGACGGCCGCGAGATCTATACCGCGCACAACCTGCGCGTGGGCCTGTTCGGCTCGGTGGAGAACTTCTGATGGCGGGCAACGGCCAGCGCCGCGTCGTCGTCACCGGCATGGGCATCGTGTCGTGCCTGGGCAACGACCTCGGCACCGTGAGCGAGGCGCTGCAGCGCACGCGCCCGGGCATCCGCTTCATGCCGCAGTACGCCGAGCTCGGCCTGCGCAGCCAGGTCGCCGGCGTGCCGGAGATCGACCTCGACGCGGCGATCGACCGCAAGCTCAAGCGCTTCATGGGCGATGCCGCGGCCTATGCGTACGTGTCGATGCGCGATGCGATCGCCGATGCGGGCCTCGACGAAGCGCAGGTGCGCAACCCGCGCACCGGCGTGATCGCCGGTTCCGGCGGCGCGTCGTCGCAATGGCAGGTGGAAACCGGCGACCTGCTGCGCAACAGGGGCGTGCGCAAGGTCGGCCCGTACATGGTGCCGCGCACGATGTGCTCGACGGTGTCGGCCGCGCTGGCGACCTCCTTCGGCATCCAGGGCGTGAGCTATTCGATCTCCGCCGCGTGCGCGACCTCCGCGCACTGTATCGGCGCGGCGGCGGACATGATCCGCCACGGCATGCAGGACGTGGTCTTCGCCGGCGGCGGCGAGGAGGAACACTGGGCGATGACGGCGCAGTTCGATGCGATGGGCGCGCTGTCCACCCATTTCAACGACACCCCGGGCATCGCGTCGCGGCCGTACGACAAGGATCGCGACGGCTTCGTCATCGCGGCTGGCGGCGGCATGCTGGTGCTCGAGGACTACGAGCACGCGAAGGCGCGCGGCGCGCGCATCCATGCCGAGCTCATCGGCTACGGCGTGACCTCCGACGGGGCCGACATGGTCGCGCCGTCGGGCGAGGGCGCGGTGCGCTGCATGCGCATGGCGCTGCAGGGCGCGGCCTGCCTGGGCATGGACGGCCCGATCGATTACCTCAACACCCACGGCACCTCGACGCCGCTGGGCGACCTGGTCGAACTCGAGGCGATCCGCGCCGCGTTCGGCGAGGGCGACGTGCCGCCGCTGTCCTCGACCAAGGCGCTGTCGGGCCACTCGCTCGGCGCGGCCAGCGTGCACGAGGCCATCTATTCGCTGCTGATGCTGCGCGACGGCTTCATGGCCGGCTCTTACAACATCCTCGAGCTCGACGAGCGCGCCGCGGGCTACCCGATCCTGCGCCACGCCACGGAAGCGAAGCTGCGCACCGTGATGTCCAACAGCTTCGGCTTCGGCGGCACCAACGGCACCCTGGTCTTCCGCGCCGTCTAGTTGGCGTAGGCCAGCACCATCACGAAGTGGCACCCGGTCCCCGCGAGGACGAACAGGTGCCAGAGCAGGTGGCTGTAGCGCATCCGGTCGTGCAGCAGGTAGAACGCGACGCCGGCCGTGTAGGCGATGCCGCCGGCGAACAGCCAGGCGAGCCCGGCCGGTTGCATGTGCAGCCAGAGCGGCCGGATCAGGGCGAGCGCCGCCCATCCCATCGCGACGTAGAGCACGACCGACACCTTGCGGTAGCGCGCGCCGCCGACCAGCTTGAACACGACGCCCGCCAGCGCGAGCGACCAGATCACCGCGAGCATGGTCCAGCCGCCATCGTCGCGCAGCACGCCCAGCAGCACGGGCGTGTAGGTGCCGGCGATCAGCACGTAGATCGCGCAGTGGTCCAGGCGCCGCATCCAGCCGTTGCGGTGCGCCTGCGGCGTGGCGTGGTACAGCGTCGAGGTGAAGTACATCAGGATCGCGCTGGCGCCGAACGCGGTCGCGCCGATGACGGCCAGGCCGCCGTCGGTGCGCAGGGCGTCGATCACCAGCACCGGCAGCGCGCACACCGCCAGCAGCAGGCCGATGCCGTGGCTCAGCGCATTGGCCAGATGTTCGCCGCGCGTCGACGGACGCGCGGTGCGGGTGGGGGCGCTCATGCGGCCAGCATACGCCGCCGCCGCCGCTGGCGCGGCGTTGGCCTCAGAACGGAACCGAATAAGGCGACTGCGCCGGCGCCTGCGCCGCCGTGCCCTGGTGCCCGAAGGCGAAGGCCGCGCCGGCCACCGCGAGGACGGCGCCGAGCGCGATCGCGGCGGCGAGGAGGAGGGTGTGGGAGTTGGGGGCTTTCATCGGGATCTCCAAAACGTGGTTTTGTTTCGTCGAAGTGGATTCTGGGCGCCGCGAACACCGCTCGCGCTGACCTGGATCAAGCGGCGAACCGATGGTTTTCCCTACGCTGGCGGCATCCGCCCGCGAGGGCGTCCTCCACGAGGTGTTCCATGTCCCGATCCCTTCGCGCGATCCCGGTGCTGGTCTTCACGCTGGCCCTGGTGGCCGCAGGTCCGGCGCTGGCCCGGCAGGATGCGCACGCCGCGCACGCCGCGCATGCCGCGCACGCGGTGGGCGCGCAACCCCAAGCGCCCGCGCACCGCTACGCCACCGACGCATCGCTGCGCAACGGCATGGCCGACATCCGCAGCGCCGTCGGCATGCTCGGGCACGCCGGGCACGGGCCCCTGGACGCGATGCAGGTCCGCAACCTCGCGGCCAGCATCGAGCGCTCGATCGGCGGCATCGTCGCCAATTGCAAGCTCGATCCGCAGGCCGACGCGGCGCTGCACGGCATCATCGGCCGGCTCGGCGCGGGCGTTGCCGCATTGAAGGAACGCCCCGGCGACGCCGCCCCTGTTGCGCGCATGCGCGAGGCGCTCGAGGACTACGCGCGGATGTTCGACGATCCGGGCGCGGCGACGGTCGCGCGCAACGCCGCGAGCTGAGGGCGCGGATCGAGGCCGCGCGCCGCGAGCCAGGCGGCGTCGAAGAGCGTGTCGTGGTAGCGGTCGCCCAGGTCGCCCAACAGGGTGACGATCGCGCCGCTGCGGCCTGATTCGCGCATCGACGCGGCGAGCCGCAGGCAGGCCGCGAAATGCGTGCCCGACGATCCGCCGCGCCGCCGCCCGAGCAGCTCCTCGAGCAGCCAGGCCGCGGCGATGGATTCGGCGTCTTCGACTTCGATGACGGCGTCGACGATCTCGAACAGGAAGCCGGGCTCCACGCGGCGCCGGCCGATGCCTTCGATCACGGTCGGCCGCGTCGCGACGGCGTCGTGGTCGTCCTCGCGCCAGCCATTGGCGAACGCCGCACCGGTCGGCTCGGCGACGCACAGGCGCGTGTCCAGGCCGCGATAGCGCAGGTATCGCCCGATCGTTGCGGAGGTACCGCCGGTGCCGGCGCCGCAGACGATCCATGCCGGCACCGGGTGGGGTTCGCGGGCCAGCTGCCCGAGGATCGATTCGGCGATGTTGTTGTTGCCGCGCCAGTCGGTGGCGCGCTCGGCCAGCGCGAACTGGTCGAGGTGGCAGGCGCCACCCAGCGCGATCTCGCGGGCGCGTGCCTGCGGGTCGACGCCGGGCGGCGTGAGTTCGCAGCGGCCACCCAGCGCGCGCACGGCGTCGATCTTCGCGGGCGCGGTGCAATCGGGCATCACTGCCGTGAACGGCAGCCCGAGCATGCGCGCGAACCAGGCTTCGGAAATCGCCGTGCTGCCCGAGGAGGCGTCCACCGCCGCCTGTCCCTCCGCGAGGCGCCCGTTGCACAGCGCATACAGGAACAGCGACCGGGCGAGCCGATGCTTCAGGCTGCCGCTGGGGTGCGTGGCTTCGTCCTTGAAGTAGAAATCGATGCCCGGGAATGCCGGCAGCGCCAGGTGCAGCAGGTGGGTATCTGCCGAGCGCGCCGATTCGCGATGCAGGGCCGCGACGGCGCCGGCGACCCAGGCGCGGCCCTCGTGTTGTTCAGCGCAGGCGGGCACGCGCGCTTTGGTCGTCGCCATGCGCAGTCAGCCCAGGAACGGCAGCAGCCAGCCGGCCGGATGGTGCATGCGGGCGATGCCGAAGGCCGTGCCGTAGGCGAGCAGTGCGGCGGCGTAGAAGCCCGCGCGCGCGGCGCGGCCGCGGCGGCTGCGCATCATCGCGATGCCCAGCGCGATGTACGCCGCGACGAAACACAGCTTCACCGACAGCCAGTGGTTGGCGAACATCGCGCCCGACAGGATCGTCAGCAGCATCAGCGCGGCCGTCAGCAGCACGGTGTCGATGGTGTAGCTGCCGTAGCGCAGCAGCGCGTGCCGCGGCCAGGTCTGGCCGACCAGCACGCCGAGGCCGCGCAGCGCGAACAGCGCGCCGCTGAGGCACACCGCCGTGATGTGCACGTGGCGGATCTGCGGGTAGAACGCGATCATGCCGCCGGCTTCGGTCATGGCGGCTCAGCCCGGCCGGCCGTCGGTGCGCGGCGTGCCGTAGATGCGCAGCGAGCGCAGCACCCAGGGCGCGAACGCGACCAGCCAGCCGGCTGCGGCGACGGCCTGCCAGGCCATCGGGTCAGGCAAGAGCTCCGCGACGATGCGCAGCACCGCGACCAGCTGCAGCGTCGCGAACGCGAACGCCGCCGCCCAGCCCAGCTCCAGCGGCCGTCCCGAATGGCCCTGCGTCACCCGCGTGACCATCGCCACCAGCAGGCTGCCGAAGAAGCCGATGAACATCGCATGCGCCGGGGCTCGCCCGAGCACGAAACCCTGGCCCAGCGCGTACATCACCGATTGCGCCACGTACAGCGCCATCGCGATCGGCAGCCAGGCGTAGCCGCGGAACAGCACGTGCAGCAGGGCGCGCTGCGCAGGCTCCCCCCGCATGCCTTCCGCGCCGGCGCGCGGCCAGTTGCGCCACAACCACGTGCCGGCGAGCGCCAACAGCGGCGCATCGGCGATCCACAGCCACTGGTAGCCGTGGACCAGTTCGAGCGCCAGGTGCAGCAGCGCGAGCGGCCAGAACGCCGCGAGTAACCCGAGCGGCCGCCACGCCTTGTAGCCGGGCACCATGTTGCCCGCGAAGAACGGGAACATGCGGTGCGCGACGGTGAAGTACACCGGCAGCAGCAGGCCCCACGTGCCCATCTTGATCGAAGCGAACACCAGGCGCGCGTCGCCGGTGTGCAGGAACACGGCATACGCGAGGAAACCGGCGAAACCCAGCAGCATGGCGCCGCCGCAGGAGATCGCGTGCCAGGTCTTGCCGCCGTCGCGCCACAGCCAGCGCAGCAGGTAGAACAGGCCCGTCGCCCAGCCCGCGAGCGTGAACACCGCGCCCAGGTGCAGTAGGTGCGCGGGGCCCAACGCGCCGGCGAGCGTCAGCAGCTGCCCGCCGAACAGCCCGATGCCGACCGGCACGTAATGCCAGCGGCCGATGTCGTCCAGGCCCATCCAGCGCGGGAACACCGTGAGCAGGAAGCCGAACATGAAGGGCGCCAGCACCTGGTACTGCATGACGATCGCGTGGATCCAGCCGCCGTAGACCGCGGGCTGGTGCAGGCCGAGGACATGCCAGCGCGCGTCCACCAGCCACAGCGTCCACCAGGCCATGGCCAGCAGCACGTTGCCCGCGCCGACCGCGAACATCAGGCGGTGCGGCGCGTGCGCGAGGAAGCGGGGCGAGGGCATCGTGTCCATGGCTCAGCCGCTGCAGCCGCCGCAGCACACCGACGGCAGCTGGCGCAGCCGCCACGGATCGGCGGGCAGGCCGGAGCCTTCGAGGCACGCGAGCAGTTCCTGCCGCGTCATCACCGTGGCCACGCGGATCGTGCTGCCGCCGGGGGCCAGGTCCACCAGCGCCGCGGGGTCGATCGCGGCGATCGCGGCGTCGAGCATCGCCAGGTCGGGCGCGGGGCGCGGCGAGTCGTAGGCGAATTCCATGGCCTATTCCCCGCTGCGCGCGCGCGGCGCGATCCACAGCCGCAGCATGAACCAGCACAGGGCCAGCGCGCCGACGCTGAAGATGGTGTCGCCGGGCACGCGCATCCACACCAGCATGTCCACGATCGGCTTGTTCATGAAATCGGCCGAGCGCGCGTACCAGTATCCATGCTCGATCGCGGCCAGCAGCTGCATCGTGCCCAGCGGCAGCAGCGTGAGCAGCGCCATCAGCGCCAGGCCGATGTTGAGGCACCAGAACGCGACCTTGAGCGCGCCGGTGTTCCACTGCAGGTGCCCGCGCAGGCCGCGCATGCAGAACAGCACCAGCGCGATGCCGAGCATGCCGTACACGCCGAACAGCGCCGTGTGCCCGTGCAGCGGCGTCAGGTTCAGGCCCTGCATGTAGTACAGCGACAGCGGCGGGTTGATGAGGAAGCCGAACAGGCCCGCGCCCACCAGGTTCCAGAACGAGACCGCGATGAAGAACAGGATCGGCCAGCGGTAGCGCTCCATCCACGGCGTGGCCTGGCCGAGCTTCCAGGTGTGGTAGGCCTCGAAGCCGATGTAGGCCAGCGGCACCACTTCCAGCGCGCTGAAGCTCGAGCCCAGCGCCACGACCGCGATCGGCGTGCCGACGAAGTACAGGTGGTGCAGCGTGCCGAGCACGCCGCCGGCCATGAACACGATGGTCGCGAACAGCACCGCCACCGCCGCGCTCGAGGCGCGGATCAACCCGAGCCTGGTGAAGATCAGCGCCATCACCGCCGTGGCGAACACCTCGAAGAAGCCTTCGACCCACAGGTGCACCAGCCACCAGCGCCAGTACTCGACTTCGGAAATGTGGGTGTGCTCGTTCCACATCAGCGCCGAGCCGAAGAACAGGCCGATGCAGACGGTGGACAGGAACAGCAGCCCGACGATGGAGCGCGTCGGCGACGCCGGCCCGCGCAGCACCGGCCACAGCGCGCGACCGACGAGCGTGAGCCACAGCAGCAGGCCGATGAACAGGAACCACTGCCAGAAGCGGCCCATGTCGGCGTATTCCCAGCCCTGGTGGCCGAACCAGAAGTTGACCGGCCCCAGGCCGAGCTTCTGCATCACCGCCAGCCACTGCCCGGCGAAGGAACCGACCACGATGATCAACAGGCAGGTGAACAGGAAGTTGACGCCGAGCCGCTGGAATTTCGGTTCATGCCCCGACAGCGCCGGCCCGATGTAGAGGCCCGTGCCCAGCCACGCGACGGCGATCCACAGCACCGCCAGCTGCGTGTGCCAGGTGCGCGTGATCGAGTAGGGCAGCACGTCGGCGAGCGCGTAGCCGTACGCGTCCTGGCCTTCGATCTGGTAGTGCGCGGTGATGGCCCCGAGCAGGATCTGCACCACGAACAATGCCAGCACCACCCAGAAATACTTGGCGGTGGCGCGCATGGACGGCGTCACCTTCACTTCCGCGAACGGATCCGTCTTCGGCAGCTCCACCGGCGGCTCGCCGCGGCCGTGGCTGACCGCGTGGTGCCAGCCGAGCGCGGCGATGCCGGCGATCAGGAACAGCACGCTGAAGGCCGACCACACCCACAGCGCCGGCGGCGGCGTGTTGCCGATCAGCGGCTCGGACGGCCAGTTGTTGGTGTAGGTGACGCGCGCCGGGGCGACGCCGCCCTGCGACGGCGCCAGCGTGTTGCCCGCGTCCGCCGCACGCTCGGTGCCCGCGGCCCACGCGGTCCACCAGAAGAAGGCGCTGAGCGCGCGGCGATGCCCGGCATCGGGCACCGTGCCTTCCTTCATCGCGTAGGCTTCGCGCAGCTTCGCCGTGGCCGGATCGTTGCCGAACAGGCTTTCGTAGTGCGCGGCGACGTTCGAGATCGCGGCGAAGCGGTCGCGGCTGATCGAGATCGTGCCCGTGGCCGGGTCGTAGGTGTTGCGGCGCATCTCCTGCTGCAGGCGCCCGCGCAGCGCGCCCTGTTCCTCGGGCGGCAGCAGGTCGTAGCGGGCCATGCTGTCGTCCTGGCGCGCCCACAGGTCGAGCAGCTCGACCGCTTCGCGATGCAGCCAGTCGGCGCTCCAGTCGGGCGCGACGTAGGCGCCGTGGCCCCAGATCGAGCCGAGCTGCATGCCGCCCATCGATTGCCAGACTTCGCGGCCTTCCTCGATGTCGGCCCGGGTGAAGACCGTCGTGCCGCCCGCCGCGCTCCCGTCCGCCGCGACGACGCGTTCCGGGATGGGCGGCGCGGCGCGGAAGATTTCCGTACCGGCCCAGAGCAGTACGCCGAAGGACACCACCAGCAGGGTGGCGAGGACGATCCAGAGCTTGCGGGTGCTTTCCATGGGCTTCTCCCGGGGTTGGCGGCATGGTGCGGGTCGGCGCCCGCGCCAGCCATGACCCAGGTCAAGCCCGCCGCGTCAGGATTGCTGGAGGATCGCCCCGGCGATGTCTTCCAGGCGCTTGCGGTCCGCGAGTTCCACTTCGCGGCGATCGACGTGGATCAGGCCTTCGTCGTTGAAGCGCTTGAGCACGCGGCTCACCGTTTCCGGCGCGAGCCGCAGGTAGTTCGCGATGTCGGTGCGCGACATCGTGAGCTGGAAGCGCTCGGCCGAGAAGCCGCGCGCGGCCAGGCGCCGCGACAGCCGGACCAGGAACGCGGCCATGCGCTCGTCGGCGGACCAGTCGCCGGCGAGCATCGATGCGGTGCCGATGTCGCGGCTGAGCAGCTGGAACAGCGTCTGCTGCAGGCGCGGCAGGCGCGCGGCGAGCACGGAGATCTTGGGGAACGAGAACCGGCACAGGGTGACCGTGTCCAGCGCGACCGCGTTGCAGGGGAAGCGGTCCTCGGCGATCGCGTTGAGGCCGATCAGCTCGCCCGGCAGGTGGAAGCCGAGCACGTGCTCGCGCCCGTCGCGATCGATGGTGTAGGTCTTGACGGTGCCGGCGCGCACGGCCGCGATCGCCTCGAACGGATCGCCCTCGCGGAACACGTGGTCGCCGGCGCGCAGCGGGCCGATGTGCTCGACCAGCATGTGCAGGTCCACCAGCTGGCTCTTGTCCATGCCCTGCGAGAGGCAGGCGTGCGAGAACGCGCAGGTCGAGCAGAAGGTGTAGGCGTCGCCGTCGTCGGCCACGATGCTGCGGTCGACGCGCGGGAATTCGGCGTTGCTCATGCCCGGCGCTCCGGAAGGCGGGGTCGGGTCAGATCGCGCGCGAGAACCGGGGCGCGGCGTCTTGGGACTGGTTCGAACCAGCCTGGGGCGCGAGGTAGCGATCGAAGCACATGGCGATATTACGCAACAACAGGCGTCCCTGCGTAGTCGCCACGATGCGGTCGGGGCCGACCCGGACCAGGCCGTCGGCTTCCAGCGGCGCCAGCTTCGCCAGCGCATCGGCGAAATACGCCGCGAAGTCCACCGCGTGGCGACGCTCCAGCGCGCGGATCGGGATTTCGCCCTGGCACATCAGGTGCTGGATCAGGTCGGCGCGCAGCACGTCGTCCTCGTCCAGGCGCAGGCCGCGGAACACCGGCAGGCGGCCCTCGTCCAGCGCGACCTGCCAGCTGGGCAGGTCGCGCGGGGTCTGGCTGAATCTGTCGCCGACGTGGCTGATAGCGCTCAAGCCCAGGCCCACCCGGTCGGTGTTGGCGTGGGTGGTGTAGCCCATGAAGTTCCGGTGCAGCGTGCCGCGGGCCTGGGCCTGCGCGAGGTCGTCGTCGGGCAGGGCGAAGTGGTCCATGCCGATGTAGACGTAGCCCGCCGCGGTCAGCCGGTCGATCGCCAGCTGCAGCAGCGCGAGCTTCGTCGCCGCGTCCGGCAGCTGCGAGGCGTCGATCTGCCGCTGCGCCTTGAACATCGCCGGCAGGTGCGCGTAGCTGTAGACCGCGAGCCGGTCCGGGCGCATGCCGACCACGGTGTCGAGGGTGCGCGCGAAGCCTTCCCGCGTCTGCTTCGGCAGCCCGTAGATCAGGTCGATGTTCACCGAGCGGAAGCCGGATTCCCGGCAGGCGTCGACGACGGCGCGCGTTTCCTCAACCGACTGGATGCGGTTCACCGCCTCCTGCACCGCCGGGTCGAAATCCTGCACGCCGAAGCTGGCGCGGTTGAAGCCCAGCGCGCCGAGCGCGCGCACGTCCGGCGCGTTCGTGTAGCGCGGGTCGAGCTCGATCGACAGGTCGCGCGTCGGCGAATCGGCGAAGCGGAAATGGCTGCGCAGCGTGTCCAGCAGTTCGCCCAGCTGCGCCGGCGAGAGGAAGTTCGGCGTGCCGCCGCCCAGGTGCAACTGGATCACCTCGCGGTCGCGGTCGAACAGTTCGGCCGTGAGCGCGATCTCGCGGTACAGCCGCACGAGGTAGGCGGCGCCGCGCGCCAGGTCGCGGGTGATGATGCGGTTGCAGCCGCAGTAGAAGCACGGGCTCATGCAGAACGGCACGTGCACGTACAGCGACAGGCGCGCCGGGATCGGGTCGCCGTTGCTGGCGGCGACGGCCGCGCGCAGTTCCGCCTCGCCGAAGCCGGCGTGGAAATGCGGCGCGGTCGGGTAGGACGTGTAGCGCGGACCGGGGCGGTCGTAGCGCGCCAGCAGGTCTGCGTCGAAGCGGGGATTGGCGAGCATGGGGCGCAGTCTGCGCAGGCGGGTGGCTGGTCGCCTTGACCCTGGTCAACCGCGACTGCAACTGCGGGGACCTTGCTTCGGTCTGGGCGTCGGAAGCGTGCGGGGACTTCCGGGGGACGCCGTGAATACATCCCTGTAGGCTCGTCGGCGCCATCCATGGCGCCGAAGC
>CBIHRR010000016.1:0-24505 GCA_966212495.1 uncultured Gammaproteobacteria bacterium
GGACCAGGGCTGACATGGAAACCAAGGCCAACTACGTCCTGATCGGCGCCTTCACCCTCGGGGTGGCGGCGTTCCTGCTGCTGTTCGGCCTGTGGGCGGCGAAGTTCTCCTCCGATCGCGACTGGCGCGAGTACCTGGTGATCTTCACCGAGCCGGTCACCGGCCTCACCGAAGGCAGCTCCGTGCAGTACAACGGCATCGCCATCGGCACCGTCGAGACGCTGGACCTGGACGCACGCGACCCGCGCCGCGTGATCGCCAAGCTCAAGGTCAAGGCCGGCACGCCGGTGAAGGTGGACACCCGCGCCAAGCTGTCGATGACCGGCCTGACCGGCGTCCCGTTCATCCAGCTGACGGGCGGCAGCCCGAAGGCGCCCGAATTGCTGGCGCGCAACGGCGACGAGCTCCCGGTCATCCGCACCGAGGCCTCGGCGCTGCAGAACATCGCCGACACCGCCAACCGGCTGGTCGCGCGCATGGACGAGGTGTTGAGCGAGGAGAACGTCAAGCGCATCGCCAACACGCTCGCCAACATCGAATCGATGACCGGCGCCGTCGCCTCGCAGCGCGACGACCTGCGCGCGATGATCGTCAACGCGCGCGCGGCGAGCGAACAGCTGTCGGCGACGCTGAAGACGACCAACCGCACCGTCGAGGACGTCGACCGCGAGCTGGTCGACAAGCTGCCGGGACTGGTCGCGAAGCTCGACAGCACGCTGACCCGCCTCGACGCCGCCGCCGGCGGCGCCAACGCGGTGATCAACGAGAACCGCGCCGCGATCCACAGCTTCGCCAACGACGGCCTGGCGCAACTGGGCCCGACATTGTCCGAATTGCGCGCGCTGGTCCGCGACCTGCGCCGGATCAGCGACCGGCTGGAAGGCAGCCCGGCGCGTTACCTGCTGGGGCGCGATGCGCCGAAGGAGTTCGAGCCGAAATGAAGCCGGGAACAGGGAACAGGGAACAGGGAACGGCGGCGTTTTCGCGGCGTGCCGCCTTTTGGGCGACGATGGCCGCGATGCTGGCGATGGGCGGTTGCGCGCTGCTGGGTGGCAACCGCGATCCGGCGACGATCTACGCGCCGCTGGTGGCGCCGGCGCCGGACCCGGCATGGCCCGCGCTGGACTGGCAACTCTCCATCTCGCGGCCGGAAGCCTCGCGCATCGTCGGCACCACGCGCATCGCCGTCCGCCCGGAACCGGGCGAGGTGCAGGTCTACAAGGGCGCGCTCTGGGCCAAGGCGCCCGACGAACAGTTGCAGGATGCGCTGCTGCGCGAACTGGAAGCGTCGGGGAAGCTGCATGCCGTCGCGCGCCAGGGCAGCGGCATGTCGGCCGACCACCGGCTCGAACTGGACCTGCGCCGCTTCGACGCCGACTACGGCGGCAACGCCGTGCCTGCGGCAACCATCGAGGTCGGCGCGATGCTGCTCGGCGGCGAGAACCGCGACGTGATCGCCAGCAGGTACTTCGTCCACGCCGTGCCGGCCGCCGGCACCGATCCTGCCCAGGTGTCGCAGGCCTTCGGCCAGGCGCTGCAGGCGATCGCGCACGACATCGCGGGCTGGGTTCTCGCGAGCGGCAAGGCGGGGGGCGGAAGCAGCAGAAGCGGGAACAGGGAACAGGGCACGGGGAACTGAGCGGCCCGGCACCGTAGCGATGCGACCCGGATCCGGGCTGGGTGCCCGGCGAATGCACCCGCTGCCCGACACTCCTGTTCCCGGTTCCCCGCTCCCCGTTCCCGCTCTCAGAGATTCTGGTAATTCGGCCCCGAGCCGCCTTCCGGCGTCACCCAGGTGATGATCTCGTAGGGATCCTTGATGTCGCAGGTCTTGCAGTGCACGCAGTTCGCGGCATTGACCTGCAGCCGGCGACCTGCAGCGTCCTCGACCATCTCGTAGACGCCCGCCGGGCAGAAGCGCGTGCACGGATTGCCGTATTCCTGCGTGCAGCGGTCGACGCAGATGCTGGTGTCGTGCACGACCAGGTGGACCGGCTGGTCCTCGTCGTGCGCGGTCGCGGCGTAGTACACGCCCTGCAGGCGGTCGCGTGGCGCCAGCGTGCGCTGGACATAATCGCGCTTCACCAGTTCCTGCCCGTCGGCGCGGCGCCTGTCGAGCGAGGACCAGTCCGCCTTGTTGCGCAGGGTCCAGGGCGAGAGGCCGCCGGTCGCGGTTTCCCACGCGGCGTTGAGCATGCCGAACCACAGGCCGCGCTTGAAGCCGGGCTTGATGTTGCGTACCCCTCGCAGTTCCTTCATCGCGTCGGACGCGCGCAGCTTCGCGTCGAAGCCGGCGCTGTCGAGCGCGCCGCCCGCTGCCTGCGCGGCGACATGCTCGGCCGCGAGCATGCCGGAACGGATCGCCTGGTGCGTGCCCTTGATCTTCGGCACGTTGAGCAGCCCGGCGCCATCGCCGACCAGCAGCGCGCCGGGCATCTCCACCTTCGGCAGCGACTGGTAGCCGCCGGTGACGATGGCGCGCGCACCGGCCGAAAGGATGCTGCCGCCCTCGAGCAATGCCGCGACCGACGGATGGTTCTTCCATTGCTGGAAGGCTTCCCACGGCTTGTAATCCGGGTCGCCGTAGTCGAGGCCGCTGACGTAGCCGAGCGCGATGCGGTCGCCGTCGAGGTGGTACAGGAAACTGCCGCCGTAGGTGGCGTTGTCCGCGGGCCAGCCGAAGCTGTGCACGATCTTGCCGGGCGACACGCGCCCCGCCGGCACCTGCCACAGTTCCTTGATGCCGATCGAATAGCCCTGCGGATCGCTGTCGTCGTCGAGGGCGAAGCGCTTGACCATCTGCTTGGTCAGGCTGCCGCGCGCGCCTTCGGCGAACACGGTGAGCTTCGCGCGGATGTCGATGCCGGCGGTGAAGCCCGGCTTGTGCGTGCCATCCTTCGCCACGCCCATGTCGCCGATGCGCACGCCCGCGACGCGGCCGTCGGAATCGTGCAATACCGACGCGGCGGCGAAGCCCGGATAGATCTCGACGCCCAGCGCCTCGGCCTGCGGCGCCAGCCACGCGCACATCGCGCCGAGGCTCACGATGAAGTTGCCGTGGTTGCGCATGCCCGGCGGCACCGGCAGCTTGCGGCCGCCGGTCTTCGTGAGCAGCCAGAATTCGTCTTCGGTCGCAGGCACGCAGATCGGCGGCGGGTTGTCGCGCCAGCCCGGCAACAGGGCGTCGAGCGGGCCGGGTTCGATCACCGCGCCCGACAGGATGTGCGCGCCGACCGTGGCGCCCTTCTCGATCACGCAGACGCTGAGCGCCGGCGCCAGCTGCTTCAGGCGGATCGCGAACGACAGCCCGGCGGGGCCGGCGCCGACCGTGACGACGTCGTACTCCATCACGTCGCGTTCGATGTCCACGCGGGGTTCGTCGACGGTGGACATGTGCTTCTCCTCGGCCATCGCGCGATTTTCGTTGCTTGGGCCCTTGCGGGCAAATCAGCTTACGCCCGGGCGACGACGGGAAGCGATTTCCCGGCCCGCGGATCCGGAAAGGACGGCCAGACCACACCGATTCCGGGCATGGGTTCACTGGCCACCCGGATGTCCCGGAAGCCGGCATGCTCCAGTTCCGAGATCAACGACGCGCGGGTGAAGACGCGCATCTCGAGGGTGGTGCCAGGGCCGCCATGGAAGTTCAGGTCCGTGAACACCTCGCGCGTGCCGTCCCGGCGTCGATTGTCCAGCCGCCACCCCCCATCGCCCTGCCTGGCCAACGTCCATTCGTTCAACGCGGGGAAATGTTCGACCGTGTGCTCCCCGACTGCGCGGAAAGGCACCGTCAACACCAACAGGCCGCCGGGCTTCAGCAACCTGCGTGCACCGGAAAAGGCAGCGCCCACCGGCGGCACGACATGTTCGAGCACGTCGCTGCTGATCAGGAAATCGCAGCTCCCGGCGAGTTCATCGGGGATGCGGGTGATGTCCAGCCTGGGCGGTTGGTGGAAAAAGGTGTTGGTGTAATCCATGCAAGCCGCAAGGCGATCGGCATATCCCGCCCAGTCGCTCATCCCGAGTCCACGCAAGCGCGGACAGGGCGGAAATTCATCGATGCCCAGCGTTGCACCGAACAATTCGCGCGCCAGCAGCCCGACGACGGCGCGGAAGCGCATGGTCGAGCCACAACCCCTGCAATCGGCGATTTCCCGTCCCAGGCGGGTGCGATCGAGGGCATTCGAGGTTCCGCAGATGTTGCATGCGTACTCGAGCGCCCCCGCCCGGGCAAACGCATCAGGCACTGATCGGGACTCCGGTCCTTCCACGGAGTTCGTCGAGCGCCACGCCCGGGGCGAGTTCCACCAGCTTCAACCCCTGCGGCGTGACGTCGAGCACCGCGAGATCGGTGATGATGCGGCTCACCACGCGCACGCCCGTCAGCGGCAGCGTGCACTTCGGCAGGATCTTCGGCTCGCCGGTCTTCGTCGTGTGCTCCATGAGCACGACCACGCGCTTGACGCCCGCGACCAGGTCCATCGCGCCGCCCATGCCCTTCACCATCTTGCCGGGCACCATCCAGTTGGCGAGGTCGCCCTGGTCGGTGACTTCCATCGCGCCGAGGATCGCCAGGTCGATGTGGCCGCCGCGGATCATCGCGAACGAATCGTGGCTGCCGAAATAGCTCGCGCCGGGGCGCGCGGTGACCGTCTGCTTGCCGGCGTTGATCAGGTCGGCGTCGAGTTCGGCCTCGGTCGGGAACGGGCCGATGCCGAGCAGGCCGTTCTCGCTCTGCAGCCACACGTCCACGCCGGCGGGGATGTGGTTGGCCACCAGCGTCGGCAGGCCGATGCCGAGGTTCACGTACGCGCCGTCGGTGAGTTCGAGCGCGGCGCGCTTGGCCATCTCTTCGCGGGACCAAGGCATCAGTTCGCCTCCTGGCGGATGGTGCGCTGTTCGATGCGCTTCTCGGCATGTGCGTTGAGCACGATGCGGTCGACGTAGATGCCGGGCAGGTGCACCTGGTCCGGATCGATCGCGCCGACCTCGACGATGTGCTCGACCTCGACCACGCAGGCCTTGCCCGCCATCGCGACCGCCGGGTTGAAGTTGCGCGCGGTCTTGCGGAACACCAGGTTGCCGGCCTTGTCCGCCTTCCACGCCTTGACCAGCGAGACGTCGGCGACCAGCGCGGTTTCCATCACGTACATGCGGCCGTTGAATTCGCGCGTTTCCTTGCCCTCGGCGACGACGGTGCCGTAGCCGGTGGCGGTGAAGAATGCGGGGATGCCCGCCCCGCCGGCGCGCAGGCGCTCGGCCAGCGTGCCCTGCGGGTTGAACTCGAGCTCGAGCTCGCCGGCGAGGAACTGGCGCTCGAATTCCTTGTTCTCGCCCACGTAGGACGAAATCATCTTGCGGATCTGGCGCGTGCCGAGCAGCTGGCCGAGGCCGAAGCCGTCGACGCCGGCGTTGTTGGAAATCACCGTGAGCTGCTTCGCGCCGGAATCGCGCAGCGCCGCGATCAGCGCCTCCGGGATGCCGCACAGGCCGAAGCCCCCCACCGCGAGCGTCTGGCCGTCGGCCACGAGCCCCTGGAGCGCCGTGGCGGCGTCCGGATAAACCTTGCCGGCGTGGGCCGGGTGTGCCTGCGATGCAGCCATGGATGCTCCCTGTGGCGGGCGGAACGCGCCGTGGAAGCATCGATTCTACCGCGACCCCGTGCCGGGCCCCGCGCCCGGGCCGTGCCGGAGGGCGGGCGCCGGATTCAGTCGGCCAGCAGCAGTGCCGCCAGCCGGTCGGCCAGCGCTTCCGGCGACTCGGCGAGCGTGTCCAGCACGACTTCCGCGGCTTCCGGGGCCTCGTACGGCGAATCGATGCCGGTGAAGTTGCGCAGCTCGCCGGCGCGCGCCTTCGCGTACAGGCCCTTCGCGTCGCGCGCCTCGGCGACATCGAGCGGCGTGTCCACGTACACCTCGACGAATTCGCCTTCCGCGAACAGCGCGCGCGCCATGCGCCGCTCCGCGCGGAACGGCGAGATGAAGCTCACGAGCACGATCAGGCCGGCGTCGACCATCAGCTTCGCGACCTCGGCGACGCGGCGGATGTTCTCCACGCGGTCGGCGTCGGTGAATCCCAGGTCCTTGTTCAGGCCATGGCGCACGTTGTCGCCGTCGAGCACGTAGGTGTGGCGGCCGAGCGCGGTCAGGCGCTTCTCGACCAGGTTGGCGATGGTCGACTTGCCCGCGCCCGACAGGCCGGTGAACCACAGGCAGCGCGGCTGCTGGTGCTTGATGCGGGCGCGCGCGGCCTTGTCGACGTCCAGGTGCTGCCAGTGGATGTTGCCGGCCCGGCGCAGCGCGAAATCGATCGTGCCGGCGCCGACGGTCGCGTTGTCGTGGCGGTCGATGAGGATGAACGCGCCGAGCTCGCGGTTGTCGGCATAGGCCTCGAACGGCACCGCCTGGTCGAGGTACAGGTTGCAGTAGCCGACCTCGTTGAGCTCCAGCGATTTCGCCGCGAGTTCTTCCTGCGTGTTGACGTCGACGCGGTGCTTGATCTCGGTGACCTGCGCGCCGACGGTGCGCGTGCCGATGCGCAGCCAGTACGGGCGGCCCGGCAGCAGCGGCTGGTCGCCCATCCACAGCAGGTGCGCGGCGAACTGGTCGGCGATTTCCGGGGGGCGCGCCGCGGTGGCGATGACGTCGCCGCGGCTCGCGTCGATTTCGTCCTGGAGCGTGAGCACGACGGCCTGGCCCGCTTCGGCGCGCGCCAAGTCGCCGGCCGCGGTCACGATGCGGGCGATGCGCGAGCGCTGGCCCGAAGGCAGCACGGCGATCGCATCGCCGGGCGCGACGGCGCCGGCTGCGATGGTGCCGGCGAACCCGCGGAAATCCTGGTCCGGCCGGCACACCCACTGCACCGGCATGCGGAAGCCGATGTCGGCCGCATGCCGGTCGACGCGCACCGTTTCCAGGTGCCCAAGCAGCGACGGGCCCTGGTACCACGGCATCGCCGGCGAGCGCGCCAGCAGGTTGTCGCCCTTCAGCGCCGACAGCGGGATGCACGCGACATCCGCGATGCCCAGCGATGCGGCCAGCGCGCGGTAATCGGCGACGATGCGCTCGAACACCGCCTGGTCGTAGTCCACCAGGTCCATCTTGTTCACCGCCAGCACGACGTGGCGGATGCCCAGCAGCGACACGATGTAGCTGTGGCGGCGCGTCTGCGTGAGCAGGCCCTTGCGCGCGTCCACCAGCACCACCGCCAGGTCCGCGGTGGACGCGCCGGTGGCCATGTTGCGCGTGTACTGCTCGTGGCCAGGGCAATCGGCGACGATGAACTTGCGCTGGTCGGTGGCGAAGAACCGGTAGGCGACGTCGATGGTGATGCCCTGCTCGCGCTCGGCGGCGAGCCCGTCCACCAGCAGCGCGAAATCGATGCCTTCGCCCTGGGTGCCGTGCCGGCGGCTGTCGCTCTCCAGCGCCGACACCTGGTCGTCCAGGAGCAGTTTCGTGTCGTGCAGCAGCCGCCCGATCAGCGTGCTCTTGCCGTCGTCGACGCTGCCGCAGGTGATGAAGCGCAGCAGGTCCTTCGTTTCGTGCTGCTGCAGGTACGCATCCACGACGCCCATCAGAAGTAGCCCTCCTGCTTCTTCTTCTCCATGGACGCGGACGGATCGTGGTCGATCACGCGTCCCTGGCGCTCGGAGGTGGTGGACACCAGCATCTCGGCGATGACCTGCTCCAGGGTATCGGCGTCGGATTCGATCCCGCCGGTGAGCGGATAGCAGCCCAGCGTGCGGAAGCGCACCCGCCGCATCGCCGGCTGCTCGCCAGGATGCAGCGGCATGCGCGCGTCGTCGACCATGATCAGCGCGCCGTCGCGCTCCACCACCGGCCGCTCCGCCGCCAGGTACAGCGAGGGCACCGGGATCTTCTCGCGGTGGATGTAGAGCCACACGTCGAGCTCGGTCCAGTTCGAGATCGGGAACACGCGCACCGACTCGCCCTGGTGGATGCGGGTGTTGTACAGGTCCCACAGCTCCGGGCGCTGGTGCTTCGGGTCCCAGCGATGCTGCGCGTTGCGGAAGGAGAAGATGCGCTCCTTCGCGCGCGACTTCTCCTCGTCGCGGCGCGCGCCGCCGATCGCGGCGTCGAAGCCCCAGTGGTCGAGCGCCTGCTTCAGCGCCTGGGTCTTCATCACGTCGGTGTGCACGGTCGCGCCGTGCGTGAACGGGCCGACGCCCTGGGCGAGCCCGTCCGGATTGGTCCAGGTGCGCAGCTCCACGCCCGTCTCGGCGGCGCGGCGGTCGCGGAAGGCGATCATCTCCCGGAATTTCCAGCCCGTGTCCACGTGCAGCAGCGGGATCGGCGGCCGCGCCGGATAAAAGGCCTTCAGCAGCAGGTGCAGCAGCACCGAGCTGTCCTTGCCCACGGAGTACAGCATCACGGGGTTGCGGAACCCGGCGGCGACCTCGCGCAGGATGTGGATGCTCTCGGCCTCGAGGCGGTCGAGGTGGCTGGTGGCGGACAGGCTCATTCCCCGGCGGCGGCGCTCATGTGTCCCGCCGGATTGTACGGGCTGGGACACTCACGCGCCCGGAAGGCGCAGGCGGGGAGGATCGGCCGGCGTCCTCCCCGCTCCGCGTTCCCCCTTCATTCCCGCCCGATTCCAAGGTGCCCCATGACCCTCCACGCCAGCATCCTCGACACCATCGGCGGCACGCCCGTCGTCCGCCTCCACCGGCTCGCGCCCGCGCACGTCGAGCTCTACGCCAAGGTCGAATCGTTCAACCCCGGCGGCTCGGTCAAGGACCGGCTGGCGCTGGCGATCGTGCTCGACGCCGAGCGCCGCGGCACGCTGGAACCGGGGCAGACCATCATCGAGGCGACCTCCGGCAACACCGGCATCGCGCTCGCGATGGTGGCCGCGGCCCGCGGCTATCCGTTCGTGGCGGTGATGGCCGAGACGTTCTCGATCGAGCGCCGCAAGCTCATGCGCGCATACGGCGCGAAGGTGATCCTCACGCCCGCGGCGGAACGCGGCACCGGCATGGTGCGTGTCGCGAAGGAACTCGCGGAACGGCACGGCTGGTTCCTGGCGCGGCAGTTCGAGAACGAAGCCAATCCGGCCTGGCATCGCAACACGACCGGCCCGGAGATCCTGCGCGACTTCGCCGGCCATCGCCTGGATTACTTCGTCAGCGGCTGGGGCACCGGCGGGACCATCACCGGCGCGGGCGAGATGCTGAAGCTCGCGCGGCCCGGCCTCGCCGTCGTGGCCGCGGAGCCGGCCGTCGCCTCGCTGCTCGGCGGCGCCGAGTGGCAGCCGCACCGGATCCAGGGCTGGACGCCGGACTTCGTGCCCGCGGTGCTCTCGCGCGAAGTGGTCGACCGCATCGTGACCGTGGACGACGTCGTCGCCCGCGACACCGCGCGCCGCCTGGCGCGGGAAGAAGGCCTGCTGGTCGGCGTGTCCGCGGGCGCGACCGTGGCCGCGGCGCTGCAGGTCGCCGCCGACGCGCCCGAAGGCGCGGTGCTGCTGGCGATGCTTCCGGACACCGGAGAACGCTATCTCTCGACGTTCCTGTTCGAGGGCATCGAGGAAGGCTCCGACGACGCCTGGCTGGCCTCGCTGGGCTGAATTCCGGGGCCGCGGCCGGTTTGGGCCGTCCCGGGCGACCGGTTAGAATTGGGGGCTCTGGTCGACCCGGCCCCATCCGGCCCCCATTCCGGACCCAAGGAAACGATGAAGATCCTCGTCGGTTACAAGCGCGTGGTGGACTACAACGTCCGCATCCAGGTGAAGCCCGACGGCTCGGGCGTGGTCACGGACGGCGTGAAGCTGTCCGCCAACCCCTTCGACGAGATCGCGCTGGAAGAGGCGCTGCGCCTGCGCGACAAGGGCATCGCCACCGAGGTCGTGGTTGCCACCATCGCCCCCGCCGACGCCCAGGCGCACCTGCGCAATGGCCTGGCGATGGGCGCCAACCGCGCGATCCACGTGGTCGCCGACGGCCCGGTGCAGCCGCTGACCGCCGCGCGCACCCTGCTCAAGCTCATCGAGAAGGAGCAGCCCGACCTCGTCATCCTCGGCAAGCAGGCGATCGACGACGACGCCAGCCAGACCGGGCAGATGCTCGCGACGCTGTGGGGCCGCCCGCAGGCGACGTTCGCCTCGAAGCTCGACGTTGCCGATGGCAAGGCGACCGTCGTGCGCGAAGTCGACGCCGGCCTCGAGACGCTCGAAGTCGACCTGCCCGCCGTGGTCACCACCGACCTGCGCCTCAACGAACCGCGCTTCATCAAGCTGCCGGACATCATGAAGGCCAAGTCCAAGCCGCTGGAGACGATCGCCTTCGCCGACCTCGGCGTCGACGCCGGCGACACCCTCTCGATCACGCATTACGCGCCGCCCGCCAAGCGCAGCCGCGGCGTGATGGCGAAGGATGCGGCCGAGCTGGTCGCGATGCTCAAGCAGAAGGGGTTGCTCTAATGGGTGCCAGGGTCCTGATCGTCGCCGAACACCTCGACGGCAAGCTCAACGCCGCCACCGCGCGCTGCGTGTCGGCCGCGCAGGCGCTCTCGCCCGACGCCATCGACATCGTCGTGCTCGCCGCGGATCCCTCGGGCGTCGCCGCCGAGGCCGCGCAGGTCGCGGGCGTGTCGAAGGTGCTCGCCGTCGCCAACCCCGCCAACGCCCATCCGGTAGCGCAGGTGCTCGCGCCGCAGGCCGCGAAGCTCGCCGCCGGCTACAGCCACGTGTTCGGCCCGTCGACGACCTTCGGCAAGGACCTGATGCCGTGCATCGCCGCGCTGCTCGGCGTCGCGCAGGTTTCGGACGTGATGACGGTCGAAGGCGAACGCACGTTCAAGCGCCCGATGTACGCCGGCAACGCCATCGTCACGGTCGAGGCGCCGGCCGGCCACGCCGTCGTCGCCACGATCCGCACCGCGTCGTGGCCGGAAGCCGCGCGCGGCGGCAATGCGCCGGTGGAAGCCGCCAGCGTCGAAGCCGCCCTGCCCGCGCATACCCGCTACGTCGGCCTCGCCGCCGGCAAGTCCGACCGCCCCGACCTGCAGAGCGCGAAGCGCGTGGTGTCCGGCGGCCGCGGCGTGGGCTCGAAGGAGAACTTCGAGATCATCTACAAGTTCGCCGACAGGCTGGGCGCCGCGGTCGGCGCCTCGCGCGCGGCGGTCGACGCCGGCTACGTGCCCAACGAGCTGCAGGTCGGCCAGACCGGCAAGATCATCGCGCCCGACCTGTACGTCGCCGTCGGCATCAGCGGCGCGATCCAGCACCTCACCGGCATCAAGGACGCGGGCACGATCGTGGCGATCAACAAGGACGGCGACGCGCCGATCTTCGAGATCGCGGACATCGGGCTGGTCGGCGACCTGTTCGCGATCCTGCCGCAGATCGAGGCACTCACGTGACTTCGCTCATGCGATACATGCCCATCTTGGGGATCGCACTGTTCTGCGCCTTCATGGGCGCCGGCCAGATGCTCTTCAAGCTCGCGGCCATGCAAGTGAAGGACGCGGCGACCACCGGCGCGCTCATCCGCGGCATCGCCTTTTCCCCTTGGTTCTGGAGCGCGGGCCTGCTGTATGGGGTCGCTTCCCTGCTGTGGGTCGCGATCTTGACGCGCGTGCCGCTGAGCGTCGCTTATCCGGCTTCCTCCCTCACCATCGTGCTCGTGCCGATCGTGGGCTGGATGTTCTTCGGAGAGGTGCTGACTGTCCGTTTTTGCATCGGCATGTTCGCCATCATGGCGGGCATCTGGCTAGTGGCAACGAGGTGATTCGATGCAGGTCCCGTCGCCTTGGCCTGCGCGCTCCGGCCACGAGCCATTCGGCGTCGGCGCCTTCGCCGGCGATCGCCCCTCCTCACTTCCAAGGGACTGACCATGATCCTCGTTACCGGCAGCAATGGCGGCATCGGCCAATACGTGCTGCGGCACCTGCTTGCATGCGGCGAGCGCGACATCGTGGGCCATTACCGCGGGGAGCGGGACCTGCTCGATGCCAGCCTGCGTGAATTCGGGCTGGACCCGGCGCGCCACGCGTATCCGGCCGACCTGGCCAACGAAGCGGACGTGGAAAGGATGGCGGCGCGGATCGCCGAGGACCACGGCGGCGTCGACCGGCTCGTGAACGTCGCCGGGTCCTCGACCAACGGGATGTCCTGGAAGCTTTCCCGGGACGAATTCATGCGCGTGATCGAGAACAACCTGCTGAGCACGTTCCTGTGTTGCAAGGCATTCGTCCCCGCGATGCGCGAGGCCAAGTCCGGGCGCATCGTCAACGTGTCCAGCATCGTGGGCTTCACGGGAGCAGCGGGTGCATCCCACTACGCCGCCGCGAAGGCGGGCGTGGTGGGCTTCACCAAGTCGCTCGCGCTCGAGCTTGCCAGCCGCGGCATCACCTGCAACGCACTGGCACTTGGCTACTTCGACACAGGCTTGATCAACAGCGTGCCGGCGCCGATGCAGGACGACATCCGCAAGCGGATCCCGCTCGGGAGGTTCGGTTCCCAACAGGACGTGGGTGCAGCCGTGGCGTTCCTGCTGGGCCCCGGCGCCGGATTCACCACGGGACAGGTCCTGCACCTCAACGGCGGACAGTTCGGATGACGATCGAATACCGTGTATTCGACGAAACGCTGGACTACGAAAGCCAGCGCCAACTCTTTCGCCTCAGCTTTCCCGAAACCGCGGGCACCAGCGTCGAAGGCGACGCGCACCAGCACTGGAAGTTTGGCGCCTATCCGGCGACGCCCCCCTCCTACCAGTACGTGGCGAGCGAAACTGGCGGGCTGGTGGGCTACTACGCCGCGATTCCTTACGCCTACTCCGTGGATGGCGTTCGCACGACCTGTGCGATGGTTTGCGACGTGATGACCCACCCCGATCGCCGCGGCAAGGGCATCTTCACCCGCATCGGGCATTACGCGACGGCCGAACTCGCCCACGAGGGACTCGGGTTCGCATCGGGCTACCCGGTCCGCCCGGAAGTCATCCCCGGCCACCTCAAGGTCGGCTGGAAGCAGGTCGAGCAGTTGCCGGTGTACCTGCGTGTCCTGGGGCTGCGCTCGCTGCTGCCGTCATCGCTCCGCTTCCTGGCGCCCGCCCTGGATCCGCTGGCCTGGCTGGCGCAGGCATGGGTCCGCGATCGTCGCGCTGGCTACGAGGCCGAGGTCCTGGAGCGCCGTGAATTCCTCGAGCGGCATGCCGACGGCGCGCCCGGCGAATACGCGGCGTTTCTTGCCGCGTGGATGCCGCGTACCGGCAATGCCTTGTACAAGACGATGGACTTCCTGCGCTGGCGCACGGGCGCCCCGGACACGCGATACCTGTTCGTGACATTGCGCCATCGCGGCGTGCTGGTGGGCGTGGCGATCACCCGCCCTGTCGCCATGAAGGGCGTGGAGACGCTGGCGGTGCTCGACCTCATGGTGCTCCCGGGCCACGCCCGGGGAAGCAGGGTCCTGCACGGAGCACTCCGGCGCCTTGCGAGGCGGGAAGAAAAGGATGCCGTGGCCTGCATGTGCAGCCGGGCATCGGCGAAAGCCCATGGATTCGCCGCGTCGGGATACCTGCGGACGCCGTACGCATTCACCCTGATCATCAAGAAGCTCGACGCCGCGATTCCGGAGGAAAACCTGTATTCCGGGGAGCGCTGGCAGGTCTTCTGGCTCGACTCCGACGACCTCTAGTCGGCGTTTCCGCGGTTGCCCTCGAGGCGTTGCCGCAAGGCTTGCGTCCGCGCGGCGAATTCCGGCCAGGCCGGGCCGCCGCGACGCTCGTACAGCAATGCACCCGCATGCGGCCGCTCCCCGACGCGCGCCGGGGCGACGGACTGTAGTGCAAACGCGTCGCGTCGCAGCATCCGCAGGATGTAGAACGGCAACAGTCCCGCGAAGCTCTTCCACTGCGACGGGTATCCCAGGCAGCGGATTGCGTGACCCATCCGCTGCGCCAATGTCGTCGGCATGAACTCGATCGGTCCGTTTTCCGCCAAAGGCGACAGCACGCGGAACCAAGGGCCCTTCAATCCCTTGCCGTGATACAGGGAGTACTGGCGGGCCCGCGCTTTCGCGGCCGCGGCCAACGAGAGTCCCGCAAGGTGTGTCGCGTCGTGATCCTGGTGCCCGCCTTCCCACGCGGGGATGAGCAACTCGGCGCCGCCGGCGAGCCCGGCAAACCGCTCGAGCAGCTTCGCCACGACGTCATGCAGGGCGTGGTGGAGTTCGCCATCCGGGATCTTCCACTCGGCGCCGACGAAATGCATGTGCGCGCGATGCACGCCGAGCCCGGAGAGAATCTTCGCGCTCTCTTCGTTCCTGCGCTCGATGTCCTGACCGTTGAATCCGCCATCGGTCAACCAGAGGCAATGGACCGTCCGCCCTTGCTCGACGGCGGCGCGGATCCACGGGAAGACTGCGAACTCGTCATCCGGGTGCGCGAACAAGGCCAGCAGCGGCCGCGCCTCACTCTCCATCGCGGGGGCTGGTTCGCAGGTCCGCGGACTGGAGGTCCTGCAGGAGGGGGTGGAGCGGCCTGCGCGGCACCCCGGCGATGTCGTAGCCGAGGAATGCGAGCAGGAACTGCAATCCACTCACGACCGCGACGGTCGCGATCATGATGGTTCCCACGGGTGCACCGGATCCCGTCGCGGCCGACAGCCACCAATGATAGGCACCAAACAGCGTCCCGAACCCGAGCAGGCCGACGGCCGCGAGCAACTCGAGGGAAGCTACCGACAGGTCGCGCAGGAAATAATTGTAGGCGATGCGCTTGCATGCGTTCCTGACATGCTTGACCAGGAATTCCCCCACGATCTTCGAGATCTTGAGGTTGCTGACCTCGTTCGCGTAGCGCGCGTCCATGGGCACGTCCGCGACCACGGCACGCAGCGTGTTGAGGCGGAAGAGGATGTCGGTCTCGAAGAAATAGCGCTTGCTGATCGAGTCCATCGGCAGTCGCGCCGCAACGCTCGCGTGGATGGCCGTATACCCGTTGGTGGGGTCGAAGATGTCCCAGTAGCCCGAGCTGGCCTTGGCGAAGAAGCTCAATGCGAGGTTGCCGAAGCGGCGCACTACCGGCATCTGGCCGAGTTCCCCAAGGTCCCAGAACCGGTTGCCCTTGGTGTAGTCGGCCAGCCCGCGCAGGATGGGCGCGACGAAACGCGGCAGCAGCCGTGGATCCATCTGGCCGTCGCCGTCGATCTTGACGAGTATCCGCCCGCCCCGGGAAATCGCATGGCGATAACCCGTCATCACCGCGCCGCCGACACCCTGGTTGACCGGGTGGCGGAGCACCACGACGCGTGGATCCCGGCATTGCCGTTCAACCAGATCGCCGCTGCCTTGCGGACACGCGTCGTCGACGCAATAGATCGCGTCGACTTCGGGACCGATGCCGGACAGCACGTCGAGGATCTGCGACGCCACCTTGTAGCACGGGATCACGACGACGATGCCCGTGCCTTGCGACGGGCGCGGCGTGCTCACGGCTGCCCCCAGTGGATCAAATGCCGCGCCTGGTCGCGCTGGTCGAGGAAGTGCCGGTTGCAATGACGCTGGCCTGCGACCGCGCTCGCCCACAACTCGGTCGACCCTTCCGCATCGACCTGCTCGAAGCCCATGCCGTGCAAGGCCTTCGCCAACGGGGTGTCCTGCTGGTGCGCGACCACCAGGTGCGACGCACCGACGGCACGGATGACCTGCTGCCAGCGCTCCCCGGTGGAATCCTGTGCGGCCCAGGCATTCGCCGCTTCCAGCCGCGGGTCATACCACTCCACGGTGTTGGCCCGCCCCTTGAACGTGCCCACGAACGGCGCACGCGGGTCTGTCATCAATACGCAGGCATCGGGCATGCGGAGGTACAGGCGGTCGAGCAGCGCGCGCTCGGGAAGCATCGAGCGCACCAGTCCGGCCTTGCCCGCGACTCCCTCGTGGACCAGGCGGCCCCACGGATTGTCTCGCGCAATCCAGCTCGTTGTCGGCATCAGGCAGGCATTGGCCACGACCAGCAGGACGACCACCCCGGCGAAGGCGAGCCTGGGCAGGTACCGGCCCAAGCCGGCGATGCCGATCGTCACCAGCACGGCAATCGCGGGAAACACGTACCGCAGGTACTGGATCTGCCAGAACATGAGCGCGCCGGACGCCAGCATCCAGAGCCCGATCCAGCGGCTGTCCCTGCGCGCGATGATCATCGCGACCAAGCCGGGCAGCGCGACCATCAGCGCCAGTCCCGCGGCCCCGGGTGCCGCCTCGCTGAACCTGCTGGTGGCGAACGTGAGATCCCAGATCGCGCGCCACTGGACTCCCGTGTCCCATCGGGTGTCATGAAGGTCGATCGGGGGCAGGAAGGGTGACTTGAAAATGCCGTTGAGGAACGGAAACACCGGGTTCCCGGTGATCAGCGTCGCATAGGCGTAGCTGGCGCCGCCCACGACGGCCGCCGCCAGGACCAGTACCGCGAACGGCTTCCATTCCCGATCCCGCACGGCCAGCCAGGCCCACCATGCGAGAGGGAGGAAGACGTAGAGGACGTTGGATACCTTGAGTCCCGCCAACAGGCCGAGGATCGCTCCCGTGATCCACGGCGAGGACAACCTGCCCTTGGCGTGGGCCATGTCGGCGGCAAGGTGCAGCAGGACTGCGGCGATCGGCCCGTCCACCTGCATCGTCGAGGCAAAATGCGCGCTCAGGGGATGGGACGCGTAGACCGCCGCGGCCGCCAGGGCGACCGGCGCCGGACCACCGAGCGCCCGCGCCAACCGGTAGGCGCCGGCCAGCCCGATCACTAGCCACAGGGCGTTGAGTGCGGGCGGCACGACCTGTCCGGCGACGAGTGCGCCGATGCCGTGGAGGACGTTGTTCGCCCACGGTTGCACCGCCGCGAGCTGGCTCGAGACGTCGAGTGTGTAGTAGCCCCCCGCCAGCAGCTGGTTCGGGAGGATCAGGTGGGCCGCATTGTCGTCGTAGTTGAGACTGGGCAGCCAGAGGCCCAGCGATGCCACGCCAGCCGTCGCCACGGCGACAGTCAGCATCCAGGGATGCCGCGCGGCCAACCCGTTCCAGCCCGCCATCGCCGCCTGCAATTGCCCGGCGACCGCACGACGGCGCAGGAGCACGACCCCCCCCATCACGACCAGATACAGGCGGCCGTCATGGACGTGGAACGGAAGGAGCCATCCAACCACTGCCGACATGACGGCCATCCCCGCCAGGAGGGCTGACCAGGACGATGATTGCGGCGGCGCGCGGAAGAGCGTGCCGATCGCGATCGCCACGAGCGCGAGCATCACCGAAGCGAACAGCGCGGCCGCGCCCGCGTAGTACGTGAACGCGGCAAGCACCAGAAGTCCGACCAAGGCAGGCACCGTACCCGCGCCGGCGCCGCGCGCGCGCCTGACGGTCCCGGCCACGGCGGCAATCGCCGTGACCGCGAGGATCCAGGTCCACAGCAGCAACAGGTAATCGCGGCGGATGCCGTCGAGCAGTCCGTACGACCAGGACGCGTACGCCAGAACCGGCAACGGCAACACGAGGAGCCAGCCGAGCCACCGGATCACAGGCGCCCGATCATCAGGCGCCGTCGGAACCGCCCCCACCGGAGGTCAACCTTCGCAGGGAAGGCTGGTCACTTCATGGGTGGCGAGTTCCTTTCCGCTGGCCGCGTCGACGAGGTGGAACCGCACGCCGGCGCCGACCCAGTCACCAGTCTGGGCTTCGCCCGTCGCACCGCCGGCCGTGAAGGTCTTCCTGGTCGCGTCGTCGGTGCTGTCCACCTCGACCCGTACCGTCGCCACCGATGGATCCTTCACCTGCCACTTGACCGTCGAGACCACGCGATCCTGGCCATCGCAAGCGTGGACCACGCCCGGCTCGACACTGAAGTCGGCAAGGGCATTCGCGGGCGGCGCCTGGTCGGCCGGGGCGCCGGTCGCGGGCGCCGCGCTGGCTGCTGGCGGCGCGGGGTTGGGCAGGGAATCTGCCGGAGGCTGGTTCTTCGAGCAGCCGGCGCTCAGGCCTACCACGGAAGCCACCATCAGGACGATCAACGCGTTGACCTTCATTGCAACACTCCCTGTGAAAGGTTAAGGGCTCTGGCGGGCGATTTCCGCCTCGAGCGACTGGGCCCACCGGGTCCTGTCCAGGTACCCCTGGAAGTACATGTACGAACGGGCCGACTCGAACGCGGCATGATATAACAAGCCGTGTCGTTGCAGCAGCGCGGTATTTTCGGGCAACGCCTGGTAAATCCGGGTGTCGTAGGAGGGCTGCTCGACCGGCCGGAACTCGGCGTGGAACGCGAAGGACTTTCCGGGAAGCGCCCCGACCTGGAAGCCGTGGGGGCCGAATATCCGAGATAGCCCCTCGATCGAATAACTGATGATGTGCCCACGGACAGCCGGATCCAGGTACTTGGGGTCCTCGTTCCTGACGTAGTCCGGCATCCCGGTATTGAACAGCCAGAAGCTCCCGGGCGCACTGAGCCTGGCCAGCCCCGAGGCAAGCCCGTCGAGCATCCGGGGAGTCAGGTGCTCGACCACTTCGATGCAGACGCCGGCGTCGAAAGTCCCTGAGATCGCCTCGATGCCGCCCTCGTGGTAATTCGGGCCGCGGTGTGCATATGGCGGCGGGAACTTTTCGATCCCGTGGAAGATTTCCGCTCCCGGGTCGAGCAGCTCCTGGAGCTTCTGCAACAGGAATCCCGGCCCTGCGCCCACATCCAGGAACGCCCGGACCGGGCGGCGGCAATACAGGATCGCTTCGCCGGCGCGACACAGCGCGATACCCTCTGCGCGCTCCAGGGCCCCGACTTTCTCCTGCTCCCAGTATTCGGCGGCGTACTCGCCGAGCCGAGCGCGGCCAGCGTCGATCTCCGCGATCGTCGCGGGGTCGATGTGGAGGCTGCCGCAGAGCCGGCAAGCGAAATAGCCATGGCCGGCAATGACGGCATGGGCCACGCTCTTGCCGGTGCGACACACCGGGCACTGGACGGAAAGCCTCATCTGGCCTCCAAGGCGAACAACCGTGACGGATCCTGCAACCGAGTCGGGTCCTCCAGCAGGATTGCACGCCCGACGCCCGCATTCGATGCTGCCTCGATGTCGCTTTGCTTGTCGCCGACGAGCAGCGAACCGGCCATGTCCAGTTGGAAAATCGCAGCTGCGGCCTCCAGCATGCCTGGCGCAGGCTTGCGGCAATGGCATCGCCGGCGGAAGGCGCCGATGCCGGCGGTGGGGTGGTGGGGGCAGAAGAATGTCGCGAGCAGGGGCGCGCCGGCTTGCGCGAACACCTGGTGGATCCAAGCGGTGAACGCGAGGAAGCCGGTCGTGTCGTAGTAGCCCCGGGCGATGCCGGCCTGGTTCGTGACCACGATCGGAAGGAGGCCTGCGGTCCATGCCCATCGCACCAGTTCGAACACGCCGGGAACCCATTCCGTGTCCGATGGCGAGTGCACGTAGTCGCGGTCGACATTGATGACGCCGTCGCGGTCGAGGAACAAGGCCCGCCGCGGAGCCGCTCTACCGGCCAGCAGCGCTTCCATGCCGGGATCCAGGTAACGACCCACGGCCTCGTGGTCCTTCACGTCGATGTGCCGAACAAGGATTGCGCGCGCAGGTAATCGTCCGGCACGCCGATGTCGATGAAACGTCGCGTCGCCGTATGCCCCAGGACCTGGCCGGACGCGGCCATCGGCTCCAGCACGCCCGCCTCCAGCGAGAACGCGGCGTCCTCCGGCAATGCCGCCAGCGCGTCCTGCGACATGAAATAGCAACCCGCATTGATGTAGCCCGGGCCGCTGCCGCCCTTCTCGCAAAAGCGTGAAACCATCGCGCCCTCGCACTGGACGGCCCCATACCTCGACACATCGTCCACCCGCGCCAGCGCGATGCCGATCGAGGCGCCCGACGCGACCACCTCGCGCGCCAGCGACTGCGGCGAATACTCGAGGAAGGTATCGCCATTGAGCACGTGCGCGCATCCGCCGCGGAGCTTGCCGCGGGCCAGCCGTACGGCACCGCCGGTCCCGAGCGCGCCGGCTTCGACCGAATAGTCGACGTCCATCGATTGCCAGCGCCGCCCGATCGCACGCTCGATGGCGTCCGACATGTACCCCGTCGCCAGGACGACCCGGCGCATGCCGCCGCGCGCGAGCCGGTCGAGCAACCAGGCCAGGAACGGGCGCCCGGCCACCAGCGCCAGCGGCTTCGGTACATCGCTCACCAGTGGCTGCAGGCGCGTGCCCCTGCCACCGGCGAGGATGATGGCCTCGTCAGCTTGCATTGCGGGGATGCATCTCCGCCTCGACGAGCGCGCACAGCAGGTGGCCGATGAATTCATGGCCTTCCTGGATGCGCGGCGTTTCGTCGGAGGGCACACGGAAGCAGGGATCGGACAGGGGAGCGAGCTTGCCGCCCGACTTGCCTGTGAAGCCGATCACGGACACCCCTCGCGCGCGCGCTGCATCCGCGGCGCGCAGGATGTTCGCCGAGTTGCCGGACGTCGAGATGGCGACAAGGACGTCTCCCTCGCGCCCGAGCGCTTCGACCTGGCGGGCGAAAGTGTAGTCGTAGCCGTAATCGTTGCCGATCGCGGTGAGGATGCTGCTGTCGGTCGTCAGCGCGATCGCCGCGAGCCCCGGGCGATCGTAATAGAAGCGACTCACCAGTTCCCCCGCCCAGTGCTGGGCGTCGGCGGCGCTTCCGCCGTTGCCGGCGAACATGATCTTGCCGCCGCCGCGCAACGAGGCCACGCACAGCGCAACCGCGCGGGCGATCTCGGCCTGCAAGGCGGCGTCGCCCTGCATGCGCTGGAAATTCTCGAGGCTCTTGCGGAATTCTTCGGCTATGTACGCTTGCATCAGGCGGCCCTCCAGGCAACGGCACCATGCGGATTGAAATGGAAGTCGAGCAGGCTGCCGCCTTCCGCGAGCAAGGCTCGGCCGAGGCGCACGCGGTCGGCCGGATCGCAGACGAACATCATGAAACCGCCGCCCCCCGCGCCCGAGACCTTGGTGGCCTTCGCGCCGGCGGCGACCGCGACGCGCTCGATCGCATCGATCATCGGGTTGCTGATGCTGCTCGCCATCTGCTTCTTGGCTTCCCAACCGCTCTGCATCGTCGTGGCGAACGACGGGAAATCGCCCTTGAGCAGCGCTTCCTTCATCTGGACGGCTTCGCGCTTGAGCGCGTGCATCGCGTCCACCGACGCCTGCACGCCGGCGGATGCGTTCCGCGCCTGCTCGTCGATGATCCGGGCCGATGCCCGGGACACGCCCGTGAAGTACAGCACGAGGGAAGCCTCCAGTTCGGCCAGCACCCCTTCCTTGATGCGCAGCGGGTTCACGATGACGCGATCCCCCGCATGGAACTCCATGAAATTGAATCCGCCGAACGCAGCAGCGTACTGGTCCTGCTTTCCCCCGGCCATGCGGAGGTCGTGGCGCTCGATGCGATAGGCGAGGTGCGCGATTTCGTATTCGCCGAGCGCGAGGGAGAAATACTCGGCCAGCGCGGTTACGAGCGCCACGACGAGCGTGGACGACGAACCCAGCCCGGAACCGGGCGGCGCATCGGAAAACGTGCGGATGCGGATCGGCGGGTGGCGGCCGTCCAGGAAGTCCTCGCACACGCGCCGGTATGCGCCCGCGAGCAACTGCACCTTGTCCGTGCCAGGCGCGGGCGCACCCGGCGTCCATTCGGCGCTGGCGCCGTGGTCGAGCGCATGGAATTCGATGCTGCCGCCCGGGGAAGGATCGACGATGGCGTACGCGAACCGGTCGATCGCCGCGTTCATCACGAAGCCTCCATGCAGGTCGCAGAACGGCGCAACGTCCGTGCCGCCCCCCGCCAGGCCCAGCCGCAACGGCGCGCGCGCGCGGACGATCACGGCGAACGCGCGCCGGCGACGACGCGACACGCGGCCAGCAGCGTGTCCCGCATGGACTCGCGCGAAAAACGTGCCTGCGCGAAGCGTGCACCTTCGCGCGAAAGGCGGAGCCACATCCCGTCGTCGCGCAACAGTTCGACCATCCGGGCCGCGATGTCGGCGGGCGACTCGACGACCGCGGCGACATCCCCCAGTCCGGCGAGGCCCTGCGCCCCGACCGGGGTGGTCACCAGCGGAAGGCCCTGCTGCAACGCCTCCACGACCTTGCTCTTCACCCCCGCCCCGAAGCGCAGCGGAACGACCGCGAGCCGGGAATGCAGGTAACGCCTGGCGAGTTCTTCATCGCTGACGAACCCGGTCACCTCGACCAGTTCGCCCGCCAGCGCCAGTACGCGCTCGTTCGGATTGGCACCCACCAGCGAAACGCGGGCACCGGGCATTTCCCGCCATACCAGCGGCATGATGTCGCGAACGAGCCACTCGGCGGCGTCGACGTTCGGCGGATGCGCGAATCCCGCGACGAACAGGATTCCTTCCCGTGCCTCCGGGACCGCCTGGAGTTCGAATGCGTCATACGCATAAGGAGTCACGGCCCGGGCGTCGACCCCCGGCTCAAGCGCCCGCACCTGCGCCGCTTCGTCTTCGGAGGGATAGAGCACGATGTCGGACCCGCGCCACAGGCTGCGCTCGAGGGTTTCCATCTTGCGAACGGCGACCGGATCCACCGAGCCCGCGCCGACGACGCCTGCTTCGGCCTCCATCCGCCTGAAATGCAGGTCGTGGCCGTAATACACGACGGTGGCAGCCGAATGCTTGCGCACAAGCTCGAGATACGGGGCGGAGATGTGGGGACGCGACAGCAGCACCGCGTCGATGTCGCCGCCCGCTTCGGCGAGCATGCGCCCGAATCCGTCCTTCCAGCGCCGCCCGTGGTAAACCTCGACGCCCATCGCCTGCAGCGCAGGCGTGTAGTCGGGATCGTGGTACAGGTTGTCGGGCCAGAACTTGACGACGCATCCCGCCTCGACCAACCGCCGGAGGAAAGCCATCATCGTGCGCGACCCCGCGTCGCGGTCGGGCTGGGGGACGTAGTGGTCGACTACCACGACGATCGGACGCGACCATGCCCGTTCGCGCGCACGCATCACGTTCTCGGCATTCGGATAATGCCGGGCGAGTTCATCGCGCCACCGATCGAGGAACTTCGCCTGGTTGGCGACCTGGTAAGCCTTGACGCCGCTGCCCGTGTCGGTGCCGTGCGAGATTCCCTCGTGGTGCACGACCACTGAAAATGGCGTGTAGTAGACCTCCCGGCCCGCGGCGCGGATCTTGAACGCCAGGTCCGAATCCTCGCAGTACGCAGGCGCATAGCGTTCGTCGAACCCGCCCAGGTCGCGGAACAGTTGCGCCGGCAGCATGATCGATGCGCCAGAACAGTAGTCCACCTTGCGCAGGTAGTTGAATTCGGGCGCGTCAGGATCGCCGAGGCGGCCGTAGTTCCATGCCGATCCGTCGCGCCACAGGATGCCTCCGGCTTCCTGCAGCCGGCCATCCGGATACACGAGCTTGGAACCTGCCATTCCGGCGTCGGCGTGCTCGTCGAACACGCGCACGAGGGCATCGAGCCAGCCGGGCGCGACTTCGGTGTCGTTGTTGAGGAAGACGACGTAACGACCCCTGGCCAGTTCCAGTGCCTGGTTGCACGAACGCAGGAAGCCGAGGTTGGCCGGATTCTCGTGGTAGCGCAGCCCGGGCACGTCCCGCAACGCCTCCATCGAGGCATCGCCCGAGCGGTCTTCCAGCACGAGGACTTCGAAGGACGCCAGGTCGCCCATGCGCTGGAGGGAACGCAGGCAGGCCACGGTGTAGTCGATCTTCCCGTAGGTCGGAATCACGACGGAGACCATCGGGTCCGGGTGCTCGGGAAACGCGAGTCCGTCGAAAGGTGGCGCCGGCGATGCAGGCACTGCCTGCATCGCGTGCGCGCCATGCGCCACGGGCGCTGCAGCCGTGACGAAAGCCGGCCTCGCCGGTGGACGAAGCCCGGAATCACGCCCCGTCAACTTCGAAACCAGCCAGCGCACGGGCGAAGTCACGCGCCACGAATGGGACTGCAAGACGTCGGCGAGGTGACGCTCCAGCAGGGTGCCATGGGCCTGCCACGCTGCCAGGCCCTGCAGCGACTGTGCATGCGACGTACGCAATGCGCCGATTTCCTCACGTGCATCCAGCAGCGCCGCTTGCACGCGGTTGAGCGTCTCCCGCAGGTCGGAAAGCTGCGCCGCCCTCGTTTCCCGCTCCGCTTCCCTGGTTTCGATCTCGCCGCGCAGTTGTCCCACTTCTTCCAGGATCTGCTGGCCCAGGCGTTCCATTGCCATTTGTTCCGCTCCCATCACTTCGACCACATCCTGCAAACGCTTCACTTCCGTTGACAGTTCGGCCGCCTGCGCCGTCTTTGCTGCATGCGCTGCTTCGAGTTCTGCGAACGATTGTCGCAAAAATCCCAGGTCGGCGTTCAACGCCTGCGCCCAATGGAGTTTTTCGAGCCGGTCGTCCTCTGCCTGCCGGTAGATCCGTTGCAGACGTGCGAGCTCCTCCTGCAGCGACCGTGCCCAGGCCACCTTCTCGGACTGCTCCTGCTGCAGGCCGA
>CBIHRR010000017.1:0-23993 GCA_966212495.1 uncultured Gammaproteobacteria bacterium
TCCGATGCGTGGCGCGCGTACATGCGCCGCCAGACCAACACGATCAACTATTCGGATTCGCTGCCGCTGGCCCAGGGCATCAAGTTCGATCTGTGACGGAAGGCGGGGGCGGGAACGGGGAACAGGGAACGGGGAACAGGAGGCGGTCGGCGCGTGTATTCCATTGCTAGGCCGCTGCTGTTTTCGATGGATGCGGAGCGCGCGCACGGGCTGACGCTGTGCGCGCTGGAACGCGCGCATCGCGCCGGCATGGACGGGATGCTTGCGGCGAAGCCGGCGCCGCTGCCGACGAAGCTGCTGGGGCTCAAGTTCCCGAACCCGGTCGGGCTGGCGGCGGGACTGGACAAGAACGGCGAGCACATCGACGCCCTGCTCGCGCTCGGCTTCGGCTTCGTTGAAGTGGGCACGGTCACGCCGCGGCCGCAGCCCGGCAACCCGAAGCCGCGGATGTTCCGCCTGCCGAAGCACCAGGCGATCATCAACCGCCTCGGCTTCAACAACGACGGCGTCGACGCGCTGGTGCGCAACGTGGAACGCGCCGAGCGCAAGGGCGGCCTGCTCGGGATCAACATCGGCCGCAACAAGGACACGCCCAACGACTTCGCCGAGGGCGATTACCTGCAGTGCATGGAAAAGGTGTATCCGCTCGCGGACTACATCACCGTCAACATCTCCTCGCCCAACACCGCCGGCCTGCGCGAGCTGCAGGAGGAGCAGGCGCTGCGGCGCCTCGTCGGCACGCTGCGCGAGGCGCAGGAGCGGCTCGGCGCCCGCCATGGCAAGCGCGTTCCGATGCTGGTGAAGGTCGCACCCGATCTGTCCGACGACGATGTGGACGCCGCCGGCCGCGTCCTGTCCGACCTGCGCGTGGACGGCGTCGTCGCCACCAACACCACGATCGCGCGCACCGCCGTGCAGGGCGACCGCCATGCCGGCGAAGCCGGCGGATTGTCCGGCGCGCCGCTGATGGAATCCTCCACGGCGGTGCTGCGCAGGTTGCGCTCGCGCCTGCCCGAGTCGATCCCGATGATCGGCGTCGGCGGCATCATGAGCGGCGCCGACGCGGCGCAGAAGATGGCCGCCGGCGCGAACCTCGTGCAGCTGTACACCGGCCTGGTGTATCGCGGCCCCGCGCTGGTCGCCGAATGCGTGGATGCGATGCGCCGCCGCAAGGAGGCCCCGAGCCGGGGCACGCTGCCGCCCGATGCCTGACGCCTGCCATGAGTGAAGCCGCGCGCGTGCCCGGCTGCCGCTACACCGGGGATGCGCCGCTCGATGCGCGCAACACCTTCGGCGTCGCCGCGCGCGCGCCCTTCCTGGTCGAGGTCGAAGACGTCGCCGCCCTGCCCGCCGTGCTGGCCGATCCACTGCTCCGCGATGGCATGCAGCGCGACGGCGACCTGCTGGTGCTCGGCGGCGGCAGCAACCTGCTGTTCGCGGGCGACGCGCCGGGCCCGGTGCTGGCGATCTCCGCGCGCGGCATGCGCGTGCTCGCCGACTACGGCGACTTCGCGGTCGTGCGCGCCGACGCCGGCGCGTCCTGGGACGGCTTCGTCCGCTGGAGCCTGGCGCAGGGCCTGGCGGGCCTGGAGAACCTCGCGTTGATCCCGGGCACTGTCGGCGCGGCGCCGATCCAGAACATCGGCGCCTACGGCGTGGAAGTGCGCGAGCGCATCCACGCCGTCGAAGCCTTCGAGCGCGCGACCGGCGAGGTGCGCAGGCTTGCGCCCGCCGCCTGCGAGTTCGGCTATCGCGACAGCGTGTTCAAACGCGATCCCGACCGCTACGCGGTTACCGCGGTCGAATTCGAGTTGCCGCGCGCGGCCTCGCCGCGCCTCGACTACGCCGGCATCGGCGACGAACTCGCGGCCATGGGCCTGGCCGGCACGCCGACGCCGACCCAGGTCGCCGACGCGGTGTCGCGCATCCGGCGCCGCAAGCTGCCCGACCCCGCGGTGCTGGGCAACGCCGGCAGCTTCTTCAAGAACCCCATCGTGCCGGCCGCGCAGGCCGAAGCGCTGCAGGCCGCGCATGCGTCGCTGCCGATGTTCCGCGGCGACGCCGACGCGACGCGGAAGCTCTCGGCAGCCTGGCTCATCGAGCAATGCGGCTGGAAGGGTCACCGGGACGGTGGTGCCGGCGTCGCCGCCAGCCACGCCCTCGTCCTGGTGAACCACGGCGGCGCCACCGGCGCGCAACTGCTCGATCTCGCCCGCCGCATCGCCGACTCGGTGCAGGTGCGCTTCGGCGTCGCGATCGAACCCGAGCCGCGGATCGTCGGGGACCGGTGGTGAACGACCGCCCGCACGTCCCGACGCCGCCGCCCGCGCCGTTCCTGAAAGCCGCATCGCTGATGCTGCTGAGCACGCTGTTCTTCGGGCTGATGGCGGTGCTGATCCGCATCGCGTCGAACGACGGCATCGCGACGGTCCAGATCGCGTTCTTCCGCAACGCCTTCGGGCTGCTCGCGCTGCTGCCCTTCCTGGCGGGCGGCGGGCGCGCGGTGTTCCGCACGCGGCAGCTGCCGCGCTACTTCGTGCGCAGCCTCATCGGCGTGGCGTCGATGCTGTGCGGCTTCTGGGCGATCGGCCACCTGCCGATGGCGCAGGCGATCTCGCTGTCGTATTCGACGCCGCTGTTCGTGACCATCGCCGCCGCGATCTGGCTCGGCGAAGTGGTGCGGCGCCGGCGCTGGAGCGCGGTCCTGCTCGGCTTCGTCGGCGTCCTGGTCATCGTCCGGCCGGGCACCGAGGGTTTCACCGCCGGCTCGCTGGTCGCGGTGTCCGCGGCGGTGCTGAGCAGCATCGTCGCGATCCAGATCAAGCAGCTTTCGCGCGTCGACGCGCCCGACACGATCGTGTTCTACACCTACGTGTTCTGGGTGCCACTGTCACTGGTTCCGGCGCTGTTTGCATGGCAATGGCCGCAGGGCGTCGACTGGTTGTGGCTGGCGGCCATCGGCGCGATGGGCACCGGCGGCCAGCTGTTCTGGACGCGGGCGCTGAAGCTCGGCGAAGTGTCGGCGCTGCAGCCGATCAGCTTCATGCAGTTGCCGCTGGTGACGGGGCTGGCCTGGCTGCTGTTCGGAGAGCGCGTCAGCGCCTGGACCATCGTCGGCGCGGCGATCATCCTCGCCGCCAACGGCTACATCGCGCACCGCGAGTCGCAGCTGTCGCGGCGCGCGGCGACGACGGCGCCGGTGGAAGCCGCCAAGCCGGGCGAGTAGCGGCGGCCGGGCCGGGACCGCCGCGCGCCGCGGCCGTCGCCATGCATTCCGGCACGGGTGGCGGGCGCGCGGCGATGCTATTCCTGCGTCTTCGTCCAACGCGGAACCTCGCCATGCTGCGCCACTCCCTGCCCCTGCTCGCCGCGCTGGCCGCGGCGCCCGCCTTCGCCCAGTCGACCGCGCCGGCCGCACCCGCCGCGCCCGCGGCGCCCGCCGCCCCGGCAGCGCCGGCCCATGCGCCGCCACCGAGCCAGCCGGTCCTCTTCAACGGACCCGCCGCCGCGGACAAGGACGTGGCCAGCATCGACGCGATCATCGCCGCGCTCTACGAAGTGATCTCCGGCCCGTCGGGCCAGGCGCGCGACTGGAACCGCCTGCGCTCCCTGTTCGTGCCGACCGCGCGGATGATGCCCGTGGGCGTGCGCCCCGACGGCAGCGCGGTCATGCGCCTGCTGCAGGTGAACGATTACGTCGCCAGCTCCGGGCCGGTGCTGCTGGAAAAGGGCTTCCGCGAACGCGAACTCGCGCGCCGCACCGAGCAGTTCGGCGAGATCGCGCACGTGTTCAGCACCTACGAAGGCACGATCGAGGGCGAGGACCATCCGATGCGCGGCATCAACAGCATCCAGCTGATGCACGACGGCAAGCGCTGGTGGATCGTGTCGCTGATGTGGGAGGCCGAGAACCCGAAGCTCAGCCTGCCGAAGCAGTACCTTCCGCCCACGGCCGCCGCTCGCTGAAGACCAGGCCGTAGCAGGCGACCGTCCACGCGAGGGCGGCCGCCCAGCCGGCGAGGATGTCCGACGGGTAGTGCACGCCGAGGTACACGCGCGACAGCCCGACCAGCACCACGCCGACCGCGCTCGCCGCGAGCACCGGCCAACGCCAGCGCGTGCGCCACGCCAGCAGCACGGCGACCGCGCCGAGCGTCATCGAGCCCATCGCGTGCCCGCTCGGGAAGCTGTACGTCGTTTCCGGCGCGATCGACAGCCAGAGGTCGGGGCGCGGCCGCGCGTACACGTGCTTGGCGAGGACGTTGAGCAGCGCCGAGCCCGCCAGCGCCAGGCCGGCGAACAAGCCCTCGCGCATGCGTCGCGCCCAGGCGAGCGCCAGCACGAGCACGACGTCCACCGGCACCACGCCGTGGCCGTAACCCAGGCGCGACACGACCAGGAACGCGTGGTCCAGGCCCTTGCGCGCGAGGCCGTGCGCCAGTTCCAGCAGCGGCAGGTCGAAGAAGAACGTCTCGCCCTCGTCCAGTTCCTCGACGAGCGCGCCGAATCCCCACAGGGGCAGCCAGAGCCCGGCGAAGAGCAGCAGCAGGCGGGCGCCGTGCGCGCGCAGGAAGGCCGTGCCGAAACGCGCTTCCTCGCGCGCGGTGCGCGCCGCCTCAGCTGGCGTGCGCGGCGGCTTGCCCGGGGGCGGCTTCGCCCCGGGCGGCGGGGATCCCGTACCTGCGTTCGACATAGTCATCGATGATCGCGACGAATTCGGCCGCGATATTGTCACCGCGCAGGGTGACGGACTTTTCACCGTCCACGAAGACCGGCGCCGCCGGCGCCTCGCCCGTGCCCGGCAGGGAAATGCCGATGTTGGCGTGGCGCGATTCGCCTGGCCCATTGACCACGCAGCCCATGACCGCGAGCGTCAGGTTCTCCGCACCGGGATGGGTGATGCGCCATTCCGGCATCTTCGCGCGCACGTGTTCCTGCACGACCTTCGCCAGTTCCTGGAAGAACTCCGACGTCGTGCGCCCGCAGCCCGGGCAGGCGGTGACCATCGGCGTGAACGCGCGCAGGCCCATGGTCTGCAGCAGTTCCTGCGCGACGACCACTTCGTTGGTGCGCGGCGCGCCCGGTTCCGGCGTGAGCGAGATGCGGATCGTGTCGCCGATGCCTTCCTGCAGCAGAACCCCCAGCGCGGCGCTGGAGGCGACGATGCCCTTGCTGCCGATGCCCGCCTCGGTGAGGCCGAGGTGCAGCGCGAAGTCGCTGCGCGTCGAGAGGTCGCGATAGACGGCGATGAGCTCCTGCACGCCGCTGACCTTCGCCGACAGGATGATGCGATCGGCGGGCAGGCCCAGTTCGACCGCGCGCATCGCCGAATCCAGCGCCGAGCGGATCAGCGCCTCGCGCAGCACGCGGCCCGCGTCCCACGGCTCGGCGCGCCGGGCGTTCTCGTCCATCAGCGCGGTCGCGAGCGCCTGGTCGAGCGAGCCCCAGTTGGCGCCGATGCGCACCGGCTTGCCATGGCGGATCGCGAACTCGACCAGCTGCGCGAACTGCAGGTCCTTCTTCTTGCCGAAGCCGACGTTGCCCGGGTTGATCCGGTATTTCGCCAGCGCCTCGGCGCAGGCCGGCTCCTTCGCGAGCAGCTGGTGGCCGTTGTAGTGGAAGTCGCCGATGATCGGCACGTCCACGCCCATCATCTGCAGGCGGTCGACGATGCGCGGCACCGCGGCAGCCGCTTCCGGCGTGTTCACGGTCACGCGCACCAGCTCGGAGCCCGCACGCCACAGCTCGCCGACCTGCTTCACGGTGGCGACGACGTCGGCCGTGTCGGTATTGGTCATGGACTGCACGACGACCGGCGCGTCGCCGCCGACGCGCACGCCGCCCACCAGCACCTGGCGGGTCGGGCGGCGGGGGGCGATGCCGAACGGCATGGAGCCGGGGGTATCCATGCGCCTATTGTACGGACCGATGCCCTATCCTGAGCGCATGAACACCGCGGTGACCGGCGAGGTCCTGAGCCCCAGCCAGCTGAATACCCTGGCCCGCGACCTGCTCGAGGGCGCCTTCCCCATGGTCTGGATCGAGGGCGAGCTGAGCGGCGTCTCGCGGCCCGCCTCGGGGCACCTGTACTTCAACCTCAAGGACGCGCGGGCGCAGGTGCGCTGCGCGATGTTCAGGACCCGCAGCACCACGCTCAGGTTCGCCCCGCGCGAAGGCATGCGCGTGCTCGCGCGCGGCCGCCTGACCTTGTACGAGGCGCGAGGCGACTACCAGCTCGTGCTCGACCACATGGAGGAAGCCGGCGAAGGCGCGTTGCGGCGCGCGTTCGAGGAACTGAAGGCGAGGCTCGCGGCCGAAGGCCTGTTCGACGCCGGCCGCAAGCGGCCGCTGCCCGCCTACGTGCGCCGCCTCGCGGTGATCACCTCGCCCTCGGGCGCGGCGGTACGCGACGTGCTGAGCGTGCTCGGGCGGCGCTTCCCGCTGCTCGAGGTGCATGTCCTGCCCAGCCTGGTGCAGGGCTCGACCGCGGCGGCGCAGATCACCGCGCTGTTGCAGCGCGCGGCGGCGAGCGGGCGCTACGACGTCGTCCTCCTCGCGCGCGGCGGCGGCTCGCTCGAGGACCTGTGGGCGTTCAACGACGAAGCGCTGGCGCGCGCCATCGCGGCCTCGCCGGTGCCGGTCGTCTCGGCGATCGGGCACGAGACCGACTTCAGCCTGTCCGATTTCGCCGCCGACCTGCGCGCGCCCACGCCCTCCGCCGCCGCGGAATTGCTGGTGCCGCATGCGGACGACCTGCGCCGGCGCCTGCGCGCGCTTGCGCAGCGCATGGTGTCCACGCACCGGGCGCGCATGCGCCAGGCCATGCAGCGCGCCGACCGCGCGTCGCTGCGCCTGCAGGCGCTGCGCCCTCAGGCGCGCCTGCAGCTGCTGTCGCGGCGCCAGGCCGAGGCCCTGCGCCGATTGCAGGCTGCGTGGTCGCGGCGCCTGGAGCGCGACCACGCGCGCCTGCGCCGCGATGCGGCGGGACTGCGCGGCACCCATCCCTCGCGGCGCCTGGCCGCCGACGCGCTGCGCCTGCGCGCGCTCGCGCGCTCGCTGTCCGCGATCAGCCCGCTGGCGACCGTCGCCCGCGGCTACGCGATCCTGCAGCAGCCCGACGGCCGCGTGGTCCGCAGCACGAAGGATGCCGCGCCCGGCGACGTGCTCGACGCGCGCGTCACCGACGGCGCGCTGAAATTGCGGGTCATCGAATCCGGTTGACCGGCAGGCAGGAGTCGCCCGTGCTGAAGCCTTCGTATCCCTACTACCTCGCCGGCGAGGCGCGCGCGCCCAACACGGCGCTCGAGGTCCTCGACAAGTTCAGCGGCGAGGTGGCGACCCGCGTCGCGCTCGCCGACGCGGCCACCGTCGACGCCGCGATCGCCGCCGCGCATGCGGCGCGCGGCGCGATGGCCGCCTTCCCGCCCGACGCGCGGCGCGACGTGCTCGAGCACTGCGCAACCCGCTTCACCGAACGCCGCGAGGAACTCGCGCTCGCCCTTTGCATCGAGGCCGGCAAGCCGATCCGCGACGCGCGCGGCGAAGCCGACCGCCTCATCGACACCTTCCGCATCGCCGCCGGCGAAGCCACCCGCATCGAGGGCGAAACGATCGAACTCGCCATCTCGGAGCGCACGCGCGGCTATCGCGGATTCGTGAAGCGCGTGCCCGTGGGCGCGTGCAGCTTCATCACCCCGTTCAACTTCCCGCTCAACCTCGTCGCGCACAAGGTCGCACCCGCGATCGCGGCCGGTTGCCCGTTCGTGCTCAAGCCCTCCGAACGCACGCCGGTCGGCGCGCTGATCGTGGGCGAGGTGCTCGCCGAAACGGGCCTGCCGAAGGGCGCGTTCTCGATCCTGCCCTGCCCCGTCGACCAGGCCGACGCGCTGGTGACGGATCCGCGCATCGCGCTGCTGAGCTTCACCGGTGGCCTGGTCGGCTGGGACCTCAAGGCGCGCGCCGGCCGCAAGAAGGTCGTGCTGGAACTCGGCGGCAACGCGGCCTGCCTCGTGGACGCCGATCCCGGCCGTCCGCTGGACGACGTGGTGTCGCGCCTGGTCTCGGGCGCGTACTACCAGAGCGGCCAGAGCTGCATCGGCGTGCAGCGCATCCTGGTGCATCGCACGCGCTACGACATGGTGAAGGCCGCGTTGGCGAAGGCGGTCGGCGCGCTGCGCATGGGCGACCCGCGCGACGAGTCGGTGTTCGTCGGCCCGATGATCGACGAAGCCGCCGCGGAGCGCGTCGAAGCATGGATCGCGGCGGCTGTGTCCGGCGGCGCGCGCGTGCTCGCCGGCGGCGCGCGCGAGGGCACGCTGCTGCCGGCGACGCTGCTGGAAGGCGTGCCGCACGAGGCCGACCTGTGGCGCAAGGAAGCCTTCGGCCCCGTCGCCGCGATCGAAGCCTTCGACGATTTCGACGAGGCGCTCGCGCGCGTCAACGACAGCGACTTCGGCCTGCAGGCCGGCGTGTTCACCGGCGACCTCGCCCACGCGATGCGCGCCTGGGACGTGCTGGAGGTCGGCGGGATCGTCGTCGGCGACATCCCCAGTTTCCGCGTGGACAACATGCCCTACGGCGGCGTCAAGGGCTCGGGCTTCGGCCGCGAAGGCGTGCGTTACGCGATCGCCGACATGACCGAACCGCGCCTGCTCGTGCTGCGCGCCTGAGCGTCACTGCGAGAGGGTCACCCAGGCCGGCGCGTGGTCGCTGGCCTTCGGTTCGCCGCGGACCCATCGGTCCACGCCGGCATCGACCAGTCGCGGCGCCAGCGACGGGCTGAGCAGGAGGTGGTCGATGCGCAGGCCGGCGTCGCGCGGCCAGTGCTCGCGGAAGTAGTCCCAGAACGTGTAGATCCGTTCGTCCGGATGGCGCGCGCGCAGCGCGTCGGTCCATCCCTGCGCCAGCAGCTTCGCATAGCGCTCGCGCGATTCCGGTTGCAGCAACGCGTCCTTGCGCCACGACCGCGGATCGTAGATGTCGAAATCGGTCGGCACCACGTTGTAGTCGCCAGCGATGGCGACGGGATGGCCGGTGGCCAGCAGCGACTTCGCGTGGCGCAGCAGGCGATCCATCCAGCGCAGCTTGTAGTCGAACTTCGGCCCCGGCTGCGGATTGCCGTTGGGCAGGTAGATGCAGGCGACGATGATGCCGCTGACCGCGGCCTCTAGGTAGCGCGCCTGTGTGTCGTCGCGCTCGCCGGGCAGGCCGCGGCGGATTTCCACCGGCTCGCTGCCGCGCGCCAGGATCGCGACCCCGTTCCACGACACCTGCCCCTGCCACAGCGCGCCATAGCCGGCGGCCTCGATCTCGGCATGCGGAAACGCCTCGTGCCGCGCCTTCAGTTCCTGCAGGCAGGCGATGTCGGGCTGCTCGCGCTCGAGCCATCGCAGCAGGTGCGGCAGCCGCGAGCGGATGCCGTTGACGTTGTAGGTCGCGAGCCGGAGGGGTTTCTTGCGCCGTGGCATGCGGCCCATGCTGGCCGTTGGCGCGTGGACGCGCCGTGTCCTTCGCTCAGCCGGCGGGCGGCGGCACCAGCGGCAGGTGGACGAGGAATTCCGCGCCCTCGCCGGCGACGCCGGTGCTGAACGCGCTCACTTCGCCGCCGTGCAGGTGCACCAGCTGCTGGACGAGGTTCAGGCCGATGCCCAGGCCTCCCTGCGCGCTGCCGGGCACCGCGGCGTGCTCGCCCTGGACGAACAGCTTGAACATGCCCGGCAGGGCGTGGGGCATGATCCCGGGGCCGTTGTCGCGCACGCCGAGCTCGGCGCGGCCGTCGGTCGTGCGGCTGAGCGAGAGCACGATGCGGCCGCCCGGCGGCGTGAATTTCGCGGCGTTGTTGAGCAGGTTGGTGAGCACCTGCACCAGCCGCACCGGGTCGCCGAGGACGTGCAGGGGCTCGGGCGTCGCATCGACGACGAAGTCGTGGCCGCGCTCGGCCATCGTCGGCTGCACCGCGGAGACCGTGTCGTCGAGCACCTGCCGGAGGCCGATGACTTCCTCGACCAGGTGGACCTTGCCCGTGGCGATGCGGCCCACGTCGAGCAGGTCGTCGACCAGGCGCCGCAGGTGCGTCACCTGCCTCGCGAGGATGTCGCGCGCGGCGCGCAGGCGCGGATTGCCCGGCTCCTCGAGCTGCATGATCGACACCGCGTTCGCGATGGGGGTCATCGGGTTGCGAAGTTCGTGGCCGAGCAGCGCCAGGAATTCGGTGAGCCGGCGCTCCTGTTCCTCGAGCGCGCGGATGCGCCGGCTCGCGGTCAGGTCGCGCGTCACCTTCACGAACCCCTGGTGGCGGCCTTCGCTGTCGTGGATCGCGGTGATCACCACGTTCGCCCAGAACCGGCTGCCGTCCTTGCGCAGGCGCCAGCCCTCGTCCTCGAACCGGCCCTCGCGGAGCGCGACGTCGAGCTCGTGCCGCGGCCAGTCGATGTCGAGCTTCTCCTGCGGGTAGAAGATCGAGAAGTGCCTGCCGATGATCTCGGCGGCGTCGTAGCCCTTGTTGAGCTGCGCGCCCTTGTTCCAGCTGGTGATGTGGCCGTCGACGTCGAGCATGAAGATCGCGTAGTCGCGCACGCTCTCCACCATCAGGCGGAAGCGTTCCTCGCTCTGGCGCAGGCGTTCGAGCGCGTCGTCGCGCGCGCCGCCGTCCCGGCTATCGCCGGGGACCGGACTGCTGTCGTCCCCGGGGCTCATGCCCAGGGGTCGCGGAGGACGATGTTGGCGTCCCGGTCGGGACCCGTGCTCACGATGGCGATGGGGCAACCGGCCAGTTCCTCCAGCGCGCGCAGGTAGGCGCGCGCGGCCGGGGGCAACTTGTCCCACTCGGTGATGCCGTGGGTCGATTCCTGCCAGCCCGGGAATTCCAGGTACACCGGGGTGCACTCGTCCCAGCCCTGCGCGTCCAGCGGCGCGTATTCGCTGCGCTTGCCGTGGTACTCGTAGGCGATGCAGATCTTCAGCGTCTCCATCCCGTCGAGGATGTCGAGCTTGGTGATGCACAGGCCGGAAATGCCGTTGATCGCGACCGCACGCGTGAGCGCGACCACGTCCATCCAGCCGCAGCGGCGCGGCCGGCCGGTGGTGGCGCCGTATTCCTGGCCGCGGTCGCGGATGCCCTGGCCGACGGCGTCGTCGAGCTCGGTCGGGAACGGGCCGCCGCCGACGCGCGTGGCGTAGGCCTTGGCGATGCCGAGCACGTAGTCGATCGCGTCCGCGCCGACGCCGGTGCCGGCCAGCGCCCCGCCGATCGTCGTGTTGGACGAGGTGACGTACGGATAGGTGCCGTGGTCGATGTCGAGCAGCGAACCCTGCGCGCCTTCGTACAGCACGCGCTTGCCCTGCCTGCGCAGCTCGTGCAGCACGCCGGCGACGTCGGACTTCATCGGCTCGATGTATTCGCCGAAGGCCAGCGCCTCGTCGAGCGTCTGCTGGAAGTCGACCGGCGCGACCTTGAGGTACTGGGTCAACACGAAGTTGTGGTAGTCGAGCGTCGAACGCAGCTTGTCCGCGAGCTCCTGCGGATAGCGCAGGTCGGCGACGCGGATGCCGCGCCGCGCGACCTTGTCCTCGTAGGCCGGGCCGATGCCGCGGCCGGTGGTGCCGATCGCGTCCTTGCCGGCGGCCTTCTCGCGCGCCTGGTCGAGGGCGATGTGGTACGGCATGATGATCGGCGTCGCCGGGCTGATCTTCAGCCGCGAACGCACGTCCACGCCCGTCGCCTCGAGCTCGCCGATCTCCTTGCGCAGCGCGCCGGGATGCAGGACCACGCCGTTGCCGATCAGGCACAGCGCGTCGGGGCGCAGGATGCCCGACGGGATCAGGTGCAGCACCGTCTTGTGGCCGTTGATGACCAGCGTGTGGCCGGCGTTGTGGCCGCCCTGGAAGCGGACGACCGCGCCGATGTCCTGCGTCAGCAGGTCGACGATCTTGCCCTTGCCCTCATCGCCCCACTGGGCGCCCAGAACGACTACCGACTGACCCATTTTCACGCCTCCGGACACGGAAAAAGCCGGGGCGGACCCCGGCTTTACGACATTATCCGGGTTTTGGGCCCCCGGGGCCAGTAGGCACCGCCCGGCCGGCTAGAAGGTGTGACGGACCAGCGCCAGGGAGAGCAGGCCGATCGCGACGACCAGGCCGCCGACCGCCCGCAGCCGGCGGTTGGGCATGGCGTGCAGGTGTTCGGCCGCGCGTCGCCACGCATCGGGCATCGCGAACAGCAGCAGCCCCTCGAGCACGGCGACCAGGCACAGCGCCGACCACAGGTCGTTCATCCCCGCAGGCCCGGCTCAGCGGTCGTTGCGCATGTACTGCAGGAACGGATCGTCGCGGTCGAGCACGATGGCCGCATTGCCGTTCGCGAAAGCGCGCCGGTACGCCTCGAGGCTGCGATGGAACGCATAGAACGCCGGATCGCGCTGGTACGCCTGCGCGTAGATGCGCGAAGCCTCCGCGTCGCCCTCGCCGCGCAGCTTCTGCGCGTCGCGCTCGGCTTCGGCCAGGATCACCTGCTGCTGGCGGTCGGCCTCGGAGCGGATCTTCTGCGACTGCTCCTCGCCCTCGGCGCGCAGCTGCGCCGCGACCTGCTGGCGCTGCGCGCGCATGCGGCGGTACACCTGCTCGATCACTTCGCCGCCGGTCGGCAGGTCGATGCGCTTGATGCGGATGTCGACGATCTTCACGCCCAGCGTGGCCGCGCCCTTGTTGATGGCGTCGAGCTGCCGCGCCACCATCTCGTTGCGGTCGCCGGACACGACCTGCTGCAGCGTCCGCGAGTTGATCTCGTTGCGCAGCGAATCCTTGATGATCGGCGCGAGCCGCTGCACGGCGATGCTCTCGTCGCCGCCCGTGGCGCGGTAGAACGTGCGCACGTTGGAGATCAGGCCGATGGCGAAGAAGTCGACGCTGACGTCCTTCTTCTCCGAGGTCAGGTAGCGCTCGGGCTCGGCGTCGAGCACCTGCAGGCGGCGGTCGTACACCCGCGCGCTCTCGACCAGCGGCCACTTGAAGTGCAGCCCCGGGCCGACATCGGTGCGGGCGACGCGGCCGAGGTTGAGCACGATGGCGGTGTGGCCTTCGTTGACGACATAGACCGAGCCGAGCAGCGCGAGCAGCGCGGCGACGGCGAGGGGGACCCACGCGACATGCTTCATCGGCTCGGCTCCTCGCGGCCTTCGCGCCCGGCAGGGCGGGGTTCGCGGCCGGGACGCGCGCCGGCGACAGTGGCGTCGACGACGGGCGCGACGAGTTCCGGCGTCGGCGCCGCGGCGGCACCGCCGCCCGCTGTCGTGGCGCTGGCACTGCCGGCGGCCGGCATCGGCAGGTAGATCAGCTGCTTGCCGTCGCCGCCCACGATCACCCGATTGCCGGCCAGCACCTGCTGCACGGTGTCGAGCCACAGGCGCTTGCGGGTGACGTCCGGCGCGGCCTTGTACTGGTCGAGCAGCAGCGAGAAGCGCGTGGCGTCGCCGGTCGCGCGGTCGATCGAGGCGGTCTTGTAGCCCTCGGCGACGGTGCGCACGCGCGCGGCCTGGCCGCGCGCTTCCGGCACGATCCTGCTGGCGTAGGCCTCGGCTTCGTTCCTGGCGCGGTCCTTGTCCTGCTGCGCGCTGTTGACGTCGTCGAAGGCCGGCTTCACTTCTTCCGGCGGGCGCGCGTTGGGCAGGTTGAGCTCGGTCACCAGCAGGCCGGTGCGGTATTCGCGCAGCGACTCCTGCAGGCGCTGGCGCGCCGACACCGACAGCGCGCTGCGCGCGCTCAGCACGGTGTCGAGGTCGGAGCGGCCGACCTGCTCGCGCACCGCGCTGAGCGTGGCCTGCTGCAGGACGGCGTCGGCGTCGCGGCTGCCGAACAGGTACTCGCGCGGATCGTCCACGCGGTACTGCACGTTGACCTCGACGGTCACGATGTTCTCGTCGCGGGTGAGCACCGGCACGGTGTCGCTGAAGGTCTTGATCTGGGTGGCCTGGACCTTCGCCACGCGCTCGATCGGCCACGGCCATTTCAGGTGCGGTCCGGGCTGCAGGACGCGCGAGAACTGGCCGAAGCGCAGGACCACGCCACGTTGCTGCTCGGTGACCAGGACCAGGCAGTTCACGGCCAGCCACAGCACGAAGATCGCGCCCACCCAGCGGGCGACGCCGCCGGCGCCACCGTCACCGCCCGGCAGTCCGCGGAACGCGTCGCGCAGGCGCTCGAAGGGGTTGCTGTTGCCGCGTCGCTGCGGGTTGCGGCTGCTGCCGGACCCGCCGGGAGTGTTCCAGGCCATCGCTACTCCAGGGAATCCGCCCGATTCTAGCCGTCCACGCCGGGATGGTCGACCAGCAGGGCCCGCACCGGCTCGCCCCACGACTGGCTGGCCACCCGCTGCGCATCGGCTTCGGCAAGGTCCAGGCGCAGGCGCCAGCCATCCTCGTCCTGCGCTTCCTCGCGGACCGCGTCGAGTTCGTGCAGGCGCGCGCGCAGGCGCCCGGCTTCCGGCGGCAGGCGCAGTTCGCCCTGCACGCGGCGCATGCCCAGGCGCGCGCCCAGCGCCTGGCGCAGGGCGTCCAGGCCGAGCCCATCGCGCGCGGAGACCCAGACGCGCTCGCGCGCACCCTGCCCGGCGACGTCGCCCGAGTCGTCCTCGACGGCGTGGTCGTGGCGCGGCAGCGCGCCGTCGATGCGGTCGATCTTGTTGTAGACGAGCAGCTGCGGCAGGTCGCCGGCGCCGATCTCGGCGAGCACGGCTTCCACTTGCGCGATGCGCTCCTCGCGCAACGGATCGGCGGCGTCGATCACGTGCAGCAGCAGGTCGGCCTCGCGCGCCTCGCTCAGCGTGGAGCGGAACGCAGCCACGAGTTCGTGCGGCAGGTCGCGCACGAAGCCGACGGTGTCGGCGAGCACCGCATTGCCGCCGGGCATCGCGATGCGCCGCACGGTCGGGTCGAGGGTCGCGAACAACTGGTCGGCCGCGTACGCGCCCGCGCCGGTCAGTGCGTTGAACAGCGTGGACTTGCCGGCGTTGGTGTAGCCGACCAGGGCGATGCGCGGCAGCTCGCTGCGCACGCGCGCGCGGCGCATCTGCGTGCGCTGCACCTCGACCTTCTCGAGCCGCTTCTGCAACTGCTCGAGGCGCTTCTGCAGCAGGCGACGGTCGGTTTCGAGCTGGGTCTCGCCGGGGCCGCGCAGGCCGATGGAACCGCCGCGCTGGCGCTCCAGGTGGGTCCAGCCGCGCACCAGGCGCGTGGCCATGTGCTTGAGCTGGGCGAGTTCGACCTGCAGCTTGCCTTCGGCGCTGCGCGCGCGCTGCGAGAAGATGTCGAGGATCAGGCCGGTGCGGTCGACGACGCGCCGTTCCAGCGCCTTCTCCAGGTTGCGTTCCTGGACCGGGCTGAGCGCATGGTTGACCAGCACGAGGTCGGCGCCGGTGGCTTCGGCGGCCGCCTTCACTTCCTCGAGCTTGCCGCTGCCGATCAGCGTGGCCGGGTTCGGGCGGTCGATGCGCGCCTGCAGCACGGCCACGACGTTCGCGCCGGCGGACCGGGCGAGGTCGGCGAATTCCTCCAGCAGGCCGTCGTCCGGCGGGCCGCCGGCGTGGGGCTGGATCAGCAGGGCTTGCTCACCCTTGCGGGATCGTTCGAACAACGGCGGTCTCGCAATGGGGGCGACAGGCAGGACATGCGGGCGGCAGGCGCCGGATTCAAGCGCCTGCGCGCCATGCCGCGCGTTCCGGCCGGCGGCCGGGATCGACCGCGGCGATCACTCCGTGGCGCCGCCCTCGCCGTCGCCGTCGTCGGAATCGCCGTTGCCGTTGCCGTTGGTGCCCACCCGCACGTTGCGCGCGGGGACCACGGTGGAAATGGCGTGCTTGTAGACCATCTGGCTGACGGTGTTGCGCAGCAGGACCACGAACTGGTCGAAGGACTCGACCGTGCCCTGCAGCTTGATGCCGTTGACGAGATAGATGGACACCGGGACGCGCTCGCGGCGCAAGGCGTTCAGGAATGGATCCTGCAGGGATTGCCCCTTGGACATGTTGCCCCCTCTGGGTTTTTTCTTGACGACGTTTGTGTGTTGTTTTGGCGGAGGACGCACCGGCACCAGCGCCCTGCCCGCATCGCCCGACCCACGCTCCCCGTGGCGGCAACGGCCCGATGGTACCCCAAGCCCGCGACCTGCGAATGGGACAGGCGTCCCGTTCGACGCCGGCTACAGGAACGCGCGCAGCGCCTGCTCCAGGCCGGCGCCGTCCGCGGCGGGGTCGAACCAGCGGGCGTCGAGTTCCCGCCGCAGCCAGGTCAGCTGGCGCTTGGCGAGCTGGCGGGTGGCGAAGATCGCCCGGTCGCGGAAGCCGGCGGCGTCGGTGGCGCCGTCCAGGTGTTCCCAGGCCTGGCGGTAGCCGACGGCGCGCAGGGCCGGCAGGTCGAGCGGTGCCGGGTGCGCCGCGAGCCGCGGCAGCGCGCGCAGTCGCCGGACCTCGTCGAGGAAGCCCTGCGCCAGCATCGCGTCGAAGCGGCGCTCGATCCGCGCATGCAGTTCGCCCCGATCGCGCGGCGCCAGGACCAGGCGCAGCACGCGGAACGGCAGGCGCGCCCGCGAGGTCCCCGCCGGGTCGGACTGCCAGTGGCTGATCGGGCGGCCCGACAGGCGATGCACTTCGAGCGCGCGCTGGATGCGCTGCGCGTCGGTCGCGTGGATGCGCGCGGCGGCGGCCGGGTCGATGCTGGCGAGCCGCGCGTGCAGGGCGGTCCAACCGACCGCGGCCGCCTCGGCCGCGATCTCCGCCCGCACGCCCGGGTCGGCGGCGGGCATGGCGGACAATCCATGCAGCAGCGCGTGGAAATACAGGCCGGTGCCGCCGGCGAGGATCGGAATCCGGCCGCGCGCGGCGATCGCCCCGATCGCGGCGCGCGCATCCTCCGCGAATTCCGCGGCCGAGTACGCCTGCCACGGCTCGCGCACGTCGACCAGGTGGTGGGGGACCGCGGCGCGCTCGGAGGCGTCGGGCTTGGCGGCGCCGATGTCGAGGCCGCGGTACACGAGCGCCGAATCCACGCTGACGATTTCACCGCCCAGGCGCTGCGCCCATGCCAGCGCGAGCGCCGACTTGCCCGAGGCCGTCGGCCCCATCAGCGCGATCGCCGGCGGGCGCCTGTCCGCCGTCATCGCGGGAGCAGCGGCAACCGAACGCGCACCGTCGCGTCAGGCATCGTGTCCCTGCGCGAGCAGGCTGTTGCGGCGCGCGTACAGCAGGTAGACGAGCACGCCGACGCCGTTCCACAGCAGGCACCACAGCTGCGTGCGCGTGGGAAGGCTCGTGAACAGGTATGCGCAGCCGATGATCGCGACCGGCCCGACCAGCCAGGCCAGCGGCGCGCGGAACACGCGCGGCCGCGACGGATCGCGCTTGCGCAGCACCAGCAGGCAAGCCGCGACCGCGACGAACGCGATCAGCGTGCCGGCGTTGGCCAGCGCCGCGATCTCGTCGAGGCGCGCGATGCCGGCCAGCGCGGACGTGACGATGGCGGTGAACACGGTGATCGCCACCGGCGTGCCGCGTCGCCCCACCTTCGACAGGCTGCGCGGCAGCAGGCCGTCGCGCGACATCACGAAGAAGATGCGGCTCTGCCCGTAGAAGAACGCGAGCAGCACCGTCGGCAACGCGACGACGGCCGCGGCCGCGACGACTTTCGCCGCCGTGCCGTGGCCGAGCTCGCGCATGATCAGGGCCAGCGGTTCGGCGCTGTGCCCGAACACGGTGTAGCGCATCGCGCCGACCGCGGCGAGCGCGACGACCATGTAGATGAGCGTGCAGCCGACCATCGAGCCGACGATGCCGATCGACAGGTCGCGCGCGGGATTCTTCGTCTCCTCCGCGGCGGTGGAGATCGCGTCGAATCCGTAGAACGCGAAGAAGATGATCGCCGCCGCCGCCATCACCCCGTGCTTGACGCCGTCGGGGCCGGTGGATTCGGCGAACCCGTACGGCATGAACGGATGCAGGTTCGCCGCATCGAAGCCCGGCAGCGCGATCGCGACGAACACGGCCAGCGCCAGCAGCTTCGCGACCACGAGGAAGGCGTTGACCGTCGCGCTCTCGCGCGTGCCGGCGATCAGCGCGCCGGCGACGACCCAGGTGATCAGGATCGCGGGCACGTTGAGCAGGCCGCCCGCGTGCGGCCCAACGGTCAGTGCCGTCGGCAGGTCCACGCCCATGCCCTGGAGGAACCCGACCGCATAGCCGGACCAGCCGACCGCGACGGTGCTCACCACCAGCGTGTATTCGAGGATCAGGCTCCAGCCGACGATCCAGGCGATGGCCTCGCCGAGCACGGCATAGCTGTAGGTGTAGGCGCTCCCGGCCGCGGGCATCAGGGTCGCCAGCTCCGCGTAGGCCAGCGCGGCGCAGGCGCAGACGATGCCGGCGACCAGGAAGGACACGAGCACCGCGGGCCCGGCGAGGTTCGCGCCGACGCCGATCAGCGTGTAGATGCCGGTGCCGACGATGGCGCCGATGCCCAGCGCGACCAGGTGCGGCCAGCCGAGGGTCGGCACCAGCCGCCGGCCCTCCTCGTGCACGGTGACCCGGTCGATGTCCTTGCGTCGCAGCCAAGCCTGCATGGGAGCCCCTGGTTCGGTCGGAAGGCCCCAAGTGTGCGGCATCGACGGCCCCTGCGCGATGCGTCGCTTGCGAGGCCGGAAAAAGACAGCCCCGGGCCGCGCGCAGCGGCCCGGGGCGGGAGGCGCGGTCAGAAATCCTTCGAGATCCGCAATCCGAAGGTCCGCGGCGGCGTGCTGACGATGTAGGGCTGGTACCCGCAGGTCAGCGTCGCGCACTCGGCGAACTTGGTGAGCTCGGTGCGCCGGTCGAACAGGTTGTGCACGAACACGTCGAACGTCCAGTCGCCCAGCGCGTAGCCCGCCGAGAGGTCGAACAGCGTGTAGCCGTCGAGGTCGCCGAGCAGTGCGTTCTCCGCCGTGCGCAGGTCGGCGCGGCGCTTGCCCTGGTGGAACAGCGCGCCCTGCACGTGGGCCTCGCCCGCGCCCATGTCCCAGGTGTAGCGTCCGGTCAGGTTGCCCTTGAAGCGCGCGGTGATCGGCAGCCGCGCGCCCGCGGGCGCCTCCGGCCCATCGACCGGATCGCCGCTGATCGGATTGATCGTGCCGGGCGGGCACGCGCTGACGGGGTGGCCATCGGCGTCGTTGAAGCCGCAGTAGTCCCCGGTCAGCCGCGCGTCGTACCAGGCCATGCCGCCCGACAGCATGAAGTTGTAGCTGGCCTGCCACTGCAGTTCGAGCTCCATGCCGTCGACGCGCGCCCGGTTGGCATTGCGGATCTCGGTCAGGCCGTTGAGGCCGAGGTAGGAGAACTGGAAATCCTTCCAGTCCTCGCGGAACACCGCGCCGTTGAGGATCAACCGGTGGTCGAGCCACGCGGTCTTCCAGCCCAGCTCGTAGTTGGTGAGGTAGTCGGAGCTGTACGGCGGGACCGTGCCGCGGCGGTTGATGCCGCCGGGGCGGAAACCCTGCGACCAGGTCGCGTAGAGCATCCTGTCGTCGTCGAGCTTCCAGCTCAGGTTGAACCGGCCGATCGAGCCGCTCTCCTTCACCCGCTTGTCCAGGTTCACGCACGGCGCGCCCATGAACGGTTCGTCGCGGAAGCACACGACCACGCCCGACGAGCTGCTCCAGCCCCAGTCGCCATAGCCGAAGAAACCGACGAGGCTGTTGTCGGACTGGAAATAGCGGATGCCGCCGGTCGCGGTGAGCCTGGGCGTGATGTCGAACGAGACTTCGCCGAAGGCCGCCTGGTCGCGGTCCACGCGCTGCTGCGCCGTCAGCCAGATCGTGTCCGGCCAGCCCGGCACTTCCTGGACCGCGGACAACCCGTCGACCAGGTAGTCCTGGAAGATGTCGTGCTGCTGCCGCTGCCAGAACAACCCGCCGACCATGCGCCAGCGGTTGCCCGCGGGCGAGGCGAGGCGCAACTCGTGGCTTTGCGTGCGGTACTTGTCGGTCGCGTGGATGTGCTGCGACGGATTGACGTAGGTCGACGGATCGCAGGTGAACGACACCGTGTCGAAATCCGAGCACATGTAGGCGCCGTAGCCGCTCAGCGTGTCGTACCAGAAGCCGTAGTCGGTGTAGTCGGCCGCCGAATCCACGTCGCGCGACAGGTGCGAGTACGCGTAGGTCAGGTCGAAATTGCCGATCCTGCCCTGCACGGTCAGCGCCGCCTGCACCCACTTGTCCTTCGAATACTCGGGATAGCCGTGCGCGACCTCGAACGTGCCGACGCTCGGGTCGTAGCCCGTGCTGCCCTTCGCGTCCATGTGCTGGCCCATGAGCGTCGGGGTGATCGTCCAGTCGTCGTCGAGGTCGATGCGCAGCGCGGCGCGGGCGCCGACCGTGTCGGCCTCGTTGTAATCGTCCTTCACGAACGCGGCGTTGTCGCCGACGATGCCCGAGCTCGGGAAGGTCACCGTGCGATGCACGTTGTCGACGTAGCCGGCGTCGTGCTTCTGCCAGCCGACCACGCGCAAGGCGCTGGAGGGACCGAGCGGCATGTTGGCCATCGCCTCGAGGACATGGCCGGTGCCGCCGCCCTGGACGACGTTGACCTCGCCCGACACGTTCGCGGCGAAGCCCGTCGGGTCCGGCTTGTTGGTGATGATGCGCAGCGTGCCGGCCTGCGAGCTGGCGCCGTACAGCGTGCCCTGCGGCCCGGCGAGCGCCTCGACGCGGGCGATGTCGTACATGTGGATGTCGAGCGCGCCGGTGATCGTGGTGATCGGCTGCTCGTCCAGGTACACGCCCACGCTCGGCTGCGAGCCGGAGTGGTTGCCGTCGCCGCCGCTGGCGACGCCGCGCATGTACACCTGCAGGAAACCCGGCCCGGAAAACACGCCGCCGCCCGCCGTGCCGTACGAGAGGCTCGGGACCAGCTTGGCGTAGTCGTCGAAATCGGCGACGTCGTGCTGTTCCAGGTCCGCCTGCCCGATCGCCTGCACGCTGATCGGGACCGCCTGCAGGTTTTCCTCGCGCTTCTGCGCGGTGACCATGACGGCGCCCAGCGTCTTCGGCTCTTCCCGGCGCTGCGGCTCCGGCGCGGCGGCCGGCGGCTGCGACGTGGCTTGCGCCTGCTGCGGGGCGGGCGATGGCCCGGCCGGTGCCTGCGCTTGCGCCTGCGGGGACGCCGGCGACGCCTCCTGCGCGCGTGCCTGCGATGTCCCCATCGCCTGGACGCCCAGGCAGACCGCGATCGCCAGCGGCAGCCGCGCGAACGCCCTTCCCTTCCCTTGCTTCGAACTGCGCATTTCCCCCTCCTCCCTGGTGGATACGACGAATGGTCGAAACCTGGCCTACGGCGCGGCGCCGTCCCCCGCCAGCGGACCCAGCGCCTCGCGCAGCGGCCCGAGCCATGCCTCGAAATGCTTCCAGTGGTCCAGGCCTTCCCGGTAGATCGGCCGGCGCACCTGTTCGGAGCTGGCGGTGCGCACCGGGCGGTCGTTCTCGAAGAAGCGCAGGCAGGCCGCATCGAACGGCAGCCCGCAATGGTCGAGCAGCCGGCGCACCTGCGCCTCGGTGTCGTCCACGAGGTCCTCGTAGGCGACGCGCAGGATCGCGCCGGGCTGCACCCGGTCGAAGTGCGCCATGTAGTCGACGTAGTCTCGGTAGTAGCGGCCGATGTCGGCCAGGTCGTAGCTGAAATCCTGGCCGCGCGCGAAATGCTGCTTGAACAGCGAGAAGCCGCAGGCCATCGCATGCCGGCGCACGTCCACGATCTTCGCGTTCGGCAGCGCCGCGCGGATCAGGCCGACATGCGCGAAGTTGTTCGGCATCTTGTCGATGAAGAACGGCGCGCCGTCCTTGCGGTGGATCCGCGTCCGCGCCAGGTACGCCTCGCCGAGCGCGCGCACCTCGGCGGCGTCCAGGCCGGCGAGCGCTTCGTGGTAGCGCGCCGGCGAATCTTCGCCGCCGCCCTGCCGGCGCAGCACGCGCGCGAGCGAGGTGATCTCCGGCAGCTCCATCGTGCCTTCGACCAGCGGATGGCTGGCGAGGATCTGCTCGACGAGCGTCGAACCCGCGCGCGGCATGCCGACGATGAAGACCGGATCTGGCGCGGTCGCGCCCCAGCCGGAGCGCGCCTCGAAGAACGCCGCATCGTAGAGGCTCGCCGCGCGGCGCAGGCGCGCCGTGTTCTCGTCCGCCGAATACGGCACGCGCGCCAGCCGGAGCGCGTTGCCGCGCGCGTAGCTGGCGAACGCATCGGGATACTCGCCGCGATCCTCCAGCGCCTTGCCCAGGGCGAACTCCAGGTGCAGCCGGTCCTCGTCGCCGAGTCCTTCGCGGGCGAGCTCGGCGCGGATCGTGGCGATGTCGGCCTCCTCGAACCGGAAGGTCTTGAGGTTGGCGAGGCTCCACCACGCGTCGCCGAAGGCGGGCTCCAGCGCCGCGGCGCGGCGGTAGGCGGCGATGGCGCCGGCGGTGTCGCCGTCGGTCTTGAGCGCGTGCCCGTGGCTCAGCCAGATGCGCGGCTGGGCGGGATGCTCGGCGAGGATGCCGGCATACAGCACGTTGGCTTCGGCGTAGTCGCCGGTGCGGCACAGCACCACCGCCTTGAGGTTGCGGTAGTGCGGATCGCGCGGATCCACCGCCAGCAGTCGATCGACCTGCGCAAGGGCTTCGGCGGGCCGGTTGCTGCGATGCAGCACCATCGCGTAGTTCTGGCGCGCCGCGTGGAAGCCCGGTTCCAGGGCCAGGCAGCGTTCGAGCAGGGTCGCGGCGTCCTCGAGGCGACCGATGCGTGCGGCGACCTCGGCAAGCATGCGGATCGCGGCGACGTCGGCGGGCGCGCTGCGCAGGTGCGCGCGCAGCAGGGCCTCGGCGCGGGGAATGTCGTTGCCGGCCAGGGCTTCGCCGGCGGCCAAGAGCCGGGGGTCGCCGACGGCGCGCTGCATGGCGCGATCGAGCGTGGTGGCCGCTGCCGCCGGAGCCTGGTGCATTCCCTTACCCCGATTCCCCGGCGGAGCGTACGTCCGCGCCGGGCGGGGCCGCAAGGCGGGCGACCGGCGGTCAGTCGTCGTCGGGCCAGCGGATGGCCGGGGCGGCGGCCCTGGGCCTGGGCATGGGCTGCGCGGCCACGGCATGCCAGACCGCCAGCGCATCGATGGTCGCGGCGACGTCGTGCACGCGCAACAGCGTCGCGCCGCGCTGCGCCGCGATCACGTGCGCCGCCACCGAGCCGTGGATGCGCGCGGCCGGGGCCTCGCGGCCGGTGATCTCGCCGATCGTCCGCTTGCGCGACAGGCCGGCGAGCACCGGCACGCCGAGTTCGGTGAAGCGCTCGAGCTGCGCGAGCAGCAGCAGGTTGTGGTCGCGCGTCTTGCCGAAGCCGAAGCCCGGGTCGACGACGACGTGCTTCTTCGCGATGCCGGCCATCTCGGCGGCGAAGATGCGCTCGGCGAGGAAGCGGTGGACCTCGGCGACCACGTCGTCGTAGCGCGGGTCGTCCTGCATCGAACGCGGCTCGCCGAGCATGTGCGCGAGCACCACCGGAACCCCGAGCGAAGCCGCCGCGTCGAGCGCGCCCTCGCGGCGCAGCGCGTACACGTCGTTGACCATGCCGGCGCCGGCGGCCACCGCCGCGCGCATCACGCCGGGTTTCGACGTGTCGATGCTGATGGGGACCGCGACTTCCCGCGCGAGGCGTTCGATCACCGGGATGACGCGGCGCAGTTCCTCTTCCTCCGGCACGTCCTCCGCGCCGGGACGCGTCGATTCGCCGCCGATGTCGAGGATGTCGGCGCCCTCTTGGGCCAAGCGCAGCCCGTGCGCCACGGCGGCATCGGCGGTCGCGTGGGCGCCGCCGTCGGAGAACGAATCGGGCGTGACGTTGACGATGCCCATGACCCGCGGGCGATCGAGCTTCACGATGCGGCCGGCGCAGTCGAGCTGGGGCGAGGTATCGAACATGCCGCGCAGGATACCGAAACGGCGCCTCGCGGCGC
>CBIHRR010000018.1:0-23216 GCA_966212495.1 uncultured Gammaproteobacteria bacterium
GGATTCACGCCGGTCCCCGGACCGGACCCCTCGCATCCGCGGCGACCCCGCACGAGCTCGTCAAAGCACCCGTGAATCGGGCTCGAAGCCGGCCGGAGGGCGGGTCTTGGCGGCAGGCGGTAAACTGGCAGGCCCGAACACGGATGCCCCGGCACCCATGGCCCATTTCGAAGGCGACCTGCGCCCGGCACCCGGCGCCCGCTTCGCCATCCTCGCCAGCCGCTGGAACCCGCGCATCACCGATGCGCTGGTCGCCGGCGCGCGCAAGGCCTTCGCCGACAACGGCGTCGCCGAGGACGCGGTCGACGTGGTCCGCGTGCCCGGCGCGTGGGAGCTGCCGCTGGCCGCCGCGCGGCTCGGCGCGGCGCGCAGCCACGTCGCGATCGTGGCGCTGGGTTGCGTGGTGCGCGGCGACACGCGGCACTACGAGCAGGTCGCCGACGGCTGCGCCGACGGCCTGATGCGCGTTTCGCTCGACCATGCGCTGCCGGTTTGCAATGGCGTGCTGGCGGTCGAGACCCATGCCGATGCCGTCGCGCGCGCCGGCGGCAGCCACGGCAACAAGGGCGAGGAGTGCGCCTTGGTCGCGATCGAAATGGCGCACCTGCTGCATGCGCTGCCGGCCGGGCCGGCGGGAGCGGCGCGATGAACCGGCACCGCGGCGACGGCATCGATCCGGTCACGCGTTCGCGCGCGCGCCGGCGGGCGTTGCAGGCGATCTACGCCTGGCAGGTGTCCGGCGGCAGCGTGCGCGACGTGATCGCGCAGTTCGCGCACGAGCAGGCGCGCGAGATCGCGGACCTGGCCTATTTCGAGGACCTGGTGCGCGGCGTCATCACCGGCAGCGCGGAGCTCGATGCGGCGCTGGCCGCGCACCTCGACCGCGAGGTCGCGCAGGTCGACCAGATCGAGCGGGCGGCACTGCGCATCGCCGCCTACGAACTGCTGCATCGCCTGGACGTGCCGTACCGCGTCGTGCTCAACGAGGCGATCGACACCACCAAGCGCTTCGGCTCCGAACACGGCCACGCCTACGTCAACGGCGTGCTCGACAAGGCGGCCGCCGACTGGCGCGCGCCAGAGGTCGCCGCGGGCCGCCGCGCGCCGTAGCGCGCAGCGGCGGCGCGCCGGCGACATGGAATTCGAACTGATCGAGCGCATCCGCCGCCGCGCCGCCGGGCGCGGCGACGTGGTGCTCGGCATCGGCGACGACGCCGCGCTGCTCCGGCCGGCGCCCGGGATGCTGCTCGCCGTCGCCACCGACACGCTCAACATCGACGTGCATTTCCCCGGCGAGACCGCCGCCGCCGACATCGGCTGGAAGGCGCTCGCCGTGAACCTCTCCGACCTGGCGGCCATGGGCGCGCAACCGGCCTGGGCGACCCTGTCGCTTTCGCTGCCGCATGCGGACGTCGCCTGGGTGGACGCGTTCCTCGACGGTTTCCTCGAGTTGGCGTCGCGCCACGGGCTGGCGCTGGTGGGCGGCGACACCACGCGCGGGCCGCTGTCGGTCTGCGTCACCGTGCACGGCTTCGTCGCGCCGGACGCCGCGTTGCGACGCGATGGCGCGCGCGCCGGCGACGACGTGTGGGTGACCGGCAGCCTCGGCGACGCCGCGGCGGCGCTGGTGCAATGGCGCGCGGGCGGCGCCGCGGACGCGCCCCTGCGCGCGCGGCTCGACCGGCCGGTGCCGCGCATCGATGCGGGGCTCGCCCTCGCGGCGGGCATCGCGAGCGCCGCGATCGACGTTTCCGACGGCCTCCTCGCCGACCTCGACCACGTGTGCGAAGCCAGCGGCGTCGGCGCGCAGGTCGACCTGGCGGCGCTGCCGGCGTCCGCCGCGCTCGCATCCCGCTTCGATGCGGAAGCGCGCCGCGCCGTGCAGGCGACGGGCGGCGACGATTACGAACTCTGCTTCACGGCGCCGCCCGCGCAGCGCGACGCCATCGCCGCACTCGCCGGGCCTTGCGCGACGCCGGTGACTCGGATCGGCCGCATCGTCGCGGGCGAACGCGTGCGCGCGCTGCTGCCCGATGGCAGCGAATGGATGGCGCCGCGCGCCGGCCACGTGCATTTCGAATGATCCGGCATGCCTAGGCCGGCGGCAGCAATTTCCCGGGATTGAGGATTCCGTCCGGGTCGAACACGGCCTTGACCTGCCGCATCAGCGCCAGCGCGCCGGGGTCCACCGCCTGCGCCATGAATCCGCGCTTGGCGAGCCCGATGCCATGTTCGCCCGACAAGGTGCCGCCCAGCCCGATGGCCAGCGCGAACACCTGCGCGAGCGCGCCCGTCGCCGCGCCCGACTGCGCCGCGTCCGCCGGGTCGTACAGGATGTTGACGTGCAGGTTGCCGTTGCCCGCGTGCCCGAATGCCACCAGCGGCAACCCGCATTCGCGCGAGATCCGGCCGACGCCGGCGACGAGTTCGGGGATGCGCGAGACCGGGACCACCACGTCCTCGTTGATCTTGCCCGGCGCGAGCGTGCGCAGCGCCGGGGACAGCGCCTTGCGCGCGGCCCACAGCCGTTCGCGCGCGGCATCGTCCACGGCTTCGTCGAGCGCGACCAGGCCATCGCCCTCGCCGTCGCCCGCCGCGGCGCGCGACAGCGCGCGCACCGCGAAGGGCAGGGTGTCCGGCTCGCCGTCGGCTTCGATCATCAGCAGCGCGCCGGCGGACGCGGGCAGGTCGGCGCCGCCGACTTCGCGCGCGAGGCGCACGCAGGCGCCGTCCATGAACTCCAGCATCGATGGGGTGACCGGCTGCGCCATCAGCCGCGCCACCGCTGCCGCGGCGGCGCCGACGTCGCGATAGACCGCGCGCAGCGAGCGCCGCGCCGGCGGCAGCGGCACCAGGCGCAACGTCGCCTCCACGATCACCGCGAGGGTGCCCTCGCTGCCGACGAGCAGGCGCTGCAGGTCGTATCCCGATGAACCCTTGGTCGTCGCGGTGCCGCAGCGGACCAGCTCGCCGGCGCCGGTCACCGCGGCGAGCGCCAGCACGTTGTCGCGGCTCGCGCCGTACTTGACGGCGCGCGGACCGCCGGCATTGCAGGCGAGGTTGCCGCCGATGGTCGAGAAATCCGCGCTGGTCGGATCCGGCGGCCAGGACAACCCGTACGGCGCCAGCGCGCGCTGCAGGTCGCCATTGAGCACGCCGGGCTCGACCACGGCGCAGCGGTCGCCGGGCCGCACGTCGAGGATGCGCGCCATGCGTTCGAACGAGGCGACCACGCCGCCGGACGAGGGCACGCTCGCGCCGGTGGTGTTGGTGCCGCGGCCGCGCGCGACGAGCGGCACGCGGTGCGCGCGGCAGGCGCGCACGAGCGCGACCACCTGCGCGGCCTCGGTCGGCAGCGCGACGGCGTCGGGCAGCGCGAGCCGCCGCGAATTGTCGTAGCCGTAGGCCAGCCGCTCGGAGCCGCCGTCGAGCCAGCCCCCGCCGTCGCCGAACAGCGCGGCCATTTCGCGGCGGAAGCCTTCGGGCAGGGTCACGCCGGTGCCCGTCATTCGCCCGCGCGGAACGCGTCGCGGATCCAGTGCAGGCGCGGCGCATCGGCCGCGCCATCGGCCTCGACCACGTCGAAGCGGCAGTGCGCTTCGTCGAGGCCGCGCCGATGCAGGAACAGCATCGCCGCGCGCTCCAGCCGCCGGCGCTTGCCGAAGTCGATCGATTCGGCGCCGCCGCCGTGCCGCGCGTCGCCGCGATAGCGCACTTCGACGAACACGACGACATCGCCGTCGCGATCGCGGTCGAGCATCACCAGGTCGAGTTCGCCGCCACGGAAGGCGACGTTGGCCGCGAGCGGCCGCAGGCCGGCCGCGGCAAGTTCGCGTTGCGCCATCGCTTCCACGCCCGCGCCGCGCGCACGACGGTCGAGCCGCCGGCCGGGCGCGTTGCCGGCCGCCGGACGGCCGCCGGCGGGGTCTTCGCCGTCAGCCGGGGCCTCAGCCGCCGCCATCGCCGAGCGTCATCGCCGCGTCGCCGATCCAGGCGGTCCAGGCCGGCGTGCGCACGACGTTGCCGAAGCCGTCCAGCCGCAGCTGCCCGGTGGCACCGGGGACGCTCGCGTTCGGATCGGCGGCGAGGCGATCGAGGTAGGCGACGAGCAGCCACGCGTCGTAGCCGAACGCGAACAGGCGCTGCGCCGGTCCGCGCGCGCTGGCCAGCAGCGAGGCGGCGCTGTCGGCCGACGGCAGCCCCGGGATGTTGCGCACCGTCCACGCATCGCTCGGGAACGCGATGCCGTCGAGCGCGTGGTCGGCGGTGTCCTTGGAGGTGGCGGCGGCGAGTTGCGACGTTGCGACGCGCACCGTGCCGCCGAGGCCGGCGGCCGCGAGTTGCGGCGCGAGCGCGCGCGCCTGCGACGCGCGCACGGCGAGGAACACGGCATCGACGGCAGCCGCCTGCGTGCCGGCCGCGGGTTGCGCGGCCCTGGCCAGCGCGGCGCCCATGTCCCCCGGCGTGGCCGCGACCGCGAGTTCGGACACGACCTGCCCGCCGCGCTGCTGGTACTGCTCGCGGAACGCGGCGACGGCACGGCGCATGCTTTCGTCGCCGTCGGCGAGCACGAGCGCGCGCATCGCCTTGCGCGCGACGAGGTATTCGGCGGCGGCGATGCCGTCGTCCTCCGGCGCGAGCGAGAAGCTGGCGCTGTCCGCCGGCGGCGCGACGCTGCCGCGGTTGAGCGCGAGCACCGGCACGTCGAGCTTGCCCGGCCCGAACAGGCGCCCGACCTCGTCGCGGCCGAGCGGACCGACCATGAAGTCGGCGCCGGCGGACACCGCGCGCGCGTACGCCGCGCCGACGCCGCCGGCGGGGTCGTAGAAGGTGATGTCCGGGCGGCGGCGACGTTCCGCGTAGTAGCCGGCGAGCAGGCCGTCGCGCACCGGCACCGCGGCCGTGGCGAGCGGGCCGGTCAGCGGCAGCAGCACCGCGAGGTGCGAGGGCGGCCGGTAGCCATCCGATTCGGCCGGCGGGCGCGTGGCGGATGCGGCGCGATTGCGGTCGAACGGACGCGGCAGCGGCATGCCGCGCGTGATCAGGGCACGGCCGGCGAAGTCGTAGAGCGGATCGCCCGCCGGCAGCGCGGCGGCTTCGCGCGCGAGCGTGGCGTCGTCCAGCCGCGCGACCAGGCGGTCGATGCGCGCCGCGTTCGCCTTGCGCTCGGCGGCCGGCAGCGCGGCCAGCCCGGCGGCCAGCGCATGGGCTTCGGCGAAGACGGGATCCGGCCGCGCCACGACCGGGGCGCGCACCGCGGTGGTCGCGCAACCGGCCAGGGCCAGTGTCGCCAACAGCAGCGCCATCAACAGCGGCGTCGCCAGCCAGGTGGAGCGGAACGGCATCTTCTGCATCGCGGCGGGCTTTCCCTGCGGACCGGTTACGATTCTAACCACTGCGCGAAAGCGCGCGCGCCGGAGCGCGAATGGCAGTCAGCAAGCACGCCGTCGACAAGGCCGCCGCCGTCACGCCCGCCGCAGGCGACCGCGGCCCGGGCGTCCTTCACGTGGTCGCGACGCCGATCGGCAACCTCGGCGACCTCTCGCCACGGGCGCTGCAGGTGCTGCGCTCGGTCGCCGCGGTCTGCGCGGAGGACACCCGCCACACGCGGCAGCTGCTCGCCCACTTCGGCGTCGAACGGCCGCTGCTGGCGCTGCACCAGCACAACGAGGACGCCGCGGCCGCGCCGCTGGTCGCGCGCCTGCTCGCCGGCGAGGACCTCGCGCTGGTGTCCGACGCCGGGACGCCGCTGGTCAGCGATCCGGGCTTCCGCCTGGTGCGCGCCGCGCGCGCCGCCGGCGTGAAGGTCAGCCCGGTGCCCGGCGCCTGCGCCTTCGTGGCCGCGCTCAGCGTCGCGGGCCTGCCGAGCGATCGCTTCGTGTTCGAGGGCTTCCTCCCGGCGAAGACGGGCGCGCGCCGCGAACGCCTCGCCGCGCTGGCGGGCGAACCGCGCACGCTGGCGTTCTACGAATCGGCGCACCGCATCCAGGAAACGCTGGAGGACATGCGCGCGGCCTTCGGCGGAGAACGGCCCGCGGTGCTGGCGCGCGAACTCACCAAGCTGTTCGAAACCGTGCTCGACGGCGACCTGGCGGCGCTGTGCGCGCGCGTCGCCGCCGATGCCGACCAGCGCCGCGGCGAATTCGTCGTGCTGGTGCAGGGCGTGGGCGAGGATGCCGATGCGCGCGTGGCCGAAGGTCGCCGCATCTACGCGAAGCTCAGCGCGCACCTGCCGCCTTCCACGGCGGCGCGCGTGGCGGCCGAACTCAGCGGCGCGCCGCGCAAGGCGCTGTACGGCACCTCGCCGGAAGAGGCGACCGGCGCCGCAGGCGTGGGCGGGGAAGCGTAGAATCGGCCGCGGCGGAGCCGGCCAGACAGCCGCGTCATGCACTTCGGTGCGTGCCGAGGAAAGTCCGGGCTCCACAGGGCACGGTGCCAGGTAACGCCTGGGCGGCGCGAGCCGACGGAAAGTGCAACAGAAAGATACCGCCGAACGGCGTCGCAAGACGCGCGTGGCAAGGGTGAAATGGTGCGGTAAGAGCGCACCGCGAGCCTGGCAACAGGCCGGCACGGCAAACCCCACCGGGAGCAAGGCCGAATAGGGACCCCATGACGTTGCCCGCGTCAGGTCCGGGTTGGCTGCTCGAGCGTAGCGGTGACGCTGCGCCTAGAGGAATGGCTGTCCACGACAGAACCCGGCTTATCGGCCGGCTCCGCCACCTTCCCTTCTGTCCGCGCGCAGCGCGGACAGAAGGGAAGGTGGCGGAGGCCGCCTGCTGCCTGGCTCCGCCAGGCAGCAGCCCAAACCGCTTAGCGGTTTGGGCCCCGGCGGCTTCCTACCCCCAGACCCCCATCCCCGCTGCGCGCGGATCGCCCCCTGACTCAGGGGGCTGGGACTCACCGAAGCGGTATGGCGATCTGGGGGGCGAAAGGCGTCTCCCGCGGGATGTTGCGGTGCGGCAGAAGTGAATGCGGAAGGTGGCTTCCGGCCGGTCCTTGTGAAGGGAGAAGGCGGCCAATCTCAAAATTTGAGATGAAACAGGGGGTTGTGGATAAAGCTTGAACAAGTCTCTCAAGTCTGCTGCAAGTCTTTGACCCGCTTAGTGAAATTGCCCGTTGAAAGTTGTTGACAACCCCTTGGGCCACTCCTAAGGTGGCGACTCGTGGGGAAACCGGGAATTTGGTGGTTTCTCTTGGGTCGCAAACCCGCTTGAGACGGGGAATCGGGCAGGCATGTTCCAGGGCGAGACCGCCATCACCATCGACGACAAGGGCCGGCTGGCGATCCCGACCGCCTACCGCGACCTCGTCGCGCGTGCGTCCGGGAACCGGCTCGTCGTCACCTACAACCCGTTCGACGCGGGCTGCCTCTACATCTACCCCCACGACGTGTGGGAGAAGGTGCGCGACCAGGTCAACGCGCTGCCGCGCACGCGCGCGGTGAACCGCCAGCTGCAGCTGAAGCTGGTCGGCGCGGCGTGCTTCGTCGAACCCGACGCCAGCGGCCGCATCTCCATTCCCGCCTCGCAGCGCAGCGCCTGCGCGCTCGACAAGCGCGCGGTGCTGCTGGGCATGGGCGACAAGTTCGAACTGTGGAGCGAGCAGTCGCACCACGCGCAGATCCGCCAGACGCTCGGCGACGCCGACCTCGGCGACGACCTGCTCGAGTTGCGGCTATGACGGGCGGTGGCCACGCGGATGCCCGCGCAGGCCACCTTCCGGTGCTCTACGACGAGGTCATGGAAGGCCTCGCCGTGAAGTCGGAGGGAACGTACCTGGATGGCACGTTCGGGCGCGGCGGCCATGCGCGCGGCGTGCTCGGGAAGTTGGGGCCGGGAGGGCGGCTGCTGCTGATGGACAAGGATCCCGAAGCGATCGCCAGCGCCGAACGCGAGTTCGGCGGCGACCCGCGCGTCGCGATCTTCCGCGGCAGCTTCGCCGACCTCGCGCGCTGGGACGCGACCGCGACGGGCCTCGACGGCGTGCTGTTCGACCTCGGCGTCTCGTCGCCGCAGCTGGACGTCGCCGATCGCGGGTTCTCGTTCGCGAAGGACGGCCCGCTCGACATGCGCATGGACCCTGATCGCGGCGAAAGCGCCGCGCAGTGGCTCGCGCGCGCCGACGAGAAGGACATCGCGGACGTGCTGTGGACGCTGGGCGAAGAGCGCATGTCGCGTCGCATCGCGCGCGCCATCGTCGCCGCGCGCGCGCAGAAACCGCTGGAACGCACCGCGCAGCTCGCCGACCTCGTCGCGTCGGTCGTGCCGCGCGGCAAGGATCGCAGCCACCCGGCCACGCGCAGCTTCCAGGCGATCCGCATCCACGTGAACCGCGAGCTCGGCGACCTCGAGGACGGCCTGGAAGCCGCGTTCTCGCGCCTGAAGCCGGGCGGCCGCCTCGCCGTGATCAGCTTCCATTCGCTCGAGGACCGCATCGTCAAGCGCTACATCGCCGCGCGCGCCAAGGCGCCGCCGGCGAACCGCCGCCTGCCCGAGGCGCAGGGCTTCGTGCCGACGCTGCGCAGCGTCGGCGGCGCGCAGAAGGCCGGCGGACCCGAGCTCGCGGCCAACCCGCGTTCGCGCAGCGCGGTGCTGCGCGTCGCCGAGCGCATCGCGGCCGACGGCCGGCAGGCGGCCGCATGACCCTGCGCATCGTGCTCGCGCTGGTGGTGGTCGCGAACGTGGTGAGCGCGATCGGCATCGTGTTCGCGCGCCACGAGCACCGGCAGCGCTTCATCGAGCTCACGCGCCTGGAGAAGGCGCGCGACGAGCTCAACATCGAATTCGGCCGGCTCCAGCTCGAGCAGGCGACGTGGGCGGAGAGCAACCGCATCGACCAGGTCGCGCGCACGCGGCTGGGCATGGTGTTCCCCGAGACGCGCGACATCGTGGTGGTGCGCCCGTGAACGCGCGCGGCACGCCCCGCTCCGCCCGCCCGGGCAAGCCGAAGCCGAAGGCGGCGCGCGGCGAAGGCCGCGGGTTCGGGCTGCGCGCGCGGCTGGTGCTGGTCACCGGCACGCTGGGGCTGTGCTCACTGGCGCTCGTGGGCCGCGCGGTCGACCTGCAGCTGGTCGACAACGACTTCTACCGCCAGCAGGGCGACGCGCGCTTCGTGCGCGAGATCCCGATCCCGACCTCGCGCGGCATGATCACCGACCGCAACGGCGAACCGCTCGCGGTGTCCTCGCCGGTCGAGTCGGTGTGGGGCAACCCGCAGGAACTGCTGCGCAATCCCAACCGCCTGCCGCAGCTCGCCGAAGCGCTGGGCCTGCCGCTCGACCAGCTCACGCGCAAGCTCGGGCAGAAGAGCGACAAGGAATTCGTCTACCTCAAGCGCCGCATCAACCCGGACGAAGCGAAGGCGATCCTGGCGCTCGACATCCCGGGCGTGTCCTCGCAGCGCGAGTTCCGCCGCTTCTACCCGCAGGGCGAAGTGCTGTCGCAGGTGCTGGGCTTCACCAACATCGACGACCGCGGCCAGGAGGGCGTCGAACTCGCGTTCGACGACTGGCTGCGCGGCACGCCGGGCATCCAGAAGGTGATCCGCGACCGCCGCGGCCGCATCGTCGAGAACGTGGACCTGGTGCGCCCCGCGGCGCCCGGCCACGACCTGACGCTGTCGATCGACCGGCGCATCCAGTACCTCACCTACCGCGAGCTCAAGCACGCGTTGCTGGAAACCGGCGCGAGCAGCGCGTCGGCGGTCGTGCTCGACATCGCCACCGGCGAAGTGCTGGCGATGGCGAACCTGCCGACCTTCAATCCCAACGCCGTGGACGGCAGCCATCGCGACGCGCACCGCAACCGCGCGGTGACCGACGTGGTCGAGCCCGGCTCGACGATGAAGCCGGTGACGATCGCCGCCGGCCTGTCGATGGGCGCGGTCACGCCTGACACGCTGATCGACACCAATCCGGGCTGGATGCCGAATGGACGGTATCGGACCACCGACACGAGCAACCACGGCGTGCTCACCGTCACCGGCGTGATCACCAAGAGCTCGAACGTCGGCGCGGCGAAGATCGCGAACATGCTGCCCGATCGCGCGTATTACGACTTCGTGCGCCGCTTCGGTTACGGAAGCCTGCCCGGCAGCGGCTTCCCGGGCGAATCCGCGGGGGTACTGCCGTCGCCGGACTCGAGCAGCTGGTTCGGCACCACCAAGCAGACGATGTCGTATGGCTATGGCCTGTCGGCGACCCCCCTGCAGATCGCCGAGGTCTACGCCGCCTTCGCGAACGGCGGCCACATGATCGCGCCGACCTTCGTGAAGGGACAGCGCAACGAATCGCGCCAGGTGATCGATCCGAAGATCGCGCACGAAGTGATGAAGATGATGCAGACGGTCACGGAGCCGGGCGGCACCGCGACCACGGCCGCGATCCTCGGCTACCACGTCGCGGGAAAGACCGGCACCGCCCGCATGGCGAGCGGCGGTGGATATGCGTCGCGCAAGTACGTGTCGACGTTCGCCGGCGTCGTGCCCGTGGACAACCCGCGCTTCGCCATGGTGGTGGTCGTCAGCGAGCCCGATCCGAGCCGTCGCGGTTACTACGGCGGCTCGGTGTCGGGCCCCGTCTTCCACGACGTGATGCAGGGCGCGCTGCGCCTGATGGACGTGCCGCCCGACGACATCGGCAGCTGGCTCGCCGCGCAGGAGAAGCAGAAGCGGAAGGCGGGAACGGGGAACGGGGAACAGGGAACGGTCGGTTCCATGGCGGTCGCTGCAGCTGCGGCTGCAGGTGCGGCTACGGTTGCGGCGACGCCGGCGGTGGCGCAATGAACCGGCGGATGCGGCTGGCCGAGTTGCTGCCCGGCGTCGAGGGCGTGCCCGCGGACCTCGTCGTGACCGGGCTCGTGCTCGACAGCCGCGACGTGCGCCCCGGCGATGCGTTCGTCGCGATCGCCGGCTTCGGCGCGCACGGGCTGCTGTTCACGGAGCAGGCGCGCAGCCGCGGCGCGGCGGCGATCCTGTTCGAGCCGCCGGCGCCCGCCACCGCGCCCGCGCCCCACGATGCGATTCCGGTCGCCGGACTGCGCGCGCGCATGGGTGCGATGGCCGACGAATTCCATGCCCATCCGTCGCGCGAGATGACGATGGTCGGCGTCACCGGGACCAGCGGCAAGACCTCGACGGTGCAGCTGCTCGCGCAGGCGCTGTCGCTGCTCGGGACGCCCGCCGGCACGATCGGCACGCTCGGCGCCGGCCTGTACGGCGAGGCGGTCGCGACCGGCTTCACCACGCCGCTGGTGCTGCAGATGCATGCGCTGCTGGCGCAACTGCGCGACGAAGGCGCGCGCGCCGTGGCGATGGAAGTGAGCTCGCACGCGCTCGACCAGGGCCGCGTGGACGCCGTGCACTACGACGTCGCGGTGTTCACCAACCTCACCCGCGACCACCTCGACTACCACGGCGACATGGCCAGCTACGGCGCGGCGAAGGCGAAGCTGTTCAAGCGCCCCGGCCTGCGCGCGGCGGTCGTCAACATCGACGACGCGTTCGGTCGCGAACTGCTGGCGGCGCTGCCGTCCGGCGTGCGCGGCATCGGCACCAGCTCGCAGGGCGCGCAGGCCGACGTGCGCGCCGAGAACCTGGCGCTCGGCGACGAGGGCCTCGCCTTCGACCTGGTGCTGGGCGACGCGCGCCGCAGCGTGCGTTCGCCCCTGCTGGGCCGGTTCAACGCCGACAACCTGGTCGCGGTCGCCGGCGTGCTGCATGCGCTGGGCATCGACGCCGATGCCGTCGCGGGCGTCCTGCCGCGCCTGGAGCCGATCGCCGGGCGCATGAACCGCCTCGGCGGCGGCGAGGCGCCGCTGGTGGTCGTGGACTATTCGCACAAGCCCGACGCGCTCGAGCAGGCGCTCGAATCGCTGCGCGGCCACCTGCGCGGGAAGCTCGTCTGCGTGTTCGGTTGCGGCGGCGAACGCGACCGCGGCAAGCGCCCGCAGATGGCGGCGATCGCCGAGGCCGCGGCCGGGCTGGTGATCGTCACCGACGACAATCCGCGCGGCGAGGACGGCGACGCCATCGTCGCCGACATCATGGCCGGCTTCTCCGATCCCGCGAAGGTGGTCGTGGAACGCGACCGCCGCCGCGCCATCGAGCGCGCCGTCGGCGCGGCCGAGCCGGGCGACATCGTGCTGGTCGCGGGCAAGGGCCACGAAACCTACCAGGACGTCGCCGGGGTCAAGCATCCCTTCGACGACCGCGAAGTCGCCGCCGCCGCGCTCGCCGCGCGCCGCCCGGAGCCGCGCGCATGAGGCCGTTGCCGCTCTCGCGCATCGCCGCCTGGACCGGTGGCCGCGTCCATGGCGCCGACGCCACGGTCGACGCCGTGGCGATCGATACGCGCACGTTCGCCGCCGGCGATAACCGCGCCACGCTGTTCGTCGCGCTCAAGGGCGAGCGCTTCGACGGCCACGACCACGCTGCCGCGGCGGTCGCCGCCGGCGCGCGCGCGCTGCTGGTCGCGCGCGTGCTGCCTCTGGACGTTCCGCAGCTCGTCGTCGCCGACACCGAGCGCGCGCTGGGCGATTTCGCCGGCGCGTTGCAGCGCGGGCGCGGCACGCGGATCGCCGCGGTCACCGGCAGCAACGGCAAGACCAGCGTCAAGACGATGCTGCTGCCGATCCTGCAGCGCATGGCCGGCGGCGACGGCAGCGGCGCCCACGCCAACCCCGGCAACCGCAACAACGAGATCGGCCTGCCGCTGGCGGTGATCGATGCGCCCGAAGACGCCGCCTATGCGGTCTACGAGATGGGCGCCGGCAAGCCGGGCGACATCGCCTACCTGACGCGCATCGCGCGCCCCGACGCCGCCCTGGTCAACAACATCGCGCCCGCGCACCTGGAGCGCCTGGGCAGCCTGCTCGGCGTCGCCGACACCAAGGCCGCGATCTACGACGCGCTGCCGCCGGATGGCGTGGCGGTGATCAATGCCGACGATGCGTTCGCGCCGTATTTCGCCGAGCGCGCCCACGGGCGCCGCCTGCTGCGCTTCGGGCTCGAGGCGAGCGCCGACGTGACCGCGCGCGACATCGTGGCCGACGCGGAAGGCTCGCGCTTCGTGCTGGCCACGCCGGCCGGCGACATCGCCGTGGCGGTCGCGTTGCCTGGCCGCCACAACATCCGCAACGCGCTGGCCGCGGCCTCGCTGGCGCTGGGCCTGGGCGCGAGCCTCGATGCGATCCGCGACGGCCTCGCCGCGGCGCGCCCGGTGGCCGGACGCCTGGTGCAGCACGCGTTGCGCAGTGGCGCGACGCTGGTGGACGACAGCTACAACGCGAACCCGGGGTCGCTCAACGCCGCGATCGAACTGCTGGCGTCGGGCGCACGGCCGGGATGGCTGGTGCTGGGCGACATGCGCGAGCTCGGCGACGACGCGCGCGCGCTGCATGCGGAGGCAGGACGTCGCGCGAAGGCCGCCGGCATCGCGCGCCTGTACGCGCTCGGCCCGCTCAGCGCGGCGACGGTGGACGCCTTCGGTGCCGGCGCCCGCCATTTCGACGACCACGAGGCGCTCGCGCAGGCGCTCGCTGGCGAGCTCGCGGCGACCGCGCCCGGCGCCGCGCCGGTCGTGCTGGTCAAGGGTTCGCGCGGAAGCGCGATGGACACGATCGTGAAGGCGCTGCTCGAAGGGGAGGCCGCCGATGCTGCTTGAACTCACCCGCTGGTTGCAGCAGCTCGAAGGGCTCTTCGGCCTGTTCGGCTACCTCACCTTCCGCGGCATCCTCAGCGCGCTCACCGCGCTCGCGCTGTCGCTGTGGTGGGGGCCGGCGATGATCCGCAAGCTCGCCGAATTCAAGGGCCAGCCGATCCGCCAGGACGGCCCGAAGACCCATTTCTCCAAGGCCGGCACGCCGACCATGGGCGGCGCCCTGATCCTGCTCACCGTGCTCGCGTCGGTGTTGCTGTGGGGCGACCTGCGCAACCGCTACGTCTGGGTGGTGTTGCTGGTGATGGTGTCGTTCGGCGCGATCGGCTGGTACGACGACTGGATCAAGATCGTGCGCCGCGACCCGAACGGGCTGAAATCGCGCTGGAAATACCTGATGCAGTCGGTGCTCGGGCTCGCGGTGGGCCTGTACCTGTTCTGGAGCGCCGACATCCCGGCGGCGACCACCTTCTACATCCCGTTCTTCAAGTCGGTGGCGTTGCCGCTGGCCGGCGCCGGCTTCGTGTTCATCGCCTACCTGTGGGTGGTCGGCTTCTCGAACGCGGTGAACCTGACCGACGGCCTCGACGGCCTGGCGATCATGCCGGCGGTGCTCGTCGCCTGCGCGCTGGGCGTGTTCGCCTACGCGTCCGGCCACGCGCAGTTCGCCGGCTACCTGCAGATCCCGCGCATTCCCGGCGCCGGCGAACTGGTGATCATCTGCGCGGCGATCGCGGGCGCGGGCCTGGGCTTCCTGTGGTTCAACACCTATCCGGCGATGGTGTTCATGGGCGACATCGGCGCGCTCGCGCTGGGCGCGGTGCTCGGCACCATCGCGGTGATCGTGCGCCAGGAACTGGTGCTGGTCGTGATGGGCGGCGTGTTCGTGATCGAGACGCTGTCGGTGATGATCCAGGTGGCCTCGTTCAAGCTCACCGGCAAGCGCGTGTTCCGGATGGCCCCGATCCACCACCACTTCGAGTTGAAGGGCTGGCCGGAGCCGCGCGTGATCGTGCGCTTCTGGATCATCTCGGTGGTGCTGGTGCTCGTCGGCCTCGCCACGTTGAAGGTGCGCTGATGGTCGAAACCACCGCGAGCGCCAGGCAAGCGACGCGACTGGACGCCATCGGCGGCCGGTTCGACCCATGGCTGCTCGGCGTGTCGCTGGCGCTGGCCTGCTTCGGCGTGGTGATGGTCGCGTCGAGTTCGATCGCGATCGGCGAGGGGCTCGGCGTCGGGCCGTTCTATTTCCTCGAGAAGCACCTGATGTTCCTCGCCGGCGGCTTCGTGCTCGCGGCATGGGCGATGCGCACCGAACTCAAGTGGATCGAGCTGCGCAGCCAGTGGCTGCTGCTGGCGTGCTTCGTGCTGCTGCTGCTGGTGTTCGTGCCCGGGATCGGCCGCAGCGTCAACGGCGCGCGGCGCTGGATCTACATGGGCGTGTCGAACTTCCAGGCCGTGGAAGCAGTGAAGGTGCTCTACATCCTGTGGCTGGCGAGCTACCTGAAGCGTTACAGCGAGGACGTCACCGCCACCTGGTCGGCGATGCTCAAGCCGCTGGGCGTGGCCGCGGTGCTGGTGGGCCTCCTGCTGATGCAGCCCGACTTCGGGTCGTCCTCGCTGCTGCTGGCGATCACCGCGGGCATGCTGGTGCTCGGCGGCGTGAACATGCCGCGCATGTTTGGGCCGGTCCTCGTCGGGCTGCCGGTGCTGGCGATGATCGCGATCGCCGAGCCGTATCGCATGCGCCGCCTGACCACGTTCATGGACCCGTGGGCGGATCCGTTCAACAGCGGCTACCAGCTCACCAACGCGCTCATGGCCGTCGGTCGCGGCGACTGGTTCGGCGTCGGCCTCGGGGCTTCGGTGCAGAAGCTGTCGTACCTGCCCGAGGCGCACACCGACTTCATCATGGCCGTGATCGCGGAGGAGCTCGGCTTCATCGGCGTCTGCGCGGTGGTGTCGGCGTACGCGCTGCTCGCGGGGCGCGCGTTCTGGATCGGGCTGCAATGCGTGGAGATGCGCCGCCATTTCGCGGGCTACATCGCCTTCGGCATCGCGCTGTGGATGTCGCTGCAGAGCTTCGTCTCGATCGGCGTGAACCTGGGCCTGCTGCCGACCAAGGGCCTGACGCTGCCGATGATTTCCTCCGGCGGGTCGAGCGTGCTGATGACCTGCGTGGCGCTCGGCCTGCTGCTGCGGGTGAGCTACGAACTCGATCGCGCGCGCCGCCAGGTCGCGCTGCGGCGCGCGGACGCGACGCCGGGCCAGGCGCCGGGCGCGCTGCCGATGGATGCGCCGGCGTCGGTCGCGACGTCGCGCGTCGATCCCTCCCCGGCGGCCCCTTCCGGCGAGCGCGGCCGCGGCCGCGCCCGCATCGAGCCGGTGCGCGGCGCGCCCGTCGCGGTGCCGGCCGTCGCCCATGCCCTGCGGAGGCGCCCGTGAGCGCGCCCCGCAACAGCGCATATCGCGACGGCAACGGTCCCGTGCTGATCCTCGCGGGCGGCACCGGCGGCCACATCTTCCCGGGCCTGTCCGTCGCCGCGGAACTGCAGGCGCGCGGCGTGCCGGTCGCCTGGCTGGGCGCGGAAGGCGCCATGGAAACGCGGCTCGTGCCGCAGCACGGCATCCCGCTCGATGCGATCGCGGTGAAGGGCCTGCGCGGCAAGGGCCTCGCCACGCTGCTCGGCGCGCCGCTGCGCGTGCTGGCGGCGGTGCGCGCCGCTTCGCGCGTGCTCGCGCAACGGCGTCCGCGCGCGGTCGTCAGCTTCGGCGGCTACGCGGCAGGGCCGGGCGGCATCGCCGCCAGGCTGCATGGCGTGCCGCTCGTCGTGCATGAACAGAATCGCGCGCCCGGCATGACCAATCGCGTGCTGTCGCGGTTCGCGCGGCGCGTGCTCACAGGTTTCCCGCAGACGTTCGGCAATGCACGCGAGGAGCTCGCCGGCAATCCGGTCCGCGCGCAGATCGCCGCGCTGGCGCCGCCGGCGCAGCGCTTCGCCGGCCGCGCCGCCGCGCCGCTGCGCCTGCTGGTGCTCGGCGGCAGCCAGGGCGCGCGCGCGCTCAACACGGGCGTGCCGCAGGCGCTGGCCGGCTTCGACGCGCCCGTGCAGGTACGGCACCAGTGCGGCGAGAAGCTGCGCGCCGAAGCCGAGCAGGCCTATGCGCAGGCCGGCGTCGCCGCCAGCGTCGAACCCTTCATCGCCGACATGGCGGCGGCCTACGCCGAGGCCGACCTCGTGGTGTGCCGTGCCGGCGCGCTGACGCTCGCGGAGTTGTGCGCGGCGGGCGTCGGCAGCCTGCTGGTGCCATTCCCGCAGGCGGTGGACGACCACCAGACCCGCAACGCCGAATACCTCGTCGAGCGCGGCGCCGCGCTGCTGCTGCCGCAAGGCGACCGCCTGGTCGGCCAGCTGCGCGAGGCACTGTCCACGCTCGCCGCCGATCCGCCGCGCCGCCTCGCGATGGCCGAGGCCGCGCGCGGACTCGCCAGGCCGGACGCCGCCGCCCGCGTCGCGGACGCGGTGCTCGACGCCGCACTCAACAAGGAAGCCGCATGAGCGCCCGCCGCCTGCTCTCCAGCCGCGACATGGCCCGCACCGGGATGGACGGTGCCGCCACGCGCGTGCATTTCGTCGGCATCGGCGGCGTCGGCATGAGCGGCATCGCCGAGGTGCTGTGCACCCTCGGCTATCGGGTCTCCGGCTCCGACAACGCCGACAACGCCGTGACCCGCCGCCTGGAGGCGCTCGGCGCCTGCATCCACCGCGGCCACGCCGCGGCGAGCGTGCATGGCGCCGACTGCGTGGTGGCGTCCAGCGCGATCAAGCACGACAACCCCGAGCTGGCCGAAGCGCACGCGCTCCGCATCCCGATCGTGCCGCGCGCAGAAATGCTCGCCGAGCTCATGCGCTTCCGCCGCGGCATCGCCGTCGCCGGCACGCACGGCAAGACCACGACCACCTCGCTGCTCGCCAGCGTGCTGGGCGAGGGCGGCCTGGACCCGACGTTCGTGATCGGCGGCAAGCTGCTGGCCGCCGGCGCCAACGCGCGACTCGGCGGCGGCGACTGGCTGGTGGCCGAGGCCGACGAGAGCGACGGCAGCTTCCTGCGCCTGAACCCGCTGGTGGCGATCGTCACCAACATCGACGCCGACCACCTCGAGAACTACGGTGGCGACTTCGCGCGCGTGCAGGCGGCGTTCGCCGAGTTCCTGCACCGGCTGCCGTTCTACGGACTCGCGGTGCTGTGCATCGACGATCCGGAAGTGGCCGCGCTCGCCGCGGGCACGTCGCGCCACGTCATGAGCTACGGCTTCGCGCCGGGCGCCGACGTGCGCGCCGAGGACGTCAGCCAGGACGGCGCGAGCATGCGTTACGTCCTGTGCCTGCCCGACGGCAGCCGCACCCGCGTGCGGCTGGCCCTGCCGGGCCGGCACAACGTGCTCAATTCGCTCGCCGCGGCCGCGGTCGGCTGGCAGATCGGCGTGGACGCCGGCGCCATCGCGCGCGCGCTGGAGAAGTTCGAAGGCATCGGCCGCCGCTTCAACCTGCTGGCGCAGCTGACCACCGCCAAGGGCGCGACCGTGCAGCTGGTCGACGACTACGGCCACCATCCGAAGGAACTCGAGGCGGTGTTCGCCGCCGCGCGCGGCGGCTGGCCGGACAAGCGCCTCGTGGTTGCATTCCAGCCGCACCGCTACACCCGCACGCGCGACCTGTTCGACGATTTCGCCGGCGTGCTGTCGAGCGTGGACGCGCTGGTGCTGACCGAGGTGTACCCCGCGGGCGAGGCGCCGATCGCCGGCGCCGACGCGCGCTCGCTGGCGCGCGCGATCCGCGCGCGCGGGCGCATCGACCCGATCGTGGTCGGCGGCGCGTCCGACCTCGCCGAGGTCCTGCCCGACATCCTCCAGGACGGCGACCTGCTGCTGGTCATGGGCGCCGGCGACATCGGCCACGCCGCGCAGCAGCTGGCGGCGAACGGCTTCGGCGGGAGGAGCGCATGAACACGCCTGCGCTTCCCGGCATGGCCCTGCCGCCGCCGCGCTTCGACGACCCCACCGTGTTCGGCCACGTCGCCGTGCTGATGGGCGGCACCAGCGCCGAGCGCGAGGTCTCGCTCGATTCCGGCCGCAACGTGCTCACCGCGCTGCGCGCCCGCGGCGTGCGCGCCGATGCCGTGGACGGCATCCCGACCCTCGCGCGCGAGCTGCAGGACCGGCATTTCGACCGCGTCTTCAACATCCTCCACGGCAACAAGGGCGGTGGCGAGGACGGGACCCTGCAGGGCCTGCTCGAGGCGCTCGGCGTGCCGTACACCGGCTCGCGCGTGCTGGGCAGCGCGCTGGCGATGGACAAGATCCGCAGCAAGCAGGTGTGGCTGGCGCTCGGGCTGCCGACGCCGCGCTACGCGCGCCTGTCGCGCGGCGGCGACGTGCATGCGGCCGTGCGCGAACTCGGCTTCCCGGTGATCGTGAAGCCCGCCGGCGAAGGTTCGAGCGTCGGCGTGAGCCGCGTCTTCGGTGAGGCCGACCTCGACGCCGCGGTCGAGCTTGCCGCCCGCTATCCCGGCGAACTCCTCGTCGAGCAGCTGGTCGAAGGCGACGAATACACCATCGGCGTGCTCGACGGCCGCGCGCTGGCGACGGTGTGCATCGTGCCGAAGGGCGCGTGGTACGACTACAACGCCAAGTACGTCGCCGACGACACGCAGTACGTCTGCCCGGGCCTGGACGAGGCCGGCGAGGCCGAGGCCCGCGACCAGGCCGAACGCGCGTTCGCCGCGCTCGACCTGCACGGCTGGGCGCGCGTGGACTTCATGCGCGACCGGCAGGGCCGCAACTGGCTGCTCGAGGCCAACACCGCGCCGGGCATGACCAGCCATTCGCTGATGCCCAAGTCCGCGGCCGCGTTCGGCCTCTCGTTCGAGGACCTGTGCTGGCGGATCCTGGAAACCAGCCTTCCCGCGGAGGCGACGCGTTGAACGCCCCCCGCGCCGCCGCCGCCCCCGCCACGCCCCGCATCCTCGATGGTGCGGCGCTGCGCATCGTCGCGTGGACGCTCGCGGTGGTGCTGGTGGTGCTGCCGGTGGTCGCCGTCGTCAACGGCTGGATCGGCGCGCAGCGCTGGCCGCTGCGCACGCTGCGGGTCGAAGGCAAGCTCCAGCGCGTGGATCCGGCGCTGCTGCAGAAGGCGCTGCTGCCGTACGCGCGCCGCGGATTCTTCGCCGTGCGCCTGGACGAGGCGCAGGCCGCCGTCGCGCGCCTGCCCTGGGTGGAGCACGCCGAGGTGCGCAAGCGCTGGCCGGATGTGCTCGAAGTGCGGGTCGTCGAACACCGGCCGTTCGCGCGCTGGGGCCAGTCGCGGCTGCTGTCCGAGGAAGGCGCGCTGTTCGCCGCCCAGGGCGTGGCCGTGCCGAAGACCCTTCCGCTGCTCGACGGGCCGACCGGCCGCGAGGCCGAAGTGATGGCGCTGTACGGCGAGTCGCGCGACCTGTTCGCCGCCGCCGGCCTCGACGTGCGCGCGCTCGCGCTCGACCGCCGCGGCAGCTGGTCGCTGCAGCTTTCCAACGGCCTCGACGTGCTCGTCGGCAGCCGCGAGGCGCGCTCGCGCCTGTCCCGCTTCGCGCGCCTGCTGCCGCAGGTCCTCGCGCAGCGCCGCGACGCCGTGCTGCAGCGCGCCGACCTCCGCTACACCAACGGCTTCGCACTGACATGGGGAGAGCCCCCGCAATCATGAATCGCAAAGGCGACAAGGCACTGATCGTGGGCCTCGACATCGGCACCTCCAAGGTGGTGGCGCTGGTCGGCGAGTACTCGCCCGGCAACCCGATCGAGGTGATCGGCATCGGCTCGCACGAATCGCGCGGCCTCAAGCGCGGCGTGGTCGTGGACATCGAGTCGACGGTGCAGTCGATCCAGCGCGCGGTCGAGGAGGCCGAGTTGATGGCCGGCTGCGAGATCAGCTCGGTGTACGCATCGATCTCCGGCAACCACGTGCAGTGCCGCAATTCGCCCGGCATCGTGCCGATCCGCGACGGCGAGGTCACCTGGGCCGACCTGGACCGCGTGCTCGAGGCGGCCAAGGCGGTCGCGATCCCGGCCGACCAGCGCATCCTGCACGCGATCCCGCGCGAGTACGTCCTCGACGATTCGCAGGACGGCATCCGCAACCCGGTCGGCATGAACGGCGTGCGCCTGGAAGTGCACGCGCACCTGGTGGTCTGCGCGCAGTCGGCCGCCGCCAACATCACCAAGTGCGTGCAGCGCTGCGGCCTGCAGGTCGACGACCTCGTGCTGTCGTCGCTGGCCTCGGCCGTCGCGGTCCTCACCGCCGACGAGCGCGAGCTCGGCGTGGTCCTCGTCGACATCGGCGCCGGCACCACCGACATCGCGGTCTTCGTGCAGGGCGCGATCAGCCACACCGCCTCGCTGCCGATCGCCGGCGACCACGTCACCAGCGACATCGCGCACATGCTGCGCACGCCGACGCCCGAGGCCGAGCAGATCAAGGTGCGCTACGCCTGCGCGCTCGCGCAGCTGGCCACCGCCGAGGAATCGATCCAGGTGCCGAGCGTCGGCGACCGCCCGCCGCGGCGCCTGCCGCGCCACTCGCTGGCCCAGGCCGTGCAGGGCCGCTACGAGGAAATCTTCGAAATGGTGCAGGCCGAACTGCGCCGCTCCGGCTTCGAGGAGCTGGTGCGCGCGGGCATGGTGCTCACCGGCGGCGCCTCGAAGATGGAAGGCGTGGTCGAGCTCGCCGAGGAAATGCTGCAGATGCCGGTGCGCGTGGGCATCCCGCAGCACGTCACCGGCCTGGGCGAAGTGGTCAACAACCCGGTCCACGCCACCGGCGTCGGCCTGCTGCTCATGGGCAGCCAGATCGAGCATCCACGGCGCCCCGCGCTGCGCGCCGGCCGCGCCGGCACCTTCTTCTCGAAGCTCAAGAACTGGTATCGGGGCGAATTCTGATGGGCGGCAAGCAGCGGGAACAGGGAACGGGGAACAGGGAACTGTACAGGCGGTGCACGCGTAAACGACGGCGAAAGCGAATCTGAAAAGCCCCCGGGGCGGCACGGAAGGCGGCGCGCAGGACACGACAGTTCCCTGTTCCCCGTTCCCCGATCCCGCTCTCAAGAAGCAACACATAACTAAAAACGCACGAGGACAAGGTCATGGCGCATTTCGAACTGGTTGAGAAGATGGCCCCGAACGCGGTCATCAAGGTGGTCGGCGTGGGCGGCGGCGGCGGCAACGCGGTCGCGCACATGGTCAGCGGCAGCGTCGACGGCGTGGAGTTCATCACCGCCAACACCGACGCGCAGGCGATCAAGAACTGCGGCGCCAAGCTGCAGCTGCAGCTCGGCAGCAACGTCACCAAGGGCCTGGGCGCGGGCGCGAACCCCGAGGTCGGCCGCCAGGCCGCGCTCGAGGACCGCGAGCGGATCATGGACGCGCTGCAGGGCGCCGACATGGTGTTCATCACCGCGGGCATGGGCGGCGGCACCGGCACCGGCGCGGCGCCGGTCGTGGCGCAGCTGGCCAAGGAGATGGGCATCCTGACCGTGGCCGTGGTCACCAAGCCGTTCCCGTTCGAGGGCCGCCGCCGCATGCAGGTCGCGCTCAAGGGCATCGACGAGCTGTCGCAGCACTGCGACTCGCTGATCACGATCCCGAACGAGAAGCTGATCACCGTGCTCGGCCGCAACGCGACGATGATCCAGGCCTTCCGCGCCGCCAACGACGTGCTGCTCGGCGCCGTGCAGGGCATCGCCGACCTGATCGTGCGCCCGGGCCTGATCAACGTCGACTTCGCCGACGTGCGCACGGTGATGTCGGAGATGGGCCTGGCGATGATGGGCACCGGCCACGCCCGCGGCGACGACCGCGCGCAGGCCGCGGCCGAGGCGGCGATCCAGAACCCGCTGCTCGACGACATCAACCTGTCCGGCGCCAACGGCATCCTCGTCAACATCACCGCCGGCCCCGACTTCACGATGGCCGAGTTCGACGAAGTGGGCCGCACGATCGAGGGCTTCGCGTCGGAGGATGCGACCGTGGTCATCGGCACCGTGCTCGATCCGGACATGCAGGACGACGTGCGCGTCACCGTGGTCGCCACCGGCCTCAACCGCGTGGTCGCGCGCCAGCCGATGCCGCGCGAGGACTTCGGCCATGCCCGCGGCAACGATCGCGAGCAGCGCCGCCCGCAGGTGCAGCTGATCCACAACCAGGGCAAGCGCGACGGCACCACCGGCATGCTGATCGACGACGTCGCCGATCCGTACACCCCCGGCAACAACATCGCCTCGGCGCTGCGCGGCCGCACCGGCGGCGGCACCACGGTCGACTCGGCGAAGCCGGAAGTGGCCGACTTCGGCGGCGACAGCAGCTACCTGGACATCCCGGCGTTCCTGCGCCGCCAGGCCGACTGACCGCGCCGAACGGTAGAGCCGACCCCAGGTCGGCTCCGCCGGCCTCCCGAGCCCCCCCAGGGCCGGCTCCACGGGGCACGCGCCCGTCACGTTCGAGTGGGATTCTCCGTCGCGGCCAGGCTCGCCC
>CBIHRR010000019.1:0-22309 GCA_966212495.1 uncultured Gammaproteobacteria bacterium
ACGTTCTCCATCACGTAGCTGCCGAACGGGCGCTCGAACTCGAACGGCTTGCCGCCGAAGGCCACGTCGTAGAAGCCCCAGGTCTTCGCGGTCAGCGCGCTCGGGTAGCCGACGACGTGCTTTTCCACCGCATTCAGCGCATGGGTCACGGCGCGGCGGCAGGCGTCGCCCGCGGCCCAGCTCTTGCGCGGGCCGGTGTTGGGCGCGTGGCGGTAGGTGCGGAGCACGCCGTTGTCGATCCAGCTGTGCGACACGGCCGTCGTGATTTCCTCCTTGCCGCCACCGAGCATCGCGGTGGTGACGGCGGTGGACGCGAGGCGGACCAGGATCACGTGGTCGAGGCCGACGCGGTTGAAGGAGTTCTTCAGCGCGTAGCAGCCCTGGATCTCGTGGGCCTTGATCGCCGCGGTGAGGACGTCGCGCACGGTCAGCGGCGTGCCGCCGTCGCGCAGTTCCTTGCGGCTCAGCCAGTCCGCCACGGCCAGGATCGCGCCGAGGTTGTCGGACGGGTGGCCCCATTCGGCCGCCAGCCAGGTGTCGTTGAAGTCGAGCCAGCGGACCTGGGTGCCGATGTTGAAGGCGGCCTGGACCGGGTCGAGCTCGAAGTTGGTGCCGGGCACCGTCGCGCCGCCCGGCAGGGTCGCGCCCGGCACGATCGGGCCGAGGTGCTTCACGCAGCCCTCGAACTTCATCGCCAGCATCGCGCAGGCCAGCGAGTCGAGCAGCATGTAGCGGGCGGTGTCGTAGGCTTCCTGCGAGTCGATGCGGTAGTCGACGACGTAATCGGCGATGTCGACCATGGGCTGGTCGGGCTGGGGGCGGATCGCGGAACGGGCGTCGTGGTGGCTCATGCGCGGGGCTCGGCTCGGAGGGGAGCCGGCTATTTTGCAGCAATCGCAGGCGCCGGCGCCCGCCTCCGACCGCTTGTGGCCGTCCCCCGGCGTCGCCCCAAGCCCTTGGGTCCCCGAGCCCCCGTTCAGGCTGGGTTGTGTTTCCCGCCCTTACCTTGCGCCAACTTTTTTGCCCGCCGCCTCGTGAGCGGGCACCGGCGCCAGACCGCAATCCCGCGGTCCCTTGCGCCCGGGCACAAGGCGCGCCGCAGAGCCGCCGCCCTCCCCAGTACGCCAGGCTGGCCAGCATTGTGAAACCCGTTTGACAAGAGCGGGAGCAGCATCGCGGGCCGGCGCAACGGAGCAAGGAGTCCCCGATGAAGCTGGCCTGGATCCTCTGGCTCGCGAGCGTGCTTCCGCCGCCCGCAGCCGACTCGCTGTGCCTGAGCACCACCGTGTACCTGGAAGCCCGCGACCAGTCGGTCCAGGGGCAGCAGGCGGTGGCCGAAGTCGTCATGCGCCGCCGCGACAGCGGACTGTGGGGCGCCGACCTGTGCTCGGTCGTGACCGCGCGCAAGCAATTCGCGCCGTCGCTGGTTTCGCCGCGGACGCAGCTGTCGAACGTCGACGCCTGGGCCGAGGCCGTGACCGTGGCGCTCGAGTCCGAGCGCAACTGGGCGCTGCCGCCTTCGAAGCGCAAGGAAATCGTGCCGGGGGCGAGCCACTTCGCCGCGACGGCCATCGCCGCGCCGAGCTGGCGCACCGCCTACCAGGTGGCGACGATCGGCGACCACACCTTCTTCAAGGTGCAGTCGCTCAAGCCGCGCAAGTCCTGACGCCTCTCGCCGCGCTGCACCGGCGCGAACGACCTCGCCCGCGCAACGCTGCTTTCCACCGGGGCCGGTTGCCGCGTCTCCGCGCGCCGCCGCATAGTGCCGGATTCCCCTGCGAAAGGAGTCCGCGATGAAGCTGTATTACTCCCCCGGTGCCTGTTCCCTGGCCGACCACATCGTGCTCGAGTGGATCGGCAAGCCTTACGAAGCCGTGCTGGCGTCTGCCGATGACCGCAAGACCCCCGCTTTCCTGGCGCTCAATCCCGCCGGCGCCGTGCCCGTCCTCGAGGACGACGGCTGGGTGCTGACCCAGAACGCGGCGATCCTGGGTTACCTCGCCGACCTCAATCCCGGCGCGGGCCTGCTGGGCGACGGCAGCCCGCGCGGACGCGCCGAGGTGATCAAATGGCTGGCGGTGGTCAATTCCGACATCCACCCCGCGTTCAAGCCGTTGTTCGGCAACATCGCCTGGATCGGCGACGAGGCGCTGATCGCGAAGGGCAAGGACGTGGCGCGCGCTTCGTTGCGCGTCCTCTTCGCGCGGGTGGACGCGCAGCTCGCCGGGCGCGACTGGGTGGCGGGCACGCGTTCGATCGTCGATCCCTACCTCTACGTCGTTTTGCGCTGGGCGAAGGCGATGAACGTGGACCTGTCGGGCCTCGGCAACCTGGAACGCTTCTTCAACGCGATGCAGGCCGACGCGGGCGTGCGTCGCGCGCTGGAGCAGGAAGGCCTGGCCTGAACCCCGCGCTGGTCGCTGGAACGACCAGGCATCACGAAAAAAAGGGCGCCCGGTGGGCGCCCTTTTGCGTTGCGCGAAAGCGCGGGTCGACCCGGCTCAGGGACGCCGCGCCAGCGCCGCGTCGTCGCGTGCCTTCGGCATCAGGTCCTGCTTGCTCACGCCGAACCACAGCAGCAGCGGGCAGGCCACGAAGATCGACGACAGCGTGCCGATGATGATGCCCATCATCTGCGACTCCGCCATGCCCTGCAGCGAGCCGCCGCCGTAGAGGTACAGCGCGATCACGGTCAGGAACGCGACGAACGAGGTGATCACCGTGCGCGACAGCGTCTGGTTGACCGAGGCGTTGAGGATCTCGCGCGGGCTCGCGCGCATGCCGCGGAAATTCTCGCGCACCCGGTCGAACACCACGATGGTGTCGTTGATCGAGTAGCCCATCACCGACATGACGCCGGCAAGGACCGTCAAATCGAACTCGTGCCCGCTGAAGGCGAACCAGCCCGCCACCACGACGACGTCGTGGAGCGTGGCGATGATCGCCGCAACCGCGAACTTCCACTCGAAGCGGAACGAGATATAGGCCAGGAAGCCGATCACCACGAACAGCATCGCGTAGATGCCGTTCTGCGCGAGCTCCTTGCCCACCTGCGGGCTGATCTCGGCGCTGCTGCGCTTCTCGGCCGCGTTGCCCGGCAGCGAGGCCGCCTTGGCCACCGCGTCGCCGATGCTTTCGGTGTCGGTGCCGGTGGAACCCTCCTTCTTCGGCGCCTGCAGGCGCACCAGCAGGTCGGTGCCCGCGCCGAAGGTCTGGACGACGGCGCTGTCGAAGCCGGCCTTCTCCAGGCTGGCGCGGACGTCGTCGACGTCCGGCGCCTTGTCGTAGCGCAGCTCCACGCCCACGCCGCCGGTGAAGTCGAGCGCGAAGTTGAAGCCCTTGGTCGCCATCGCGCCGATGGCGACGACCAGCAGCAGCACCGAGAGCGTTGTCGACACCCAGCGCAGGCGCATGAAGTCGACATTGGGGCTGTGCGGGAAGAGGTTGAATTGCATGGCCGTCGTCTTCCGTCAGATGGCGATGGACTTCAGCTTGCGCCGGCGTCCGTAGATGAGGGTGGCGATGCCGCGCGAGACCGAGACCGCGGTGTACATCGAGGTCACGATGCCCGCGATCAGCGAGACCGCGAAGCCCTTCACCGGGCCGGTGCCGAAGGCGAACAGCGCGATGCCGGCGAGCATGGCGGTGAGGTTGGCGTCGGCGATGGTGCCCGAGGCCTTCTCGTAGCCGGCCGCGATCGCGGCCTGCGGGGGGACTCCGGCACGCAACTCCTCGCGTATGCGTTCGTTGATCAGCACGTTCGCGTCCACCGACATGCCGACCGTGAGCGCGATGCCCGCCAGGCCGGGCAAGGTCAACGTGGCGCCGAGGAACGACATCACCGCGACCACCATCAGCAGGTTGATCAGCAGCGCGACGCAGGTGATCACGCCGAACATGCGGTAGTAGACGAGGAAGAACCCGAGCGCGAACAGGAACGAGAACTTCACCGCGGTCAGGCCGCGCTCGACGTTCTCCTTGCCCAGGCTCGGGCCGACCACGCGCTGCTCGACGAAGTCCATCGGCGCGGCGAGCGCGCCTGCGCGCAGCAGCAGCGCCAGGTCGGCGGCTTCCTTCGGGCTTTCCAGGCCGGTGGTCTGGAATTCCTTGCCGAACACGCCCTGGACCGTCGCCGCGGAGATCACCTGCTCGCTGATGCGGTTGGTGCGCACGTCGTTGCCGGCGGCGTCCTTCGTCACTTCGGGGACGCGCTCGACGTAGACCACGGCCATCTGCTTGCCGACGTTCTCGCTGGTGAAGTCGAACATGCGCTGGCCGCCGACGCCGTTCAGGCGCACGGTAACGGCCGGGGTACCCGACTGCTGGTCGTAGAGCGACTTGGCGTCGACCAGCTGGTCGCCGGTGGCGATGACGCGCTTGTTGAGCAGGATCGGGATCGGCTTGCCGTCGGGCCCGATGTCCTTGCGGTAGTAGAGCTTGGCCTCCGGCGGCACGCTGCCGGTGCGGGCGGCGTCGTAGGCGTTGCCGTCGACCACGGCGCGGTATTCCAGGGTCGCGGTCGCGCCGAGGATGCGCTTGGCCTGCGCGGTGTCCTGCACGCCGGGCAACTCGACCACGACGCGGTCGGGGCCCTGGCGCTGGATGATCGGCTCCGCGACGCCGAGTTCGTTGATGCGGTTGCGCAGCGTGCCGACGTTCTGCTCGATCGCGTCGGAGGTGATCTGCTGGATTTCCTTGTCCGGCACCTTGACCGTCAGGCGGTTGCCCTCGGTGTCGAGCTGCAGCGTCGGCATCGACTTGGCGACGAGCGCGAGCGCCGCATCGGCATCCGCGCCCGGCACCAGCGTCGCGACGATCGAGTTGTCAGGCTTGCGCTCGACGGACTCGTAGCGCACGCGGTTGTCGCGCAGCAGGACGCGCACGTCCTCGACGTAGGCATCCATGCGCTTGTCGATGGCGGCCTTCTGGTCGACCTGCATCAGGAAGTGCACGCCGCCCTGCAGGTCCAGGCCCATCAGCATGCGCCGCGCGCCGATCGCGTCCAGCCAGCCGGGGACCGTCGAGGCGAGGTTCAGGGCGACGACGTAGTGGTCGCCGATCGCGGCGTTGAGCGCGTCGTTCGCCTTCGTCTGCGCGTCGACGCCCGGCAGGCGCACCAGCAGCTCGCCGCCCTTCGAAAGCTCCACGGACTTCGGCACGACGCCGGCCTTGCGCAGCTCGGCCTCGACCTGCGCCTTGAGCTTCGCGTCGACTTCGTAGCCGCGGTTCGCGGTGACCTGCACCGAGGGATCCTGGGGGTAGATGTTCGGCAACGCGTACAGCGCGCTCAGCAACACCACGAACAGGATGACGAAATACTTGAAGCGGCTGTACTCGAGCATCGGGGGATTCCGCGGAAGTGGCGCCGGCTCAGGCCGACTTGAGCGTGCCCTTGGGCAGCACGTTGGCGATGGCGCCCTTCTGCACGCGGATGCGCACGTTGTCGGCGATCTCGACGGTGATGAAGTGGTCGCCGATCTCGCGGACGACGCCGGCGACGCCGCCGTTGGTGATCACCTCGTCGCCGTTGCCGAGCTTCTCGAGCATGCCGCGGTGTTCCTTCTGCCGCTTCATCTGCGGGCGGATCATCAGGAAGTACATCACCGCGACCAGCAGCAGCGGGAACAGCAGGGTCGAGAGCATGCCGCCACCGCCGGCGGCGGGGGTGGCCGCCTGGGCTTGGGCGGGGGCGATCAGGAAGTCCAGCGGGCTCATGTTCGGGTCCGGTCGGGAAAAATAGCTGCGAATTATGCCATGCGGCCGCCGCCCGGCGGGTTCAAGGGACGGTCGGCGTGGCCCTGGCGGCGTAAAAGGAGTCGCGGAAGGCCGCGAAGGTTCCCGACTCGATCGCCTGGCGCATCCCGGCCATCAGCCGCTGGTAGTACCAGAGGTTGTGGAGGGTGCCCAGGATCGGGGCCAGCATCTCGTTGCAGCGGTCCAGGTGGCGCAGGTAGGCGCGGGTGTAGCCGCCGGCGCAGGCCGGGCAGCCGCAGCCTTCCTCGATCGGGCGGGTATCGCGCTCGTGCTTCGCGTTGCGGATCCGGAGCGTGCCAGTGGACGTGAAGTAGTGGCCGTTGCGCGCGTTGCGCGTCGGCATCACGCAATCGAACATGTCCACGCCCCGCGCGACCGCTTCCACCAGGTCCTCGGGGCGGCCGACGCCCATCAGGTAGCGCGGGCGGTCTTCGGGCAGCTGCGGCGCGGTGTGGTCGAGCATGGCGTTGCGCTCGGCCTCGGTCTCCCCGACGGCGAGGCCGCCGATGGCGTAGCCGTCGAAGCCGATCGCGCGCAGGCCCTCGGCCGAGCGCGTGCGCAGCTCGCGGTGCACGCCGCCCTGGACGATGCCGAACAGCGCCGCATCGTTGCCTTCGTGCGCGCGCTTGCTGCGCGCGGCCCAGCGCAGCGACAGTTCCATCGACTTCTCGACCAGGCGCGGATCCACCGCCTTGCCGTCGACGTGCACCGGCGGGCATTCGTCGAAGATCATCACGACGTCGCTGTCGAGCACCTTCTGGATGCGCATCGACTCCTCGGGGCCGAGGAACACCTTCGAGCCGTCGGTCGGCGCCTGGAACGTGACGCCCTCCTCGGTGATCCTGCGCTTGTGCGCGAGCGAGAACACCTGGAAGCCGCCCGAGTCGGTGAGGATCGGCCCGTCCCAGCGCGCGAAGCCGTGCAGCCCGCCGTGCGCCTCGATCACTTCCAGGCCCGGCCGCAGGTACAGGTGGAAGGTGTTGCCGAGGATGATCTGCGCGCCCAGCGCGCGCAGCTGGCCGGGCAGCATGCCCTTGACCGAGCCGTAGGTGCCCACCGGCATGAACGCAGGCGTCTCGACGACGCCGCGCGGGAACGCGAGGCGGCCGCGGCGCGCGGCGCCGTCGGTCGCGAGCAGCTCGAAGGACATCCTGCTGTCCGAAGGCGTGCTCATCCGGCCTCCGGGAACAGGAGCATCGCGTCGCCATAGGAGAAGAAGCGATAGCGCTCGCGCACCGCGTGCGCGTACGCGGCGAAGATGCGCTCTCGGCCGGCGAACGCGGACACCATCATCAGCAAGGTGCTCTCGGGCAGGTGGAAGTTGGTGAGCAGCGCATCGACGCTGCGGATCCGGTAGCCCGGCAGGATGAAGATCGCGGTTTCGCCGGCCAGCGGCCGCAGTTCGCCGTCGCTGCCGAGCGCCGATTCGAGCGCGCGCACCACCGTCGTGCCGACTGCGACGACGCGGCCGCCGCGCGCCCGCGTGCGCCGCACCTGTTCGACGAGGCGTGCGCCGACGTTGAGCCATTCGCTGTGCATGCGGTGCTCGCCGAGGTCGTCCACCCGCACCGGCTGGAAGGTGCCCGCGCCGACGTGCAGCGTGACGTGGCCGAATTCGACGCCGCGCGCGCGCAGCGCGTCGAGCAGCGGCTCGTCGAAATGCAGCCCCGCGGTCGGCGCCGCGACGGCGCCCGGCTCGCGCGCGAAGACGGTCTGGTAGCGCGCCGCGTCGTCCGCGTCCGGCGCGCGCTGGATGTACGGCGGCAACGGCAGCCGACCGGCGACCTGCAGCCATTCGTCGAGCGCGCCGGCGACGTGGAAGCGCAGCCGGTAGAACTCGCCCTCGCGGCCGAGGACCTCGGCTTCGCCGCCGCCGTCGAGCACGATGCGCGTGCCCGCGCGCGAGGGCTTGCTCGCGCCGAGCTGGACCCGCGCCTCGTTCCCCGGCAGCAGGCGCTCGACCAGGACCTCGACCTTGCCGCCGCTCTGCTTGTGGCCGAACACGCGCGCCTGGATGACCCGCGTGTCGTTGAACACGAGCAGGTCGCCTTCGCGCAGCAATCGTGGCAGGTCGCGCACGCCGCGGTCCTCGAACGGCGCCGGCGCCGGCGGAACGACCAGCAGGCGGCTGGCGGAGCGCTCGGACAGCGGCGCCTGCGCGATCAGCTGCGGCGGCAGGTCGTAATGGAAGTCGGACTTCTTCAAGGCGCGGAGGTCTTCAGGATGCGGATGTCTTGGGGCTTCGGGGCTTCGGGGCTTCGGGGGCTTCAACGTTCGAACTTCGTCGACAGCACCAGCGACGAGGTCGTGCGCTCCACGCCCGGCAGCGCGCCGATGCGGTCGGTGAGCACGTCCATGTCGCCGACGCCGGGAACGACCGCCACGGCGGCGAGGTCCCAGCCGCCGTTGACGGACTGCAGGCTGCGGACTTCCGGCATCCCGCGCAGCGCCTCGACCACCGCCGGCATCTGCTTGGGGAAGACGGTCACCATGATCAGCGCGCGGATCCGGTCGCCGGCGAAGTCGTCGCCGATCCGGACCGTGTAGCCGGCGATCACGCCCATGCGCTCGAGGCGCTCGATCCGGCTCTGTACGGTGGTCCGGGACAACTGCAGGCGACGGGCGATTTGGGTCGTCGGTGCCCGCGCATTCTCGCGCAGCAGGGACAGCAGGGCCTCGTCGGCGGGCGTCAGGGTCGCCATGTTGCTGGGTCCGGCTCGGCAGATTGCCGAAATCTACAGGGAATCTGCGCAGATCGCACCTGCCGTCCGCCGAAAAGTTTCCGATAATAGGCGGGTCGGCGCGCCGCTCCCGGTGCCGCCCCCACTCCAGAACGAGGATTTTCGCCATGGCCGACCACCCGCTCTTCGGGCAGCTCGCCCCGCTCCGCGCCCGCAAGGGCCAGCGCCGCACGACCGGCCTCGACGACGCGACGGTGCAGCGCTTCGCCGCCACCCATCCGGACCTGGTCGCCGCGATCGCCGCCGCCGCGTCGGAATTCGGGCGCGTCGGCGAAGACTTCGCGGACCTGCTGGACATGGACGAGGAGGCGCAGGTCGCCGCCGTGCAGGCCGACTTCGTCAATTTCTATCCGCAGGATGCGGTGAACCCGTATGTCGCGCTCGCCGCGCGCGGCCCCTGGGTCGTGACCCTGAAGGGCGCCGTGCTGTACGACACCGGCGGCTACGGCATGCTCGGCTTCGGCCACGCCCCGCAGGCGGTGCTCGACGCGATGGCCAAGCCGCAGGCGCTGGCCAACATCATGACCCCGAGCCTGTCGCAGCTGCGCTTCACCCGCGCGATGCGCAGGGAAATCGGGCATTCCCGCAAGGACGGCTGCCCGTACGCGAAGTTCATGTGCCTCAACTCCGGCTCCGAGGCGGTGTCCCTGGCCGCGCGCATCGCCGACACCAACACCAAGACCATGACCGACCCGGGCGCGCGCCACGCCGGCCGCAAGGTCAAGCGCCTCGTGGTCAAGGGCAGCTTCCACGGCCGCACCGATCGCCCCGCGCTGTATTCGGATTCGAGCCGCAAGAACTACATCAAGTTCCTCGCCAGCTACCGAGGCGAGGATTCGGTGATCGCGATCGAGCCCTACGACCTGGCCGCGCTGCGCAAGGCCTTCGCCGACGCCGACGCGAACGGCTGGTTCATCGAGGCGATGTTCCTGGAGCCGGTGATGGGCGAAGGCGACCCGGGCCGCAGCGTGCCGGTCGAGTTCTACGCCGCCGCGCGCGAGCTCACGAAGGCGCATGGCGCGCTGTTCCTCGTCGATTCGATCCAGGCCGGCCTGCGCGCCGCGGGCACGCTGTCGATCGTCGACTATCCCGGCTTCGAGGGCCAGGAAGCGCCGGACATGGAGACGTACTCCAAGGCGCTCAACGCCGGCCAGTTCCCGCTGTCGGTGCTCGCGACCAGCGAACGCACCGCCGCGATCTACGCGCGCGGCACCTACGGCAACACGATGACCGCCAATCCGCGCGGCCTCGACGTCGCCTGCACCGTGCTCGCGCAGCTCACGCCTGGACTGCGCGCGAACATCCGCGAGCGCGGCCGCCAGGCGATCGCCATGCTCGAGTCGCTGAAGGCGGAAACCGGCGGCCTCGTGACCAAGGTCCAGGGCACCGGGCTGCTGTTTTCCTGCGAACTCGCGCCGCAGTTCAAGGGCTACGGCGCGGGATCGACCGAGGAGTGGCTGCGCGAGCGCGGCCTCGGCGTGATCCACGGCGGCGAGAATTCGCTGCGCTTCACCCCGCACTTCGCGATGCAGGAAGACGAGCTGCAGCTGGTGGTCCAACTGGTGAAGCAGGCGCTGCTGGAAGGCCCGCGGCAGCAGCAGGCCGCCTGACGCCGCGATACCATCGCGGCTGTTCCTCCCGAGGGAAACGCCGCGATGGGAATCGTCCAGGTCAGCCATCCGCTGGTCCAGCACAAGCTGGGCCTGATGCGCCGCGCCGACAACAGCACCAAGACCTTCCGCGAGCTCGCCGCCGAAGTCGCGGCCCTGCTCACCTACGAAGCCACCGCCGACCTCGAGACCGAGGAGGCGGTGGTCGAAGGCTGGGCCGGCCCGGTCCCGGTGCGCCGCATCAAGGGCCGCAAGGTCACGCTCGTGCCGATCCTGCGCGCGGGCCTGGGCATGCTGCCGGGCGTGCTCGAACTGATCCCCGCGGCCAAGGTCAGCGTCGTCGGCATGCGCCGCGACGAGGCGACGCTGCTGCCGGAAACCTATTACGAGAACCTCGTCGGCGACATCGCCGACCGCACCGTGATCATCCTCGACCCGATGCTGGCGACCGGCGGCACGCTGGTGGCGACGATCGACATGCTGAAGGCCGCGGGCGCGACGCGGGTGAAAGGCCTGTTCCTGGTCGCCGCGCCGGAAGGCCTGCGGGTGCTGCAGGCGGCGCATCCGGACGTGGATGCCTACGTCGCCGCGATCGACGAGCGGCTCAACGAGCGCGGCTACATCCTGCCCGGGCTCGGCGACGCCGGCGACCGGATCTTCGGCACGCGCGTCCGCTAGCGCGGGCGCTGTCCGCGCGCGCGGCGGCGCAGGAACCGCGCCGCGCCGAATCCGGCAACGAGCACCAGCAGCAAGGCCGCAACGACCACCGCGACCAGGCGGCCGCGCGCCGGCACGCGCGGCGCGGCGTCGGCTTCGCCCGTTCCAGCAGCGACGGCGGCGTCCGCGGCAAGCGCCGGTTCGCGCGCTGCCTTCAGGTGCCAGCGGGCCGCCTCCAGCACGATGCGGTCGCCCAGCGGCGGCAGGCGCAGTTCGCGCCAGTGGATGCGCAGGTCGCCGACCTCGGGGGCCATCGGATCCTCGGCCGTGCCCAGGCCATCGCCCTGCGGCTGGAACGTCGCGGCCAGGTTGCCCGGCAGCGCGTTGAAGCTCGGCCGGAACGGCTTCCATTCGCCGAGCGCCCGCAGCACCTCCGGCGCGAGCGGAACGCCATCCACGCGCACCTCGCTGGCGATCCAGCGATGGCCCTGCAGCGGCATCGGCGGATTGTCGTGGCCGGGCGCGAAGCCGGACGAGTCGAGCGCTTCGCTGCTCCATGCGCGCCGGTACCCTTCGCCGCGACGCTGCCACTGGAACATCTCGACGTCGCGCTCGAGGCCGAAGTGGCGAGCGACCACGCCGAAATCGGGATCGCGCACCGTCGCCGCCGGCTGCGGCGGCGCGGCCGGATCCGGTGCGGCGGACTGCGCATGCGCCACGCCGGCGGCGCAGGCCAGGCCCGCGGAGGCGAAGAGCCCGAGCGCGCAGGCCCGCGCGCGGTTCATGCCGACAGCGTCCTCGCGTGCAGTTCGGCGACCTCGTTCGCGGTGCCGTAGCGGCCGCGCTCGTCGCGCACCACGCGCGCCAGCGCGCAGCCGGGATCGTGCGTGAAATAGAGATGCACGTTGCGCGCGAGCTTGTCGGCGAGGAACGCGCGCTTCTCGTCGATGAGCAGCTCGGCGTTGCGGTCGTAGCCCATCGTGATGGGCACGTGGACCCACGGCCGACCGGGGATCAGGTCGGCGCAGAACACCACGCCGCCGTGCGCCTCGACGCCGTCGGCGCCGGTGCCGGCACGCTCCGGCCCGACGATTTCGGCGAGCATCAGCCCCGGCGTGTGTCCGTCGCTGTAGTGGAAGCGCACCGCGGCGCCGAGCGCCTGCGAGTGCGCGCCGTCCACCAGCTCCAGCCGGCCGCTGGCCTCGAGCAGCCCCGCCAGTTCCGGGATGAAGCTGGCGCGGTCGCGCGGATGCGGATCGCGTGCGCGCTCCCAGTGCTGCCTGCCGACCACGAACGTCGCGTTCGGGAACAGCAGCCGCGGCGGTGCGCCCTCTTCCCACGGCGCGAGCAGCCCGCCGGCGTGGTCGAAGTGCAGGTGCGACAGCACGACCACGTCGACGTCCTCGTGCGAGAAACCGGCGGCGCGCAGCGAATCGAGCAGCACGTGCCGCGGCTCCTGCACGCCGTAGCGTTCGCGCAGCTTCGGCTCGAAGAACGCGCCGATGCCGGTTTCGAACAGCACGGTCTTGCCCGCGAGCGGGCTGGCGAGCAGCGCGCGGCAGGCGAGCGCGATGCGATTGGCCTCGTCCGGCGGAGACCAGCGCTCCCACATCGCGCGCGGCGCGTTGCCGTACATTGCGCCGCCGTCGAGCTTCTGCGTGTTGCCCGGGATGGACCAGAGCTTCATGGCATCGATTGTATGCCCACCGCCTGCACCGCGGCCTTGCCGACCGGATTGCGCGGGTCCGTGCCGCCCTCGAGCGTGTCGGCGACGCGGTCCCAGGCCACCGTCTGCAGGTTGCCCCAACTGCCCTCGCCCGCGTTGACGGTGTGGCCCATCGCCTGCAGCGCCTTGACCGTTTCCGGATCCAGCGCGCCCTTCTCCGCCGAGATGACGTCCGGCATCCACTGGTGGTGGATGCGCGGCAGCGCCGCGACCTGCTGCGCCGACAGCCCCGCGTCGTAGCCGAGGATGCCGAGCAGCACCTCGGTGATGATGCGGCTGCCGCCCGGCGCGCCCAGCACGGCGACCTTTGACGGCGAGGCCATGATCGTCGGCGTCATCGAGCTGAGCATGCGCTTGCCGGGCTTCGGCGCGTTCGCCTCGAAGCCCATCACGCCGAACGCGTTGGGCGTGCCGGGCTTGAGCGCGAAATCGTCCATCTCGTCGTTGAGCATCACGCCGGTACCTTCGGCGACGAGGCCGGAGCCGTAGAGCAGGTTCACCGTCTGCGTCGCCGACACGATGTTGCCTTCCGCGTCGATGATCGAGAAATGCGTGGTCTCGTCGTCCTCGAGCGGCGCCGGCCTGCCGGAGAGCAGGTCGCTCGGCGTCGCCTTGTCCGGATGGATCGTCGCGCGCAGGCCGGCCGCATAGTCGGCGCTTGTCAGGCGCGCGACGGGAACGCGGGTGAAGTCGGGATCGCCGAGGTAGATCGTGCGATCGCGATAGGCGCGACGCATCGCCTCGACGAGCAGGTGGGTGCGGTGCGCGGGATCGAGCGCCTGCAAGTCCCAGCCCGACACGATGTTGAGGATCTCGGCGAGCGCCACGCCGCCCGAAGACGTCGGCGGCGCGGTGGTGATGTCCCATTCGCGATATTTGAACTTGATCGGCGCGCGCTCGCGCACGTGGTACGCGGCGAGCTCATCGGCGGTCCACTTGCCGCCCTCGGCATTGACCGAGGCCACCAGCTTCGCCGCGGTCTCGCCGCGATAGAAGCCGTCGAATCCCTTCGCCGCCAGCAGTTCGAGCGTGTGCGCGAGCTCGGGCTGCTTCAGCGTCTCGCCGACCTTGGGTGGATCGCCGTCGGCGAGGTACACCGCGCGCGTCCCGGGATAGCGCTCCATCACCTCGCGCCGCGAGGCGTAGCCGCGCTCGAGCCGCCCGTACACGGGGAAGCCTTCGCGGGCGAGCCGGATCGCAGGTGCCAGGGTGCGCGACAGCGGCAACCGGCCGTGCTTCGACGCGAGCTCCACCAGCGCCGCCGGCAGGCCCGGCAGCCCCGCCGACCATGGCCCGTTCTCCGACTTTTCCGGATCGAGGTTGCCGTCCTTATCGAGGTAGGCCTCCGGCGTGGCCGCTTCGGGCGACATTTCGCGCGCGTCCAGGAACGTGTCCTGGCCGCTGCGCGCGTCGTGCAGCAGGAAGAAGCCGCCGCCGCCGAGGCCGGAGCTGATCGGCTCGACCACCGACAGCACCGAGGACACCGTCACCGCGGCATCGAACGCGTTGCCGCCCGCGCGGATCGTGGCGAGCCCGGCGTCGGTGGCCAGCGCGTGCGCGCTCGCGATCGCGGCGCCCGGCGGATGCGATGCCGGTTTCGCCGCCGATGTTTCCGCGGGCTTCGCCTGGGCCAGGGCAGCCGCGGGCAGCAGCAGGGCGAACAGCGCGGCGAGCATCGCGGCGGGCAGCGCAGCGAAGCGGGAACGATCGTTCATGGCGACTCCTGTTGCAGCCGCAGCAGCTTGGCCAGCAACTGGGGCTCGGTCTCGGGATGGGCGGGATCCGGGTCGATGCATTCGACCGGGCACACGGCGATGCATTGCGGTTCGTCGAAGTGTCCCACGCATTCGGTGCAGCGCGCGTGGTCGATGACGTAGATGGTTTCGCCCTGGCGGATCGCCTGGTTCGGGCAGGCCGGCTCGCAGACGTCGCAGTTGACGCAGAGGTCGTTGATCTTCAGCGCCATCCCGGTCCCGCGCGGCTCCTCGTGATGCACGCGGGGCGCCCGCCGTGGGCGCCCCGCGCGTGGATCGAGCGCCTACTTGGCGGTGTCGACGAACACGTACTCGACGCCGGCGGGCGACACGGCCGCCTTCACGCGATCGCTGTCGGCGGCCTTGCCGATGAACAGCACGCGCACGCCCTTCATCGAATCAGCCGGCACGCCCTTGAACGCCGCGATGACCAGGTCGCCCATCCTGGCCGAGGCCGGCGAGGCGTAGGCCAGCATGTTGCCGGCGATGATGCCGCGCGCGACATCGCCCTGCGCCTTCTCGAGCATGCGGTCGTACTGGTCCTGGAAGTCCGGCGTGCCCTCGCCCGGCAACAGGTACACGTACGGCTGGTTCGGGATGCCCGCCATGTGGCGCGGGACGACATCGTTGAGGTAGTCCACCCAGGCCTGGCGGTCGTCGGTCTTCGGCGCGCTCATCGGGGCCTTGACCACCGGCGCCGGGGCCTCGTGCTTCTTGCATGCCGCGAACGGCAGCACCAGGCAGGCGATCATCAGCAGTCGGGTCATCGTTTTCATCGCGTGTCTCCCCCAGAAATTTGCAAACGGAACTCAAGCTACGTTGCGCTGCCATTCGGCCTGCAGCGCTTGGGCCACCGCCGGCGGGACGAACGCGGACACGTCGCCCCCCAGCCGGGAAATCTCGCGGACCAGCGAGGACGAGATGAAGCCGTATTCCTCGGCGGGGGTCAGGAACAGGGTCTCGACCTCCGGGATGAGGTGGCGGTTCATGCTCGCCAGCTGGAACTCGTATTCGAAGTCGGAAACCGCGCGCAGGCCGCGCAGCAGCACGCCCGCGCCGAGGTCGGCCACGAAATGGGCCAGCAGGCCGTCGAACCCGAGGACCTCGACGTTGCGGTAGGCCGCCAGTGCCTGCCTGGCGAGGTCCACGCGCAGCGCGAGCGGCAGCGCCGGGCGCTTGGACGGGCTTTCGGCGACGCCGACCACCAGGCGCTCGAACAGCGGGGCGGCGCGTTGCACGAGGTCCACGTGCCCGTTCGTCACGGGATCGAACGTGCCGGGATAGACCGCGATGCGGGTACGGGCCACGCTCATCCTGGGGTCGCGCCGCCTGTGCCTGGAACTGCGTGAAGTGTAGCAGCGCCCGCCGGCGGCCGGCCAAGGAAGCGGTACAGGGCGTAGTGCGCGTCCCGGGTGCTTCCCGCGCGATGCGGGGCCCAGTCCGCGCCCGCCACCGGCGGCGCGCCGACCGGGCCTTCCAGGTACAGCCACGCATCCGCGGCGAGCACGGCGGGCAAGGCGTCGAGCACGGCCGGCCACAACGCGGCGGCGAACGGCGGGTCCACGAACACGACATCGAAGGGCGGCGCGGGCGGCGGGTTGCGCAGCCACGACAGCGCGTCCGCCTGCGCCACCTCGACCTGGCCGGCGGCATCGAGGCGCGCGACCGCCTCCCGCAGTGTCGCGGCCAGCCGCGCATCGCGCTCCACCAGCACGGCCCGGCCCGCGCCACGGGACACCGCTTCCAGGCCGAGCGCGCCGCTGCCCGCGAACAGGTCGAGCACGCGCGCGCCGGGGAGCACCGGTTGCAGCCAGTTGAACAGGGTCTCGCGGACGCGGTCCGCGGTCGGCCGCAGGCCATCGGCATCGGCGACCGGAAGGCGCGTGCCGCGCCAGCGCCCGCCGACGATGCGGACGCTGCCGGGAGGCCCGCCGTGGCGTGCTGCGTTCATCGGGTCGATCCGGGGGCCGGTGCTACCATGCGCGCCATTCTGCGCGATGGTCCCCACGATGGTGAGTTTCTTCCGCCGCAACCGGCCGGAAACGCCGGCCGCGGCGCCCGAACCGGCCGCCACCGACCCCACCGCGAACGCTGCGCCCCCGGCCGCGGCGGGCGCGCCCGGGTGGCGCGAACGCCTGCGCGGCAGCGCCTTCGCCCGCGGCCTCGGCGGCCTGTTTTCCCGCAATCCGCGCCTCGACGATGAACTGCTCGACGAGATCGAGACCGCGCTGCTGCTCGCAGATGTCGGCGTGCCCGCCACTACCGCACTGATCGAAGGCCTGCGCCGGCGCATGAAGGCGCGCGAATTCGCCGACGCGCAGGCGCTGCTCGCCGCGTTGCGCGCCGACCTGGTGGACATGCTGCGTCCGGTCGCGGTGCCCCTGGCGATCGATCCGGTGGCGCGCCCCTTCGTGGTCCTGACGATCGGCGTCAACGGCGTCGGCAAGACCACCACCATCGGCAAGCTCGCGAAGCGCTTCAAGGACGACGGGCACTCGCTGATGCTCGCCGCCGGCGACACCTTCCGCGCAGCCGCCGTCGCGCAGCTGCAGGCCTGGGGCGAGCGCAACGGCGTGCCCGTCGTCGCGCAGGGCCAGGACGCCGATGCCGCGGCCGTCGCGTACGACGCGCTGCAATCGGCGAAGGCTCGGGGCGTGGACGTGCTCATCGCCGACACCGCCGGCCGGCTGCACACGCAGCAGGGCCTGATGGCCGAACTCGGCAAGATCCGCCGCGTGCTCGGCAAACTCGATCCGGACGCGCCGCACGAAGTGTTGATGGTGATCGACGGCACCACCGGCCAGAACGCGCTGTCGCAGTTGCGCCAGTTCCACGCCGCGGTCGGCGTGACCGGGCTGGTCGTGACCAAGCTGGACGGCACGGCGAAGGGCGGCGTGGTGTTCGCGCTGGCCCGCGAATTCGGCATCCCGATCCGTTACGCGGGCATCGGCGAGCGCCCCGAGGACCTGCGCGTGTTCGACGCGCAGGCCTTCGTCGACGCGCTGCTGCCGGCCGCGCTGGGCGGCTGAGCCGCGCGCATGGGCACCGCCCCGCGCGAGGGCGCCAGCAAGTATCGCCGCGCGCGGCCCGCGCTGCTGTACGGGGCGATCGCCGTCGCCCTGGCGTTGTTGCTGTGGGCTGCGCTGCATGCGCTGCTGCAACCGCAGCGCGCCAGCCGCTTCCTCCTCGATCGCGTCGGCCAATCCCTCGGGCTCGAGATCCGCGCCACGGGCGTCGCCGAATACCGCTTGCGCGGCACGCCGATGCTGGTGCTGCGCGACCTGTCGGTGCGCGAGCCCGGCGCCGCGCGCGAACTGCTGCACGCCGACCGCGCGATGGTGATGGTGCCCTGGTCGACGATCCGCGCGCGCGGCGACGTGCTCGCGGCGCGGCGCCTGGAACTGGACGCGCCGCGCGTCGACCTGCCCGCGCTGCAGCACTGGCTCGCCACGCGCCCGCCCTCGAAGCGCCCGCAACTGCCGACCTTCGCCGACGGCGTGCGCATCCGCGATGGCCGCGTGGAAGGCGACGGCTGGACGATCGACGGGCTCCAGCTCGACCTGCCGCGGCTGGCCGCCGGCGAGGCGGTGCATGCGCGCCTGCGCGCGCGCTACCTCGCCCCGCCGCTGTCGATCCCCGTCGACCTCGCGATCGCGATCACCGACCCGGACGCACTGCTGCGCGACGCACGCACCGGCTTCGCCGCCAGCGGTCGCATCACCGTGCATCACGGCCCCGACTGGAGCCTGCCCGGCTGGATCACGGTGTCGGGCCCGCTGCGCGTCGGTGCCGGCAAGTTGCGGCTGCAGCCGGCGCGGATCGGTCTCGCCGCGCAATGGGAATCGGGCACGGACCGCATCCCGTTCGCGCTGGGCGCAGGCGGACCGCTGCTGTTCGACGGCGCGACCTGGTTGCTCGCCGATGCCGGCGTCGTGCTGCGAGGCCGCGCCGCTGCGGCCACCGACCCGGTGCCATCGCTGCGCGCCCGCGGGCAGCTCGCCCTCGGGCAGCGGCTGGTGCTGCGATTGGACGGCGACATCGCGCGCTGGCCGCAAGCCTGGCCTGCCCTGCCCGCCCCGCTCGACGCATCGACATCGCCGATCGCCTTCGCGCTCGACTACACCGGCGTGCCCGACCTCGGCGATGTCGCCGCGCTGTCGCTGCAGCGCGATGCCGCCGCCGTCGATGCACGCTTCCGCCTCGCCGACGTGCAGGCCTGGCTCGCCGCCGACGATGCGAATCCGCTGCCGCCCCTGGACGCGCGCCTGCATGCGCCCGTGCTCGAAATCGGCGGCGCGAGGCTGGAAGGCGTGGAAGCGACGCTGTCCTCGCCCGGGGTGGCGAATGGCCCGCGCTGAGGCGTTCGCGGAGACCCTGCTCGCCTGGTTCGATCGCAACGGGCGCCACGACCTGCCCTGGCAGCATCCGCGCACGCCCTACCGCACCTGGCTGTCGGAGGCGATGCTGCAGCAGACGCAGGTGCAGGTCGTGGTCCCGTATTTCCTGCGCTTCGTCGCCGCGTTCCCGGACCTGCCGTCGCTCGCTCGCGCGCCGCTCGACGACGTGCTCGCGTCGTGGTCCGGCCTCGGCTACTACGCCCGCGCCCGCAACCTGCACGCCGCGGCGCGCGCCTGCATGGCCCTGCATGGCGGCGAACTGCCGCGCGACCTCGATGCGCTCGTCGCGCTCCCCGGCATCGGCCGGAGCACCGCCGGCGCGATCCTCGCGCAGGCCTGGGGGGATCGCTTCCCGATCCTCGACGGCAACGTCAAGCGCGTGCTCGCGCGCTTCCACGGCATCGACGGCTGGCCCGGCACGCCCGCGGTCGAGCGCGCGCTGTGGTCGCTGGCCGAGGGCCATCTCCCCGACGCGCGCCTGGCCGACTACACGCAGGCGCAGATGGATTTCGGCGCGACGCTGTGCACGCGCCGCGCGCCCGCCTGCGCGATCTGCCCACTGCAGGCGGACTGCATCGCGTTGCGCGAGGGTCGCGTCGAGCAGCTGCCGACGCCGAAACCGGGCAGGCCGCTGCCCGAACGCGAGGCGCTGGTGATGCTGCTGCGCGATGCCGAGGGCCGCATCCTGCTGCAGCGCCGTCCCGCCAGCGGTGTCTGGGCGCAACTCTGGTCGGTCCCCGAAGCCGAAGGCCACGCGCAGGCCCGCGCCTGGTTCGCCGCGCACATTGCCGGCGACTACGACGCGGCCGAGCCGCTCGCGCCGGTCGCGCACGGGTTCACCCATTTCCGGCTGCTGCTGCAACCGCTGCGCTGGCGCGCGGTGGCCGCGCGCGCCGCGGTGGCGGACAATGGCGACCTGCGCTGGGTCGCCCCGCACGAATTCGATTCCCTCGGCATTCCCGCGCCGATCCGCAAGCTGGTCAGCATGGAGCCAATCCGATGAGCCGCAGCGTCTTCTGCGAGTACGAACAGCGCGAAACCGAAGGCCTGGACTTCGTGCCCTGGCCCGGCGAGCTCGGCAAGCGGGTGTATGCGCACGTGGGCAAGGCGGCGTGGGCCGCGTGGCTGGCGCACCAGACCATGCTGATCAACGAGAACCGGCTGTCGCCCCTGGATCCGAAGCATCGCGCCTTCCTGGAAGGCGAGATGGAGAAATTCCTGTTCGGCGGCGGCGCCGCGAAACCCGAAGGCTACGTGGCGCCGCCCACTGCCTGAGGCTCGGCGGGGCCGCGCCTCGTCCTGGTTCAGGGAGTCGAAGCGAGCGCGTTGCGCGCGTCTCGCACGGCGACCGGATCGACCAGGCGGATTTCGCCGATCCGGCACGAGATCCGCGAGCGCGGGAAATTCACGACGTCCAGTCCCGGGCTGACCACGCCGCCGTTGTGGCTGATGGAGATCGCCTGGTCGCCGCTGCCCCAGTCGAGGCAGGGGCCCGTCATCGAGACCAGCCACGATTCCCGCGGGCGGACATCCAGGACGAGATGGAAGTTGTCGATCCGCTGCCAGCCGATCGGGTCGACGTAGCGGATGGACTTCACCGGGGCGCCGGCCTGGCCCTGATACAGCGCCAGCTTCTGCGGATCGTCCATGCGGGTCGTGGCGCACGCGGCAAGGAGGAACAGGGAGGCGGCCGGGAGGAGGAAACGGTTGGGACGCATGGCAAGGACCTCTCGGAAGGGGTGCAATGCCATCTTGCTCCGGGTCGGGGCGCCCGGCGCAGGATCCGGACACGCCCGTTCAGCCCCCATGCGGCTTGCCCCGCGCGGGCTGCATCCGTATCATCGCGGCCTCGTGAAACGGCCGCCGCGCCAGACTTCGCGATTCCGGCCGGGTAGCTCAGTTGGTAGAGCAGGGGATTGAAAATCCCCGTGTCGGGGGTTCGACTCCCTCCCCGGCCACCATCTCATGGTGGTCCTGCGCCATGGCCTGCGGCCACCGCGTTCAGTCCGGCTTGCGTGCCTTCGGCCGCCGCGGGCCGCGCCGTTCGCCTTCTTCCCGCCACGCCCGCAATTCGTCGAGCCGGGCGTTGCCCTTCTTCGTCAGCGACGGAACGCTCCCCGCCTCGATCAGGCCTTCCTGCATGAGCCCGTGGCGCGCGTAGACATCCATCTCCGAGTCGTCGACTTCGACCTTCTCCAGGAGGCACAGGAGGCCGAGATCCTCGAGGGACATGGGCGGACGGGGCATGCTGTTTTTCTTTTGTGCGGTGGCGCACATAACATGGATTTCACGCCGTAACGCCAGCGTGAAAGCCGCGTATTCACGCGGCCGAGAAGCCATGCCCGCCAGCATCGACGCATCTTCCAGAGGTGCCCTCCCGATGCATGCAGTTCCCGCCACCGCCCTCCTCGCGATTTCGCTCGCATTCGCGGCCTCGCCGCTGCGCGCGGATGCGCAGCAGCAGCCCGCCAGCGGCACGTTCGCCAACGTGCGCGCCGACAGCGACACCGTCGCCGCGGATCCGGCGGCCGTGCCCCCCCAGGAGAAGACTTCGTCGCCCGATGCCACCGGTTGGGATCCTTCGCAATCGCTTGCGGCGTCGGCCGCCGACGCCGACGTGCCGCGCGACGGTGCGCTGCGCGCGCAGGTGCTGCTCGACCGCGCGCACTTCGGGCCGGGCCAGATCGACGGCGCGAGCGGCAGCAACACGCGGCGCGCGGTCGCCGCGTTCCAGCACGCGCACGACCTGTCGGGCGACGGCACCCTCGACGAAGCGACCTGGCGTGCACTGGACGCGGACACCGCGCCGACGCTGGTCGACTACACGATCACCGAGGCCGACGCCGCGGGTCCCTACGCGCCCGTGCCCGCGGACATGATGGAAAAGTCGAAGCTCGATCACCTGGGCTACGCCTCGATCGACGAAATGCTCGGAGAGCGCTTCCACGCGAGCCCTGCCCTGCTGCACAAGCTCAATCCGGGCAAGGACTTCGCCGCGGGCACCCCGATCGCGGTGCCCAACGTGCATGGCGCGGCGCCGCTGCAGAAGGCCGCACGCGTGGTCGTCGACGCCTCCGATGCGAGCGTCGCGCTCGAGGACGACGCGGGCAAGGTGTATGCGCGCTATCCCGCGACGTCGGGCAGCAGCCATGATCCGCTGCCGGTCGGCAAGTGGAAGATCCAGGGCATCGCGCGCAATCCCGAGTTCCACTACAACCCGGCGCTGTTCTGGGATGCCGATGCTTCGCACTCGAAGGCGAAGATCGCCTCGGGCCCCAACAATCCGGTCGGCGTGGTCTGGATGGATCTCTCGAAGCCGCATTACGGGATCCATGGCACGCCCGAGCCGGCGACGATCGGCAAGACGCAATCGCATGGCTGCATCCGCCTGACGAACTGGGATGCGCAGGCGGTTGCCGGCGCCATCGCCGCGGGGACGCCCGCGCTGCTCCAGGACTGACGCCATGAAGGGTTTCCTGCTGTTCCTTGCGGGGGTGCTGCTCGGCGCGAACGTGGTGTATTTCGTGATGCGCGCACCCGCCACGCCCGCGCCTGCGGCCTTGCCCGCGGATGCGCCGGCAGCGGGGCCCGCCGCCGCGCAACCGGCGGGCGCCGCGGCGACGTCGGCGGCACCCGCGGCGGCGTCGGCCACCACGCCGGCCACGACGGC
>CBIHRR010000020.1:0-22216 GCA_966212495.1 uncultured Gammaproteobacteria bacterium
TGCCGCCGCGAAAGCGGCCCGTCGTCTTTTGCCGCCGCGAAAGCGGCCCGTCGTCTTTTGCCGCCGCGAAAGCGGCCCGTCGTCCCTTCAGCCGTCGACCAGGCTCGCGACCGCCGCCAGCAGGCGTGCTTCGTCCACCGGCTTGCCCAGGTGCAGCTGGAAGCCGGCGGTGAGCGCGCGGATGCCGTCCTCGGCCCGCGCGAACGCGGTCAGCGCGAGCGCCGGGGTCGCCGACGCCGCCGCGTCCGGCAGCAGGCGGATCTCGCGGATCAGCGCGTAGCCGTCGCGGCCGGGCATGCCGATGTCGCTGACCAGCACCTGCGGGCGGAACGACTGCACGCAACGGATGGCGTCGTCCGCCGAGGCGCTTGCGCAGACTTCGGCGCCGGCGTCGGCGAGGACGCGCGCGATCCAGTCGCGGGCGTCGCCTTCGTCGTCGACCACCAGCACCCGCAACCCTGGAGGAATCGGGCCGCCCGGCTCGGCGGGTGCGCCGGTGGCGGGCACTGCAGGCGGCACCGGCGATGGACCGGGATGCGCATCGCGCGGGATCGGCAGTTCGAGGGTAAAGGTCGCGCCCTGCCCGAGGCCCGCGCTCGACGCATACACGGTGCCACCGTGGAGTTCCGCCAGTTGCTTCACGATGGCCAGGCCCAGGCCGAGGCCGCCATGGCTGCGCGTCGCAGAGCTGTCGGCCTGGCGGAAGCGTTCGAACACGTGCGGGAGGAATTCCGGGGCGATGCCCAGGCCGGTGTCGGCCACGCGGATGCGCAGCACCGGCTCGCCTTCGGCCGAGGCGACGCGGGCGTCGATGGAGACGCGGCCGTTCTTCCCGGTGAACTTGGTCGCGTTCGAGAGCAGGTTCCACAGCACCTGCTGGATACGCTGCGGATCCCCGCGCAACAGCGGGACCCCGGCCTCGACCGACGATTCGAGCGCGACCTCGCGCGCCTGCGCCGCGGCGCGCACCGCGTCGAGCGCGGCGTCGATCACTTCGCGCGGATCGTAGCCGCGCACGTCGAGGCGGATCTTGCCCGAAACGATGCGGCTCATGTCGAGCAGGTCGTCGATGATGCGGGTCTGCGAGATGGCATTGCGCTCGATCACCTCGGCGGCCTGCGCGACCTTCGCATCGCCGCCGGCGATGCGCCGCAGGATCTGCGCCCAGCCCAGGATCGGCGTCATCGGCGTGCGCAGCTCGTGCGAGAGCGTCGCCAGGAATTCGTCCTTCATCCGGCTCGCCTCTTCGGCCTGCTCGCGGGAAGCCTTGAGGTCCAGGTCCTGCCGCTCGATGCGGTCGAGCATGCCGTTGAACGATGCCGTCAGCCGCGCGAGTTCGTCGTCGCCGGGAACCTGCGGGGCGCGCAGCGAATAGTCGCCGCGCTCGGAGACGCGCTGCGCGGTCCGCGTCAGCAGCGCCACCGGCCGCGTCACCAGCGCGGCCAGGTAGCGCGACGCCAGGAAGGCCAGCAGGATCGCCACCGTCGCCAGCGCGAGCGCGAGGAACGCGCCCTGCCACAGCTTGCGTTCGAGCAGCGACGGGTCGTACGACACTTCGAGCATGCCCAGGCGCTGGCCTTTTTCCTGGACCGGCAGCGTGGTCACGATCCGTTTCCGCGAAGCCGGGATCGCCGCGAGCACGCCGCGGGCGGCATGCGTCGCCGCGGGACGGCGGTAGCGCGCGAAGACCGCGCCGTCGAGCGTGTACAGCGTCGCCTCGTCGATGCCCGGCATGGCCCGGAACGCGCCGAGCACCTCGGCTGCCGTGTCGCGGTCGCCGAACACCAGCGGCGCGCCGCTGTTCATCGCCGCGACCTGCGCCTGCGCCGCCAGCGCCGCGAAGGCTTCCCGGCGCTGCGCGTAATGGTTGACCGCCGCGAGCGCCACCGCGACCAGCAGGATCGCCACGGTGCTGGTCGCGGCGACGACCCACGTGACCTTGTCGCGGAACGAGCCCAGCGCCGGCAGCCTCGCCTTCATGGCACGCTCCTGCGGATGCGCGCGAGCTTGAGGACCTTGGCGCTGACCATGAGGCCCGCGGAACGGATTTCGTCCGGATTGGCCTCGAACGCGAGATGCTGCTGCACCCGCACCAGCCCGAGCATGCCGCCGGCCGCGGCGAATCCGGCCGAGTCGCCGACGGTCAGCACCGGCGCGGCGCCGAGCAGCCGGCGCACGGTCGCGACGCGCACGCCCGAATCCTCGCGCACGAACACGACGTGGCTGGCCTGCAGCGCGCCCGCCGTAGCGCGATTCGCGAGCGAAGCCGGCGCCACGCGCCGCACTTCGATGCGCCGGCCGCCGATGAATCCGGCCGCGGCGGCGACGGCCGCCATGTCGGAGGCATCGTCCTCGGAACCGATGACGGACACGATGTAGGGCGATCCGGCCGGCCCCAGGCGCCGCGGCGGCCAGTCCGTGTAGCGCACGAAGTTCACCAGGAAGGCCGCCTCGACCTGCAACTGGCGATCATCGGGATCGGCCGCGATCGCGTCGCGCGGCACGCAGAGGGCCGCGCACAGCACGCAGGCGAACGCGGCCACGAGCCGCCGCATCATCGCGGCGCCCCCGGCCCTGGCTCGCGGCAGCGCTTCAGCGGTCAATGCCAAAGGCCACCTGCGCATACACGCCCCGCGGAACGACCGCGCCCGAAGCCTCCCGATGTCCGTCGTGCAGGATGTTCCGCGCCCAGAGCGAGACCTCCACGCCCTCGCGCGGGCGCCAGCGCGCGCCGACATCGGCCCGCGTGTAGGCGGGGATGCCGGTCAGCGGCACTTCGCCGGCGCGGTAGAGCGACGCGTCCAGGTCCAGGTCGCTGCTGACGTCGAACCACGAATGCAGCTGCGCGAGCATCCGCGGCGTGCCGGTTTCCTCGAACGGATAGACCGGGCCGTCGATGCGGGTGGAAAGCCGGCTGTACGCGCCCTGCACCTTCCAGCGCTCGGTGAGCTGCCCGGACACGCTGAGCTCGCCGCCCCAGGTCGCGCCGGAGCCCAGGTCGTTGAAGCGCCCGACGATGCTCGCCGGCACGCCGATCAGCCGGCGGTAGTCGTTGTAGAACAGCGACGTCTCGACCAGCCAGCGCTCGCTCGCCTGCCAGCGATCCCCGGCTTCCCAGGCCACGAGGTGCTCGGCGCGCAACGCATCGTCGCCGGCCAGCCCGATCGGCACGATGTTGCCGTTGGCCGCGCCGCCCGCCAGGATCCCGGCATCGGCATAAGAGAACACGAGCAGCCCGTTTTCCTCGAAACGCGAGGGCACGCGCACCGGCCGCGAGACCGCCATCCACAACGTCTGCCGCTCGCTCGGCGTCCACCACAGGCGCGCGCTCGGCTGCACCTGGAAGCCGACGAAGCTGTGCTGCGTCAGCTTGGTGCCGAGCATCAGCCAGGCGCGGCCGGGCACCAGTTCGGTGGTGTTCTGCACGAAAGCGTTCAGCGTGTCCCATGCCCGCGAATCCGGATCGAACTGCAGCACCGGCCCGTCGGCGACGTCGTCGCGCGTGTGGTCGTACTGGAAGCCCCAGATCAACGCGTTGCGCGGGCTCCAGTCGAGCCAGCGCCGGTATTCCATGTCGACGGTGTCGCGCCGCGCCCCGTAGCGCGCCGAGTCGCGCCGCGTATGGTCGACGTAGGCGCGGAACAGCCAGCCGCGCGCGCCTTCGCGGCCGCTGACCGCGCGGAACAGGAGGTTGCCGCCGGTGATCGTGTCCTCGCCGGTGACTTGCTCGAACTGCTGGTGCTCGCCGGGAACCGGCACCCGCACCGAGGCCATCGCCTCCGGGTGCGTGTACGCATCGCCCTGGAAGGTGTAAGTCACCTCCGGCGCCAGCTTCCCGTCGAGCCGGAAGCCGCCGTGCACGTTCGACCAGTTGTCGTGCAGCGGCGTGCCGTCCTCCAGCGCGAACTGCCCGTGGCGCTCGTACTTGGCCCACGCGCGCCAGTAAGCGCCGTCGTCCGTTGCGCCGCCGTAGCGCACGAACAGCCCCGCCTCGCCGTCGCTGCCGGCGCCGGCTTCGACCAGCGCGCCCTGCGTGTCCACGGCCTTGCGCGTGATGATGTTGATGACGCCGTTCATGGCGTTGACGCCCCACAGCGTGGCGCCGGGCCCGCGCACCACCTCGATCCGGTCGAGGTCCCGCAACGGCACGTCGACCGTGTCCCAGAACGTGGAGGAGATCAGTGGATCGTAGACCAGCCGCCCGTCGATGAGCACCAGGTAGCGCGTGGCGGTGAGCGAGCTCCCGGTCAGTCCGCGCGCGCCGATCACCCAGCTGCTCGAATTGATCCGGCCGACGTACATCCCGGGGACCAGGCGCAGCGCCTCGGCGATGCTGTGCGCGCCGCTGCGCTGCACGTCCTCCGCGCTGATCACGGTGAGCGCCGCCGGCGACGCCATGAGCGTGCCGGGGCGGCCGGCGACCGACACGACCTCGGCCTTCATGAGGTCTTCCAGGCTCATGCTCGCCAGTTTCGCCAGGACCCGCTGGTCGGCATCCGGGGACGCCTGGCCCTGCGCGGCGGCAGCCAGCGGCACGACGGCGATGCAGGCGGCCAGCGTCCGCCATAGCGCTTGGCGTCGCAGCCGCGTCCGCCGTTCTCCCTTGTTCAAGCCCATGTCCGCTCCCCTGCGGCGAACCCGCCGGCCGGCGGGGATCGCCCAGTGTGTCGGGCGCATGCGTCAGCGCCGCGTGAGCGCGCGGTGAGCGTCAGGCGGCCGCTACCGTCGTTCCCGTCCTCCCGGAGTCGGCAGCGGCGCCGCGCTGGATCAGGCCGCGCGCCAGGAACAGCTCGACGCGCTCGAGCGGGATCCGGTCGCCGGCATCGCCGCCGTAATAGGCCTCGACGATGCGCCCTTCCTCGTCGATGAGGAAGTCCGCGGGCATCAGGTTGTTCGTGTCCAGGCCGGCCACGCCGACGATGCGCAAGCCGCGGACCAGGGTGGGTACGCGGGTCACGATCGCCTTGAGCTTGCGCCAGAACGAGCGCTCGATGCCGTAACGACGATGCGAGTCGCCGACCGGGTCGGCCGCCACCCGGAACGGACGCGGATGCCGCGCGACGAAACGCAGCACCTCGGCCTGCCCGGAGCCGAACACCGCCACGATGTCCAGGCCGAGCGCCGCCAGGGCCGCGTGGTGGTGCGTCAGCTCGTAGATGCGGAAATTGCAGAACGGGCATGCCGCGTCGCGAAAGAACGAGAGCAGCGTGCGGCGGCCGGTGCCGCCGATCGGGATGGGCCGGCCATGGATGTCGACGAGGTCGAGGGCGGGCGCGGCGGTGGGTGCGAAGAGCTTCATGCGGGATCCCCTGTGTCGTGGCGCGGCCAGCTTGGCCCGGCCTCGGGGGGCGCGTAGCGCTATATGTGCAAAGCGCTCTCGAACTCACGCTGGCCGCCGCCGAGGGGGTCGCGGAAGGACAATCGCCGCGCCAGCAGCTTCAGCGGACGGGCGTGGTCGTCCGCTGCCGGCTCGCCCGCCTCCGGATACCAGCGGTCGTTCGCGATGGGTGCGCCCAGCGCCGCCATGTGGACGCGCAACTGGTGCTTGCGTCCGGTGACCGGTTCGAGCGCGTAGCGCCAGTGCGCGGCTCCGTCGCCGGCGGTACCCGTGCCCTCGCCCGCCAGCGCCCGCGCGAGCACGTCGATCCGCGTTTCGCTGTTGGGCGCGCCCTCCGCCTCCCGCATGCGGAAGAACGGCGTGCCGGGCACCAGTCGCGAAGCGCGCAGCAGCGGGAAGGCCAGGCCGGGCAAGGCCGGCGCGATCGCCTCGTACTGCTTCCGGATCCGGCGTTCGCGGAACAAGGCCTGGTAGGCCGCGCGGGTGCCGGGATCGGCCGAGAACAGCACCAGGCCGGCCGTGTCGCGATCGATCCGGTGCAGCGGCACCAGGTCGGGATTGCCCAGGCGCTGCACGAGGCGCGCCAGCAGGGTTTCGCGCACGAAGCCGCCCGCGGGCGTCACCGGCAGGAAGTGCGGCTTGTCGGCGACGACGAGATGCTGGTCGACATGCAGCACCGATTCGGCGAACGGCACCGCGGGTTCGGCGGCGACCTCGCGGAAGTAACGCACTTCGGCACCCACGCGATACGGCGCGTCGGGCGCGAGCGGATGGTCCAGCGCATCCAGCACCCGGCCGCGTTCGAAGCGGTCCATCCACGCCTCGCGGCCGATGGCGGGAAACCGGTCGCACAGGCAGTCGAGCACCGTCGACCACGCGCCGGGCGGCAATTGCAGGCGGCTTGGCTTCATCCCGCGGATTGCCTAGAACGTCCCGCGCGCGTTCGGGGACTCCTGCGGGATCTCCTGTGCCACGTCCCAGAGCTCGACGATCTTCCCGTCGGCGATCCGTGCGATGTGGACCACGGCGTATTCCGCGCCGGCGCCGGCGCGGACGAGGTGCGAGAGCACCGCGACCCGGTCGCCCCCGTCGATGACCTGCTTGACCTCGAACGACTTGTTGGGCTCGGCCGCAGCGCTCCGCTCCATCGCCTCCAGCAGCGACTGGCGATCGCCGGGGAACCACGCATTGTGGTGGACGAAGCCGGCAGCGACGTAGCGTTCGTAGGCTTCGCGGACCTGCCCGCGGGAGCACATCCGGAGGAAGGAGGTGGCGATGTCGCGATTGTCCATGTCCGGAACTCCCTGGAGGATCAACGCTTCGATAATGGTCCTTGGCGCATCATGGGCGACAGGCAATCCCAGGAGGCACCATGGAACTCGGAATGATCGGCCTCGGCCGCATGGGCGGCAACATGGCGCAGCGGCTGCTGCGCGGCGGGCACGCGGTGGTCGGCTTCGATCCCGACGCGGCGGCGCGCAAGGCGCTGGAGGACGACGGTGGCGGCTCGGCCGCGTCGCTGGAGGCGCTCGTGGCCGCGCTACCCTCGCCGCGCGTGGTATGGATGATGGTGCCCGCGGGGAAGATCACCGACGGCACGGTGGACGCGCTGGCCGGGCTGCTGTCGCCGGGCGACGTCGTCATCGACGGCGGCAACTCCAACTACAAGGACACCCTGCGCCGCGCGGCCGCGCTCGCGGGCCGGCGGATCGGCTACGTGGACTGCGGCACCAGCGGCGGCGTCTGGGGCCTGGCCGAGGGCTACGCGCTGATGATCGGCGGCGACAAGGCCGTCGTCGACCGGCTGCGGCCGATCTTCGAGACGCTGGCGCCGGCCAAGGACAAGGGCTGGGGGCACGTCGGGCCGGTCGGCGCCGGGCATTTCACCAAGATGGTCCACAACGGCATCGAGTACGGGCTGATGCAGGCCTACGCGGAGGGCTTCTCGATCCTGCAGCACAAGCAGGATTTCGCGCTCGACCTGCACCAGGTCGCGGAGATCTGGCGCACCGGCAGCGTGGTGCGCTCGTGGCTGCTGGACCTCACGGCCGATGCGCTCGGCAAGAACCCCACGATGGACGGGATCGCGCCGTGGGTCGCCGATTCCGGCGAGGGCCGCTGGACGCTGCAGGAAGCGATCGACCTGGACGTTCCGGCGCCGGTGATCGCGCTGTCGCTGATGGCGCGCCTGCGTTCGCGCGACGACGATTCGTTCGCCGACAAGTTGCTGGCGGCGATGCGCAACGAGTTCGGCGGCCACCCGATCAAGCACGAGTAGCGCTACGTGTGGTGCAGCGCGCCGCCCTTGTGCACGGCGACGTGATCGGTCTTGTCGCTCCTGATCTCGTATTGCGGGTCTTCTTCGCTGCAGTGGCGCGTATAGCCGTGCCAGTCGAAGTCGCGCTTGTGCACCTTCGTGATCGTGCCGCCGACGTGGCCGGCTTCGGAATTCCAGCGCACGTGGTCGCCGACCTTGAAGGTTTTTTTCGTCGTCACGGTCATCCCTCCAGCAGCGCCAGGGCCCGGCGGCAGACTTCGTCGGCGGTGAAGCCGTAGCGCTGCATCACCTCGTCGCCCGGGGCGGACGCGCCGTAGCGGTCGATGCCGAGGACGCTGCCGCGGCTGCCGACGTAGCGTTCCCAGCCCTGCGGGACGCCGGCCTCGACGGCCAGGCGCAACGGGACGTCGGGCGGCAGCACGCTGTCGCGATAGTCCTGCGGTTGCGCGTCGAACAGCTCCCAGCTCGGCATGGACACGCAGCGCACGCGCAGGCCGCGCTCGCGCAGGGAGCGCGCGGCTTCGACGATGAGGTGCAGCTCGGAGCCGGTGGCGATAAGCAGCAGCCGGTCCTGGCCCCCAGCACCGGCGCTTTCGCCGGCGCCGCCGGCGAAGCCTTCGTCATCGAGGACGTACGCGCCCTTGCGCAGGCCCTCGGCGGACGCATGGCGCGCGCGGTCCAGCGTCGGCATGGCCTGGCGCGAGAACACCAGCGTGACCGGCGCATCGCGCATCTCCAGCGCGACCTTCCACGCCACCGCCGTCTCGTTCGCATCGCCCGGACGGATCAGGGTGAGCCCGGGGATCGCGCGCAGCGCGGCCAGGTGCTCGACCGGCTCGTGCGTCGGGCCGTCCTCGCCGACGGCGATGCTGTCGTGCGTGAACACGTTCACGACATGCAGCTTCGAGATCGCGGCCAGCCGCATCGGCGGGCGCATGTAATCGGAGAACACGAGGAAGGTCGCAGTGAACGGCAGGCAGCCGCCGTGCGCCGCCATGCCGTTCGCGATCGCGCCCATCGCGTGCTCGCGCACGCCGAAGTGCAGGTTGCGCCCGGCGAAACTCCAGCCGCCACCGTCGGAGCCCTGCTCGTCGGTGCCGGGCGCGGGCGGCGGATTGAAATCGCCCAGCCCCTTGAGCGCGGTCTTCGTCGAGGGGTCGAGGTCGGCGGAGCCGCCGGTGAGCTGGGGCAGGCGCGGCGCGATCGCGTTCAGCACCTTGCCCGAGGCTTCGCGCGTAGCCATGCCCTTCGCGTCCGCCGGGAACACCGGCACGTCGGCGTCCCACCCGTCGGGCAGGCCGCCGTGCAGGCTGCGCTCGAACTCGGCCGCCGTGTCGCGATGCGCCTGCGCATACGCGCGGAAGCGCGCATCCCAGGCCTGCTCGGCCGCCGCGCCGCGCGCCAGCGCCTCGCGCATGCGCGCCGCGGCCGCGTCCGGCACGAGGAACGCCGGCTGCAGCGGCCAGCCCAGCGCTTCCTTGGTCTCGCGCACGCCCTCCTCGCCCAGCGGCGAGCCGTGCGCCTTGAAGCTGTCCTGCACCGGCGAGCCATAGCCGATGTGGGTCCGCACCACGATCAGCGAAGGCCGCTGCGTTTCCGCGCTGGCCGCGCGCAGGGCCGCGTCGATCGCCGCGAGGTCGTTGCCGTCGGCGACGTGCTGCACGTGCCAGCCGTAGGCCTCGAAGCGCTTGCCGCGTTCCTCGGTGAAGGTGATGTCGGTGCCCGCGGCGAGGGTCACGTAGTTGTCGTCGTACAGGCAGCACAGCTTGCCGAGCCTGAGGTGCCCGGCGAGCGAAGCAGCCTCGGACGCGACGCCTTCCATCAGGTCGCCGTCGCTCACCAGCGCCCAGATGCGGTGGTCGACGACGTTGCCGTCGGCGGCAGCGTCGCCGCCATCGCGGTTGTAACGCGCGGCGAGTTGCGCTTCGGCCATCGCCAGGCCCACGGCGTTCGCCATTCCCTGCCCGAGCGGCCCGGTCGTGACTTCGACGCCGGGCGTATGGTTGCGCTCCGGATGCCCGGGCGTGCGGCTGCCCCACTGGCGGAAGGCGCGCAGGTCCTCGATCGACAGGTCGTAGCCGGCCATGTGCAGCAGCGCATACAGCAGCGCCGAGCCGTGGCCCGCGGAGAGCACGAAGCGGTCGCGGTCGGCCCATGCCGGGTTGCGCGGGTTGTGCTTCAGGTGGCGCTGCCACAGCACGTAGGCCATCGGCGCGGCGTCGAGCGGCAGGCCCGGATGGCCACTGTCGGCCTGCTGCACCATGTCCACGGCGAGGAAGCGCAGGGTATCGACGCACTGCTGGTCGATGTCGTCGAAGGAAGTGTTGCCGGAAGGCGTGGATTCCGAAGCCATGTCGTGCTCCTTGCGTGATGCGTCCGCGCGCGCGGTCGCGGGTCAGCCTCCCCGGCGCTCGAGGTAACGGCGGATGAGCGTGCGCGTCGAACTGTCGTGGGCGGGGCCTTCGCCGTCGGCGGCGCTGTTTCGGACCGCGCCGGGCGCGGCAAGTTCGGCCTCGGTGGCCTTGGCCAGCTGCTTGCCCAGTTCGACGCCCCACTGGTCGAAGCTGTCGATGCCCCAGATCGCGCCCTGCACGAACACCGAATGCTCGTACAACGCGACGAGCGCCCCGAGGCTGTGCGGCGTGAGCCGGTCGGCGAGCAGCGTGCTGCTCGGACGGTCGCCATCGCAGGCCTTGTGCGGCACCAGCGCTTCCGGCACGCCCTCGCCGCGCAGCTGCGCGGCGTCGCGGCCGAAGGCCAGCGCCTCGCCCTGCGCGAACAGGTTGGCCACCAGCAGGTCGTGGCGGTGGCGGATGTCCGCGGCGTCCTCGCCCGGCGCCAGCAGCGCCTGGCAAAAGCCGATGAAATCGCAGGGCACCAACCGCGTGCCCTGGTGCAGCAGCTGGTAGAACGAGTGCTGGCCGTTGGTGCCGGGCTCGCCCCAGTAGATCGGGCCTGTCTGCACGTCGACGCGGCGGCCATCGAGCGTCACGTGCTTGCCGTTGCTCTCCATCGCCAGCTGCTGCAGGTAGGCGGGGAAGCGGGCCAGGTCCTGCGCATAGGGCAGCACCGCCACCGTGTCCGCGCCGAGGAAGTCGTTGTTCCAGATCGAGAGCAGCGCCATCAGCACCGGCAGGTTCCGGTCGAACGGCGTGCCGTGGAAATGCTCGTCCATGGCGTGGAAGCCCGCGAGCAACTCGCGGAAGCGCGCGGGGCCGATCGCGAGCATCGTCGACAGGCCGATCGCCGAATCCATCGAATAGCGGCCGCCGACCCAGTCCCAGAACCCGAACATGTGCGCCGGATCGATGCCGAACGCGCGCACGCCCGCTTCGTTGGTGGACACCGCGACGAAGTGGCGCGCGACCGCCGCCTCGCCGAGCGCGGCGACGCACCAGGCGCGCGCGGCGCCCGCGTTGACCAGCGTTTCCTGGGTGGTGAACGTCTTGGAGCAGACGACGAACAGGGTTTCCGCGGGGTCGAGGTCCTGCAGCGCTTCACGCAGCGCGGCCGGGTCGACGTTCGAGACGAAGCGCGGCCGCGGCCCGTCGACGTAGTGCCGCAGCGCGAGCGCCGCCATCGCCGGTCCGAGGTCGGACCCGCCGATGCCGATGTTGACGACGTGGCGGACGGGGCGGCCGGTGGCGCCCGTCCACTGCCCGTCGCGCACCCGCTGCGAGAACGCCTCCATGCGCGCGAGGACGGCCTGCACCTCCGCCACGACGTCGGTGCCATCGGCCACGATGCGGGTGCCTGCGGGCGCGCGCAGCGCGACATGCAACGCCGCGCGGTCTTCGGTGGCGTTGACGTGCGCGCCGGCGAACATCGCGTCGATGCGCGCCCGCACGTCGCAGGCGTCGGCAAGCCCGAGCAACAGGCGCAGCGTGTCGTCCCCGACCCGCTGCTTCGAGTAGTCGAGGTACCAGCCGGCGCCCTCGGCGGCCAGGCGTTCGCCGCGTTGCGGATCCTCGTCGAAGCGCTGGCGCAGCGTGCGCCCGGCCTGCGCCTGCGCATGGTCGCGCAACGCCTGCCACTGGGGACGTTGCGACAGCGGCATCGCGCCTGTCCCGGTCGTCGCGGCAGCGCTCATGACAAGGTTTCCACCTTGGTCCGGATCCGCTGCAGCAGCTGGTTCCAGGAATCCACGAACGACTTCGCACCCTCTTCCTGCAGCTGCTTCGCCAGCGCGTCCACGTCGATGCCGGCGTCGGCATAGCGCCGCAGACGTGCTTCGGCATCGCCGCCGTCCACCGCCATGGGGGCGCCCGCCCTGCCGTGGTCGGCCAGCGCCTCCAGGGTCTTCGCCGGCAGCGTGTCGATGGTGTCCGGCGCGGCCAGCGCGACGGCGTACAGCGTGTCGGGCGCCGCGGGATCCTTGGTGCTCGTACTGGCCCACAGCAGGCGCTGCGGCCGCGCGCCGGCGGCTTCGAGCGCCTTCCAGCGGGGCGAGGCCAGCAGCGCGCGGTATTCGCGATAGCACTGCATGCCCACGGCGATGCCGAGGCCGTTGCGCAGCGCTTCGGGCGCCGTCTTCGCGATGGCCTTGTCCCAGCGGCTCACGAACACCGACGCCACCGATTCGACTACCGGGTCCAGGCCGGCGGCGATGCGCCGCTCGATGCCGCGCAGGTAGGCTTCGGCCGCGGCGAGGTACTGCGCGGTCGAGAACAGCAGGGTCACGTTGATCGGCACGCCGCGGAAGATCGATTCCTCGATCGCCCCGCAACCGGCCGGCGTGCCGGGGATCTTCACGAACAGGTTGCGGCATGCGGCCTGGTCGTGGATCGCCTGCGCCGCCGCGACGCTGGCGGCGGTGTCGTCGGCCAGCAGAGGCGACAGCTCCATCGACACCCAGCCGTCGACACCGCCGGTGGCGTCGTGCGCGGGTTCGAAGAGCTTCGCGGCGCGCCGCAGGTCCTCGAGCGCAAGCTCGACGAACAGGGCCTCGCCCGCCTTGCCGGCGCGCGCCTTCTCGCGGATGCCGGCGTCGTACGCGTCGCTGCCGCCGATCGCCTCGTCGAAGATCGTCGGGTTCGAGGTCAGGCCGGTCAGCCCGTATTCGTCGATCCAGCGCGCCAGCGTGCCGTCGTCGAGGATCCGGCGGGTGATGTTGTCCAGCCACAGGCTCTGGCCGAGGGCGCGGAATGCAGCGAGGTTGGGGTTCATGTCGTCTTCCTGATCCTGAGGGCCGCCTGCGGGAGACCGGCGAGGTCTCCGATCCGGTCCAGCCGCAGGTCGGGGGAATGGGTGGCCGCGTCGGCCGCGGCGTCGCTGGCATAGTGGCCCTGGCGCACGAACACCGTCGTGACGCGATCGCCGAGCACCGCCTTCGCCTGGTCGAGCAGCTGCGGCTTGTCGTCCACCAGCACGTAGTGCGCGGCGGGCATGCGGCGTTCGACCGCCGCCAGTTCCCGCGACTTGTGCAGCGTCACCAGCACGCGGCCGCCCACCGCGGCGGCGAGGCCCGAGCGCGCGATCTTCCGCGGCTGGAACACCATGTCGCCGTCCGACAGGATCGCCGTGGTCGCGAAACCGTCGAGATGGCGCAAGGTCTCGTGCACTTGCGGGAACACGCGATCCGCGAACGGGTAATCGAGGATGAAACCGGACAGCCCCAGCAGGTCGGGATCGCCCTCGAATTCGCGCCGCAGCAGCTGCAGCGGCGCCAGGTAATCGGCGAATCCGCGTTCCCTGCGCAGCCTTTCGTAGGCCTCGCGGTAACGGACCCGACCCGTTTCGCCCAGCGCACGCAGCAGCTCGGCGTCGAGGTCGGCGGAAAACGCATCGTTGTCCAGCAAGGTGTTGTCGACATCCAGCAACACGACGGTACCGGCTTCCGGCGGGCGCGCCGCCATCAGCATGGCGCACTGTCCTCCGGCCGCGGGTCGTGCCAGGCATCGCCGTCGACCATCGTCCGCGCCGAGGCCGGGCCCCAGCTGCCGGAATCGTAGGCTTCGACCGGTTCGGGCAGGTCGAGCACCGGGTCGACGACGCGCCAGGCCTCCTCCACCGCCTCGTCGCGGGTGAACAGCGCGCCGTCGCCGCGCAGCGCGTCGCCGAGCAGGCGCTCGTACGGCGGCGCGTCGCTGCCGTGCTGGTGGCGCGCGACCAGCTCGACGTCCTCGCCGTTCATCGCCTCGCCGGGGAGCTTGACCCGCGCGCCGGCGGCGATGACGACCTCGGGCCCGAGCCGGAAGCGGAAGTAGTTGGCGCGCGCCGCGGCGTCGTGGGCCGCATCGCCGTTGTCGAACAGCGCCAGCGGCGGGCGTTTCAGCTCGACGCGCACCTCGGTGGCGGTCAGCGGCATGCGCTTGCCGGTGCGGATGTAGAACGGCACGCCCGCCCAGCGCCAGGTGTCGATCTCCAGGCGCAGCGCCGCGTAGGTCTCGACGTTGGAATCGGCGGCGACGCCGGCCTCGTCGCGGTAGCCGCGGAACTGGCCGCGGACGAGGTGCGCCGGATCCAGCGGGCGCATCGCCCGGAACACGCGGAGCTTCTCGGCGTGGATCGCGGTCGCGTCGTCGCCGACCGGGGCGTCCATCGCCAGCAGCGCCACGACCTGCAGCAGGTGGTTCTGGACCACGTCGCGGATCGCGCCGACATCGTCGTAGAAGGCGCCCCGCCCCTGCACGCCGAAGGACTCGGCCATGGTGATCTGGACGTTGTCGACGTAGTTGCGGTTCCAGACCGGGTCGAGGAAGGCGTTGGCGAAGCGGAAGTACAGCAGGTTGCGGACCGCTTCCTTGCCCAGGAAATGGTCGATGCGGAACACGGAGGACTCGGGGAAGACCTGGTGCAGCGTCGCGTTGAGCGCGCGCGCCGAGGCGAGGTCGCGGCCGAACGGCTTTTCCACCACCACCCGCGCGTCGGTCGCGCAGCCGGACTGGCCGAGCGCACCGACCACCACCGGGAACAGGGACGGCGGGATCGCCAGGTAATGCAGCGGCCGCTTCGAGCCGACCGCGTCGAGTTCGGCGCGCAGGCGCCGGAACGTGTCGGGATCCTTGTAGTCGCCGTCGAGGTAGCGCAGCCGCGGCGCCAGCTGCGCGAAGGCGGCTTCGTCGATGGCGTTGCCGCCCGCCGACATCAGGGTCTTGCGGACGTGCTCGCGCAGGCCATCGGCGTCCCATCCCGCCCGGGCGACGCCGATGACCGGGATGCCGAGTTCCCCGTCGCGGGCCAGGGCCAGCAGTGCCGGGTAGATCTTCTTGTGCGCGAGGTCGCCGGTGGCCCCGAAGAACACGAGTGCGTCCGATTGGCTGGGTCCTGCGCTCAACTTTGTTTCCCTGTGGTTCGTGACCACGTATTCATATCAGATCGCAGGTCAAGGCGCGGTCGTGGAAACGCGAAAGGGCCGCAATGCGGCCCTTCCGGAGCTTGCCTCCGGGCGTGCCGGCGGTACTGGACCGCCGGACGCCGGAGGGGCGCGATGGCTCAGTTCTGGACCGGGACGATCGTGATCTCGACGCGGCGGTTCTGCGCACGGCCGGCCTCGGTGTCGTTGCTGGCGATCGGACGGGTCTCGCCCGCGCCGGTCACGATCATGCGCTGCATGCCGACGCCGCGGCTCGACAGGTAGCCGGCGACCGAATTGGCGCGGTCCACCGACAGCTTCTGGTTGTAGGCGTCCGAACCGACGCTGTCGGTGTGGCCGGCGACCTCGATCACGGTCTGGTTGTACTCGTTCAGCGTCTGCGCGACGTTGTCGAGTACCGGCTGGAACTGCGGCTGCAGGTTCGCGCTGTCGAAGGCGAACGTGATGTTGCCCGGCATGTTGAGGGTGATGTTGTCGCCCTGGCGGACGACGTCCACGCCGCTGCCCGCGAGCTCGCGGCGCAGCGCGGCTTCCTGGCGATCCTGGTAGGCACCGACGGCGCCACCGGCAAGCGCGCCCACGCCGGCACCGACCATCGCGCGCTGGCGGCGTTCGACCGCGTCGCCACCGCTGAGCAGGCCGGCCACCGCGCCCAGGCCCGCGCCGATCAGGGCGCCGCGCTTGGTCTTGTTGGGATCGTTGGGGTCGTTGGTCTGGCCGGTGTAGGTGGCGCAGCTGGCGAGCAGCGTGGCCGCGAGCATGGCGCAGACGGCAGAGGCGAAGGACTTCTTCATGGGGGGATCTCCTGGGCGGGGGGCGGTCCTTGCCGGACCTGAATGCGCGACCAAATTACCCGCAGCGCCGTGGCCGCCGGGTGATGGTGGCCGGTCCCGTTTAACCGGCAGTCGGCAACGCGGCCCCGGCCACGCCGGCCCCGGCCACTGCGCCCGATCGCACATGGCGCCTCGGGATGCGCAGGTTGAGCCCGGTCAGGATCTCGTACGGGATCGTACCCGCCGCCACCGCCACGTCCTCGACCCGGATCGCCTCGTCGCCCTGGCGGCCGACAAGCACGACTTCGTCCTCGTTGAACGCGCTGCCATCGCCGATGTCCACCATGAACTGGTCCATGCACACGCGACCGACCACCGGATGCCGCGCACCGCGCACCAGCACTTCGCCGCGCGAGGACAGCGCCCGCGGCCAGCCATCGCCGTAGCCGATCGGCACGGTCACCACGCGCGTGTCCCGCGACGGCGCCCAGGTCGCCCCGTAGCTCACCGGTCGGTCGGCCTTGACCACCTTGAAGTACACGACCTGCGACAGCAGCGACAGCGCCGGACGCAACGCCAGCGTCGCGCGCGATGCGGGATCGGGCAGCACGCCGTAGACGATGATCCCGGGGCGCACCATGTCCAGCCACGTGTCGGGGAAATGCAGCACGCCGCCGGAATTGGCGAGGTGCCGCAGCGGCATCGGCGCGCCGAGGCGCTCGAAGTGCGCGCAGGCTTCGGCGAAGCGCTCCACCTGCAGCGCGGTCATCGGCGAGGACGGATCGTCGGCGCAGGCCAGGTGCGAATAGACGCCCTTGATCGTGCAGCGGCGCGAGGCCACGGCCGCCTCGATGAAGGGCCCGGCCGAATAGCTGTGGACGCCGATGCGCTCCATGCCGGTGTCGATCTTGAGGTGCACGACCGCCTTGCGGCCCGCCGCTTCCGCCGCCGCCTCGACCTGGCGCAGCTTGTCCAGGGAGGAGACGGTCGCCTCGAGGTCGTGCGCGATGAACTGCCCGGCCTGGGGACCGAAGATCCCGCCCATCACCAGGATCGGGATGCGCACGCCCGCCTGCCGCAACGCAATCCCCTCCTCGAGGAAGGCGACGCCGAGCTGCGCGACTCCGAGCGATTCGAGGTGCCTGGCGACGGGTACGAGCCCGTGGCCGTACGCATTCGCCTTGACCACCGCCATCACCGGGACGCCGGTGTGGCGGCCGATCGCATCGAGGTTGCCTGCGATCGCGTCGAGGTCGACCACGATCCGGGTCGGGCGTCCGCTCTCGAGCGCTGCTGGGTCCATCAGCGCATTGTAGGGCCGGCGACTCCGGGTGCCGCGGCCTGCGATGCCGCTGCCTGCGCACGCGCCTGCGCCCTGCCCTGCAGCGCCGCGCTGCCGGCGAGGACCGTCGCCACTGTCGCTTCGACCGCCCACACCGACCACGGCACGCCGAAACCCGCCGGCAGCGCGACGCGGCCGTCGATCCACGCGCCGTACAAGGCGCGGTCCACGAACGGCACCGGCAGGATCGGCAGCATCGGCAACAGCATCGCGCCGGCGAACACCCAGCCGCGCCGCCGTGGCGCCAGCGCGCGCCAGCAGGCGAGCAGCGGCGGCAGCGACAGCAGCAGCACGGTCGCGCTGGCGAGCCACCGGCTCCACTCCGGCGACACCAGGTCCCAGAGCACGCCCTCGTCGCCGCCACCGGCTAGCGCGGTGAACAGCCGCAGGAACGGCTTGTCGGCGATGACCAGCCCGAAGCCGAGCAGCCGCCCGCGCTGCGACGACAGCAGCGGGATGCCCAGCCACATCAGCGCGTAGCTCAGCGCCGGGCCCGCCGCGGTGGACCACGGCCAGGCGTCTCCGCATCCGGCGTCGATGGCGAACAGGCTCAGGCTCATCCGCCCGGTGCCGCCGCAGACCCCGGCCGCGACCAGGTGGTGGGTGAATTCGTGGGCGAACGACGCCAGCCAGGTGAGCGCGACCAGGGCCAGCAGGCTGCGCGCGTCGAAGGGGAAGCGGTAGCAGGTCATGGCGGGGTCCGGAACAGGGATTCCGGATCAGATACGCGCGAGGGGGCGACGGTTTACATCGCGGCGGGCGCGGATGCCCGGGCAGCCAGCCGGCCAGGGGCCGGCTCTACTCGAAGCTGCCGACCGAGTCGTGGGCGAGGTTGTCGAAGCGGGTGTACTCGCCGAAGAACTTGAGCTTGAGCGAACCGGTGGGGCCGTTGCGCTGCTTGCCGATGATGATCTCGGCCAGGCCCTTGTCCGGCGAATTTTCCTTGTTGTAGTAATCGTCGCGGTAGATGAAGACGATCACGTCCGCGTCCTGCTCGATGGCGCCGGACTCGCGCAGGTCGGCCATCATCGGGCGCTTGTCCGTGCGCGTCTCCAGCGAGCGGTTGAGCTGCGACAGCGCGATCACCGGGACGTTGAGCTCCTTGGCCAGGCCCTTGAGCGAGCGCGAGATCTCGGAGATCTCGGTCGCACGGTTCTCGCTGTTGCCGGGAACGGCCATCAACTGGAGGTAATCGATCACGATCAGGCCGAGGCCGTGTTCCTTCTTGATCCGGCGCGCCTTGGAACGCAGCTTTTCCGGCGACAGCGCGGGCTCGTCGTCGATGAAGATCTTCGCCTCGCGCAGCAGCCGGATCGCGCTGGTCACGCGGCTCCAGTCCTCGTCCTCGAGCTGGCCGGTGCGCAGGCGCGTCGCGTTGATCCGCCCCACCGAGGAGATCAGGCGCAGCGCGAGCTGGCTGGCCGACATTTCCATCGAGAAGATCGCGACCGGCTGCTTCGACTTCATCGCCGCGTACTCGGCCATGTTCAGCGCGAGCGTGGTCTTGCCCATGGACGGGCGCGCGGCGAGGATCAGCAGGTCGGTCGGCTGCAGGCCCGCGGTCATCTCGTCGAACTCGGTGTAGCCGGTGGGCAGGCCGGTGACGCTGCCGCCGCTCTCGAAGCGCTTCTGCAGCACGTCGAACGCCTCGGCCAGCGCGGTGTGCACGGGCACGAAGTCCATCCGGCCCTTCGCGCTGTGCTCGGCGATCGCCAGCACGCTGGATTCGGCCGCATCCAGGATCTCGCTGGTGTCGCGGCCGTCGGGCTGGAACCCGTCGTTGACGATGCCGGTGCCGACCTCGATCAGCTGGCGCAGCACTGCCTTGTCGCGCACGATCTCGGCATAGGCCGTGATGTTGGCCGCCGACGGCGTGGTCGTGGCGAGCTCGACGAGGTAGGCGCCGCCGGCCACCTGCTCGACCTGCCCCATCGACTCGAACCATTCGCCGAGCGTGACGGCATCGTACGGGCGACCCTTCTCGGCGAGCTCGCGGATCGCGCGATAGATCAGCTGGTGGTCGCGGCGATAGAAGTCGCTGTCGGCCAGGATGTCGGCGACGCGGTCGTACGCGTCGGGCGCGAGCATCAGCCCGCCCAGCACCGCCTGCTCGGCTTCCACCGACTGCGGCGGAACCCGGAGCTGTTCGACCCGGTGGTCCGCCCGTCCCTGGTCGCGCCCGTGGAAACCTGGCGAAGCATCGGCACGGAATCCCTGGCGTGCGCTCATCAGTGTGCTGACTCCCCCGGTCGGGCCGTCTGCGCGGCCCTGGTCCTGCGTGTGGTGCTGCGCGTCGAACTGTTGCAGCCTGGTAGCCATCGTAGTCGGCCCATCCACCGGAGCGTTGCAGACAACTCTGTGGATAACCGGTGGGAATCGCAGGAGCTGCGACGCGCCGGCCGTGCCCGCAAACGCAACGGGCGCCCGAAGGCGCCCGCTGCATCATCGTCGTTGGACGGCGTTTCCCGCGTGGATCAGGCCGCTTCGCCGGCGACCACGACCTTGACGGTCGTCTCGACGTCGGCGTGCAGGTGCAGGATGACTTCCGATTCGCCGACGTTGCGGATCGCGCCCTCGCCCATCACGACTTCGGACTTGCCGACCGGCGTGCCGAGCTTGCTGAGCGCCTCGGCGATCTCGCGCGGGCCGACCGAGCCGTACAGCTTGCCTTCGCTCGAGGCGTTGGCGTAGATGGTGACCGTCACGCCTTCCAGCTTGGACTTGCGCGCCTCGGCGTCGCCGAGCTGCGACTGGGCCTTGGCTTCGTACTCGGCGCGGCGCGCCTCGAACTCGGCGAGGTTGGCAGCGGTGGCCGGCACGGCCTTGCCCTGCGGCACCAGGAAATTGCGGCCATAGCCCGGCTTGACGCTGACCTTGTCGCCGAGGCCGCCGAGGTTGGTCACTTTTTGCAGGAGGATCAGTTCCATTTCACTTGCTCCGGTTCGTTAGCGGCGCCCACGGCGCCGCAACGGTTGCTGTCCGAACGGACGAAAAAAGAAGCGGGGGTGTCGCTGGCGCGGCCCACCGCCCTTGCGGGTTGCGGCCCTTACGGATTGTGGTTGTCGGTGTACGGGATCAGCGCCAGGAAGCGCGCGCGCTTGACCGCGGTCGCCAGCTGGCGCTGGTACTTCGACTTGGTGCCGGTGATGCGGCTCGGCACGATCTTGCCGGTCTCGGTCAGGTTCTGGCGCAGGGTGTTGAGATCCTTGTAATCGATCTCCTTGACGCCCTCGGCGGTGAACTTGCAGAACTTGCGGCGGCGAAAGAACTTGGACATGTCTGTGTGCTCCTAGAGGACGGGATCAGGCGGCTTCGGCGGCGTCGTCGGCGGTGCCGATCGCGCTGTCGCTGTCGTCGTCACGGCGGCGGCGCTCGCCACGCTCGGGCTTGTCGCCCTTCTCGTCCTTGTTCTTCATGATCAGCGACTGCTCGGTCACCGGCTCGTCGCGGCGGACGACCAGGTGGCGCAGGATCGCGTCGTTGAAGCGGAACGCATCGACCAGCTCGTTCAGGGCTTCCTGACCGGTCTCCACGTTGAACAGCACGTAATGGGCCTTGACCAGGTTCTCGATCGGATAGGCCAGCTGGCGGCGGCCCCAGTCCTCGAGGCGGTGGATCTTGCCGTTGCCACCCTCGATCAGCGCCTTGTAGCGCTCGATCATGGCAGGCACCTGCTCGCTCTGGTCCGGATGGACCAGGAACACGATTTCGTAATGACGCATGGTGGTTTCCTCGTGGATGTCGGCCGGCGCAGCCTTCGCGGAAGGCGGTCGCCTGGCCTGGCAGCCCCCCGTCGGCCGGGACGGTCGCGGTGGGGCAAGGGCTCCCCGGAGGCCGGGGAGCCGGCAATTATGGACGAATCAAGGGGTTGCGGGCAACTGGCCGGTCGCGGGGCGCGCCGGGGGCCCGGTGGCGGCTAGGCGGCGCGGTCGGCGTCGGTCGTGAACGACTCGCCGCAGCCGCATTCGGCGGCCACGTTGGGGTTCTGGAACACGAACTGCTCGTTCAACCCGGCCTTGAGGAAATCGATCCGGGTACCGTCCACCAGCGCCAGGCTGTCTGCGTCCACGTAGACCCGCACGCCGTCCTGCTCGAACACGGTGTCGCCCTCGCCCGTCGCGCGGGCCAGTTCGGCCAGGTAGCCCCAGCCGGAGCACCCGGTGCGGCGCACGCCGAAACGCAGGCCAAGCGCCTGCGGGTCGGCGGCGAGATAGCCGCGGATGCGGTCGAGCGCTGCTGGTGCGAGTTGGATCGCCATGCCGCGATTATACTCGGCGGTTCACGCACGGGATGAACCATCAGGGCATGACAACGGTCAGCGTCGAACATGCGCTCGCGGGCAAGCTGCCCGTCGGCGGCGAAGTCACGGTCCGCGGCTGGGTCCGCACCCGGCGCGACTCCAAGGCGGGGCTGAGCTTCGTCAACGTGAGCGACGGCTCCTGCTTCGCGCCCATCCAGGTCGTCGCGCCGTCCTCGCTGCCCAACTACGAGACCGAGGTGAAGCGGCTGACCGCCGGCTGCGCCGTCGTGTGCACCGGCACGCTCGCCCAGTCGCAGGGCCAGGGCCAGGCCTTCGAGGTCCAGGCCGACCGGGTGGAGGTCGTCGGCTGGGTCGACGATCCCGAGACCTACCCGATCCAGCCGAAGGCGCATTCGCTGGAATTCCTGCGCGAAGTGGCGCACCTGCGCCCGCGCACCAACCTGTTCGGCGCGGTGACGCGCATCCGCGACTGCCTGGCCAAGGCCGTGCACCGTTATTTCCACGAACAGGGCTATTTCTGGATCTCGACGCCGATCATCACCACGTCCGACGCGGAAGGCGCCGGGCAGATGTTCCGCGTCTCCACGCTCGATACGGCGAACCTGCCGCGCAACGAGCGCGGCGAAGTCGACTTCAGCCGCGACTTCTTCGGCAAGGAGACCTTCCTCACCGTGTCGGGCCAGCTCAACGTCGAGGCCTACTGCCTCTCGATGAGCAAGGTCTACACGTTCGGCCCGACCTTCCGCGCGGAAAACTCCAACACCACGCGCCACCTGGCCGAATTCTGGATGGTGGAGCCGGAAATCGCCTTCGCCGACCTCGCCGAGGACGCGCGCGTCGCCGAGGACTTCCTCAAGTACCTGTTCCGCGCGGTGCTGCGCGAGCGCGGCGACGACATGGCGTTCATCG